>JBAYVG010000066.1:0-16825 GCA_041674785.1 Rhodocyclaceae bacterium
TCTCGAAAAGAGCGTCCACGCGGCTTTCACAATCCTCGGTTACGAGACGCAGCTACTTGGCCAGGGGCAAGGCCGGATTCAAGATGGCCTTGCACTCGCGAACGACTATTCCTACGCGATCTTGTGGGACTCGAAGGCTCGCCAGAACGGGTACTCGATGGGCACCGACGACAGGACAATCCGTGAGTACATCACTACGCAGAGCCGTGAAATCAAGCGACGGCGCCACCTGCGCAACCTTTATTACGTGCTCGTTTCCAGCGGCTTCAAGGACGAGTTTGATGACCTGATTCGAGGCCTCAAGATGGAGACCGAGGTCAGCGAAGTTGTGCTTGTCGAGGCTGAAGCACTGGTCGTGATGGTCGACGCCAAACTCCGCGATCCGAACCAACTGACGCTCGGTCCTGACGGGCTTCAACGGCTCTTCTGCAAGAGCGGAATCCTGACTGCTCAGGATGTGCGGGAAGAACTTGGGTTGGTCTGAGAGACGTTATCTTTCCGCCCTTTTCGGCTAAGAGGCTTCGCATTGTTCGCCGCGCTTAGGGAGGCGTTGATTGAGTCCAAATTCGTCATTCCGGCGAACGCCGGAATCCAGAAAATTCAACGAACTGGACACCGGCTTCCGCCGGTGTGACGGGCTGAATCAGCATTCCCTTAGCAGCATTTTCAGCTTTGAACCCGCCTCTCGTTTCAGGCACCAAGTGTCATCAGCGTCGTGTTGCCGCCGGCTGCCGTGGTGTTCACGCTGAGTACCCGTTCGCTGAGCAGGCGGTAGAGCGGGTAGCGTCGGCGTTGTATTTCGCCGGCCGGCCGGACAAGCGGCAGCAGCGGGCCATCGCGCTCGGCCAGTTGCCGGCGGATGCTTTCTTCCTCGTCACCGTCGTAGAGCACGCCGGCAATGTGCGTGCAGTCATCGGGCGCGCGCAGTTCGACGCAGGCAGCCAGTGTCGAGGGCAGCAGGGCGATCAGCGCGCGGCCGGCGGCATCGTTGCCGACGGCAGACTGATTGCCGGTGGCGAAGACGGCGGCCAGTTGCGCGAGCAGGGCGTCGATGTCCTGCGCCAGACACAGCAGGCGGCCGCGCGGGGCAAAGCGCAGCGTGTTGCGTTCGCCGGTCGGCCCCGGCAGCGTCAGGCACAGCGGCAGCAGGCTTTCTCCGGCGTAGTCGCGGCAGGTGTCGACGAGTGCGTGGTAGCCGCAGGTCTCGGCCCACTGGCTGAAAGCGTGCAGCACCTCCAGCGTTTGCCTGGTTGCGCCGTCGGCAATCGGTGCGTCGAGCATGGCCGGGGTGACGCCGGTGCTGTCGGCCAGCCGATGCAGGTAGAGCGGCCCGCCGGCTTTCGGGCCAGTGCCGGACAGGCCTTCGCCACCGAAGGGCTGTACCCCGACGACGGCACCAACCATGTTGCGATTTACGTAGAGGTTGCCGACATGGGCGCTATTGCTGACTCGCTCAATGGTTTCGTCGATGCGGCTGTGCAGGCCCAGCGTCAGGCCGTAGCCGGTGGCGTTGATGTCTTCGATCAGCGCCGGTAGCTCCGCGCCGGCAAAGCGCAGTACATGCACGACCGGGCCGAAGACCTCGTGCCGCAGCTCGCTCAGGGCTTCGATCTCGATCAGTGTCGGCTGCACGAAGCAGCCTTGCCGGCAGTGTTCCGGCAAGGGCAGTTGATGCACCGGCCGGCCCAGCGATTTCATGTGTTCGATGTGCTGCAGCAGCTTGTCGCGCGCCTCTTCGTCGATGACCGGGCCGATGTCGGTGGCCAGTTGCGCCGGGTCGCCGATGACCAGCTGGGCCATCGCTGCCTTGAGCATTGCCAGCGTGCGTCCGGCAATGTCGTGCTGCAGGCAGAGCACGCGCAAGGCCGAACAGCGCTGGCCGGCGCTGTCGAAGCCGGAGCTCAGCACGTCCTGCACGACCTGCTCGGGCAGTGCCGAGGAATCGACGATCATCGCGTTCTGGCCGCCGGTTTCGGCGATCAGGCGTACCCCTTGGCGTTCAGCGATGCTCCGGTTGATCAGGCGGGCAACCTCGGTCGAGCCGGTGAAGACGACGCCGCGCACCCGTGGATCGGCAGTCAGCCGGGCGCCGACCGTTTCGCCGCGTCCGGGTAAAAACTGCAGCACGGCGGGCGGGATGCCGGCCTGGTGCAGCAGTTGCACGGCCAGGTGGGCGATCAGTGGCGTCTGCTCGGCCGGCTTGGCGATGACCGGGCTGCCGGCGGCCAGTGCGGCGCTGACCTGGCCGATGAAGATGGCCAGCGGGAAATTCCACGGGCTGATGCAGGCGACGGGGCCGGGCGCTTCCGGCGCGTTATCGAATTGACCGTTGACCAGTTGCTGCGCGTAGTAGCGGCAGAAATCGACGGCCTCGCGCAGTTCGGCAATGGCGTTGGGCCAGGTCTTGCCTGCCTCGCGGAGGCACAGGCTGACGATCTGCGCTTGCCGGCTTTCCAGCAACTCGGCGGCGCGCAGCAGCAGTGCCGAGCGTTCGGCGGGCGGTGTCCGGTGCCAGCCGGCGCTGGCCGCCGTGGCATTGGCCAGCGCCTGCCCGACCATCCAGTGCTCGGCCTCGATCACCGTGCCGACCTGCTCCGCGCGCTTGGCCGGATTGCGCACGGGCAGCGCGGTGCCGGAACAATGCGGGATGCCGGCAACCAGCGGTGCCGCCTGCCATTGCCGTTCGGCCAGTTCGTCGAGCGCCTGTTGCAGCGCGGTGATGCTCGTTTCGTCGGCGAGATCGACGCCGGCCGAATTCAGCCGGCCGGTGCCGAACAGCTCGCGCGGCAGCGGAATCGCCGGGTGGCGCTGGCCGCCGGTGGCCTGCACTGCGGCTTGCGGGTCGGCGATCAGTTCGTCGATGGACACCGCCTCGTCGACGAGGCGATTGACGAAGGAGCTGTTGGCGCCGTTTTCCAGCAGGCGGCGCACCAGATAGGGCAGCAGGGTTTCATGGCTGCCGACCGGGGCATAGATGCGGCAGCGCTTGCCGAGATGCACAGCGCTGATCACATTGTCGTAGAGCGGTTCACCCATGCCGTGCAGGCACTGGAATTCGTAATCGTTGATGCCGCGTGCCCTGGCCATGTGGACGACGCTGGCCAGTGTCTGCGCATTGTGCGTGGCGAACTGCGGGTAGATGGCATCCGGCGCGGCGAGCAGGCGGTGGGCGCAGACGAGGTAGGCGACGTCGGAATGCGCCTTGCGCGTATAGACCGGGTAGTCGCTGAGGCCATCGACCTGGGCGCGCTTGATCTCGCTGTCCCAGTAGGCGCCCTTGACCAGACGGACCATCAACCGGCGCTGCGTGTGGCGGGCGAGGTCGATCAGAGCGTCGATGACGAAGGGGCAGCGCTTCTGGTAGGCCTGGATGACGAAGCCCAGCCCGTGCCAGCCGGCCAGGTCCGGGTCGGCGGCCAGCGCTGCGAGCAGGTCGAGCGACAGTTCCAGCCGGTCGGCTTCCTCGGCGTCGATGTTGAGGCCGATGTCGTATTCCCTGGCGAGCAGCAGCAGGTCTTTCAGGCGCGGCAGCAGTTCGCCCATGACGCGCTCGCGCTGGCTGCGCGTGTAGCGCGGATGCAGGGCCGAAAGCTTGACCGAAATGCCGGGCCCCTCGATCACACCACGTCCGCCACTGGCGCGGCCGATGGCGTGGATGGCCTGCGTGTAGGCCTGGCAGTAACGCTCGGCGTCGGCCTCGGTCAGCGCGGCCTCGCCGAGCATGTCGAAGGAATGGGTGTAGCCGCGGGCCTCGTTTTCTTCCGCGCGCTGCAGCGCCGCTTCGATGGTTTCGCCCATGACGAACTGCTGGCCGAGCAGGCGCATCGAGAAATCGACGCCCTTGCGGATCAGCGGTTCGCCGCCCTTGCGCAGGATGCGCGAGAGCGCGCTGCCAAGGGCGCTTTCGCTGTGCGTGGCGACCAGCTTGCCGGTCAGCAGCAGCCCCCAGGTGGCGGCATTGACGAACAGCGAAGGGCTGCCGCCGAGGTGTGCCGCCCAGTCGCCATGGCTGATCTTGTCGCGGATCAGGCGGTCGGCGGTGGCCGGGTCGGGGATGCGCAGCAGGGCTTCGGCGAGGCACATCAGGGCCACGCCTTCCTGGCTCGACAGCGCAAACTCGTGCATCAGGTGGTCGACGCCGCTGGCGTGGCTGCGCTGCCGACGCACCGCCTCGACCAGCCCGCGCGCCTGAACGGCCACGGCTTCGCGGTCGTAGCGGATGGCGGAAAGTTCCTGCATCAGGGCCGCCACGCATTCGGCCTCGTCGCGCCGGTAGGCCCGGCGAATGGCGGATCGCAATGCTTCGTCCATGATGCCTCCCTGATCTTGTCCGGCATGCGTCAATCGTGAAGACCGTGACTATTGGTGGATGGCCTGTCGGGAAAGTTGCATGCCACAAAAGCAATATAAGGCACTGGTAACAGCTTTTCGACGTGCCGCATCCAGTCGGCGTGCTTTCGGTTCATGCCCCGGCTCTGCTATCCTTGCGCACCGCAGCAAACATGGCCTTTTCCGGATAGACATGCGTTCATTTCTGCTACCCACCCTTCTTGCTTCACTGCTGCTTGGCGCCTGCGCAAAACCGGCGCCGGCCTACCGTGCCGAGCAGTTTACGGCGGTCTCGCCGTTCGAATACCGCACGCCGCTTAATCCGCCGGAAGCATGCTCGACCGCCCAGCGCGCCCTGCTCAGCCAGGGCTATCAGGTGGACGACCAGAAGCCGCAGACCGTGCGCGGCCGCAAGCTGTTCCAGCCGGAACCGGGACACCACATGGAATTGAACATCACCCTGGTCTGCCTGCCGATCCAGGCCGGCGCGGTGGTCTACGCCAATGCGCTGCAGACGCGCTACGAGCTTAAATCCAGCAGTTCGAGCGCCGGCGTCAGCGTGGCCGGCATGGGCTCGATCTCGCTGCCATGGCTTTCGGAAAAAGAATCCCTTATGAAGGTGGGGGAGGAAACCGTGGCTGATCCGGATTTCTACCGCCGCCTGTTTGAATTGATCGAGTCGATCGACGACTGATTGACCCGGCAAGGTCCGGGAGTTTCTGGAGCGCGAAAGCATGCAGATGAAACTGGTCGCAATGCTCGGCCTGGCCTTGGCAAGCACCGCCGTTGGCGCCGAAACCATCGGTTGCGTCACCACCGCCTGGAAGCTGATCGGGGCCAATCACAAGGTCTGCGTCGAGGCCTTTGCCGATCCGAAAATCCCCGGCGTTACCTGCCATGTGAGCCAGGCCAAGACCGGTGGCGTCTCGGGTTCGCTCGGCCTGGCGCAGGACCCTTCGCAGTTTTCGCTGGCCTGCCGGCAGACCGGGCCGATCCAGCTGCCGGCGAAATTGCCGAAGGACGAAACGGTGTTTTCCGAAGATACCTCGATCCTGTTCAAGGAAACCCGCGTGGTTCGTCTGTGGGACGAGAAGAACAAGACCCTGGTCTATGTTGCGATCAGCCGCAAGTTGATCGACGGCGCACCGGCGAACAGCATCTCGACGGTGCCGGTGATGCCGTGGGGTGGCCGCTAAGCGCGGCTGGTGGAAGCCGGGCGGAAGCCGAGGCCGCAATTCTCGGGTAGGTAGAGCCTGCCGTTCTCGATCGCCGGCACCGTCCCGGTATCGTGTGCCAGCCATGAAGAAGTGGCCAGTCCGTGCGCCAGTGAATTCCCCAGTGCGGCAGCCAGATGGGCGGCGGCCAGCGTGCCGCAGGCACTGTCGATGCCCGTGGTGACCACACATTCCAGACCGGCGGCATTTGCCCGCTGCGCCAGCACCAGCGCCGGCAGCAGGCCGCCGAGCGGTGCCAGTTTGAGCACCAGCCGGCGCACCGGCGCTTCACTGCAGAGAAAATCCGCAGCTTGGCCGTGCAGGCTCTCGTCCAGCGCGAGGGGGAACGACAGCTGCTGTTGCAGTGTGCGCAGATCTTTCGTGACGGGCTTGGCCAGCGGCTCTTCGATTGATTCGATCGGCAGGCCGGACAGGGCGTCGCAATAGCGCCGGGCGCTTTCCATTGTCCAGGCACGGTTGGCATCCAGCCGCAGGCGGGTGTTTGCCGGCAGCCGCTGTGCGAGGCGACGAAGCGCAGCAATTTCATCCTCTGGCGCAGCGATGCCCACTTTCAGCTTGATCACCGAATAATTGGCGGTGAGCGCCTCGTCGAGTTGCGCTTCCGTAAACCCGATGGTCGTACCAAGCATGGTATTGGCCGCGACATTTCGGCTGCATTCCTGCTGACACAGGTAGTTCGCGAGCGGGCTGCCGGCTTGCTGCGAAAGGAGGTCGAGCAGGGCGGTTTCGACGGCGGCGCGGGCGGCCGGTGTGGCGCAGGTGGCGGGGGCAGCCAGCTCGGCCAGCGCGGTTTCAGCCCATTGTCCGGGCAGTGTTGCGGTCCATCGGTTCAGGGCGCGTTCGGCGGCTGCTGGGTCTTCGCTGCCATGCGATGGGAGCGGTGCGCATTCGCCGTAGCCGGTCAGCCCGCTGTCGGTTTCCAGCTGAATCAGCCAGCCGTGGCGAACCGACAGCGTGCCTGCCGCCGACTGCCATGCGGCCTTGAGCGGCAGGGCGTAGGGCTGCAGTTGGGCGGTAGTGATGCGCACGGGATTCCGGCCCGGCGGCTCAGGGGCGCTTGCGGTATTTGCCGAAATCCGGCGCGCGCTTTTCCAGCCAGGCGTTGCGCCCTTCCTGGCCTTCCGCCGTCTGGTAGAAGAGGCCGGTGGCGTTGCCGGCGAGTTCCTGGATGCCGGCGAGGCCGTCGGTGTCGGCATTGAAACCGGCCTTCAGCATGCGCAGGGCCATCGGCGAGTGCTGCAGCATTTCGCGGCACCACTGCACGGTTTCCTCTTCCAGCAGTTCGAGCGGGACCACGGTGTTGACGAGGCCCATGTCGAGCGCCTGCTGGGCGCCGTACTGGCGGCACAGGAACCAGATTTCCTTGGCCTTCTTCATGCCGACGCTGCGTGCCAGCAGGCCGGCGCCGAGGCCGGCGTCGAAGCTGCCGACGCGCGGGCCGGTCTGGCCGAAGCGGGCGTTGTCGGCGGCAATGGTCAGGTCGCAGACCAGGTGCAGCACATGGCCGCCGCCGATGGCGAAGCCGGCGACCATGGCCACCACCGGCTTGGGCAGGCGACGGATCTGCATCTGCAGGTCGAGCACGTTGAGGTGTGGCGTGCCGCCCTGGTCGATGTAGCCTTCGGCGCCGCGCACGGTCTGGTCGCCGCCGGAGCAGAAGGCGTCCGGACCTTCACCGGTGAGGATGATGACGCCGACTTCGTTGTCGTGGTGGGCGCGGTGGAAGGCGTCGATCAGCTCGTTGATCGTTTCCGGGCGGAAGGCATTGCGCTTCTGCGGCCGGTTGATGGTGATCCTGGCGATGCCTTCGGCGAATTCGTAGCGGATGTCGGTGTAGGCGCTGGCCGGTTCGCGCGGCTTCCAGTCAAGGGCGGAGCGGATCATGAGGGGATTTTCCGGGTCAAATGCGGGCAGTATACCGCGCAGCTTCTCCCCTATAATGGATGCATATCAGAAGAACAGGAGGGGGCCGGCATGCAGCGCAGCACGCTTACGGGTCAGCGACTGGTGGCTGTCTTTCTGGTCGGTTTCGTCCTCTTCAATTACCCCGTACTTTCCTTGTTTGACAGAGCCGCCACCCTCTTCGGCGTACCGCTGGTGTTTGCCTATCTGTTCCTTGTCTGGGCCGGGTTGATCCTGCTCATGGCCTGGGTGGTCGAGCGCCGCAGCGACCGCGTTGAGAAACCGGGGGGCTGACGATGCTGCAGGGCTCCGTGGTCATTGCTGTTTCCTTCCTCTATCTGGCACTGCTCTTCGCGGTGGCCTACTGGGGCGACAAGCGCGCCGATGCCGGCCGTTCGATCATCGCCAACCCGACCATCTATGCGCTGTCGATGGCGGTTTATTGCACGACCTGGACCTACTACGGCAGCGTCGGCCGCGCGGCGGTGACCGGTGTCGGCTTCCTGCCGATCTATCTCGGCCCGACGCTGGTGATGACCCTTGGCGGTTTCCTGCTGCTGAAGATGATCCGCACGGCCAAGGCCAACCGCATCACCTCGATTGCCGACTTCATCGCCTCGCGCTACGGCAAGAGCCAGCTGCTCGGCGGTCTGGTGACCATCATTGCGGTGGTCGGCATCGTTCCCTATATCTCGCTGCAGTTGAAGGCGGTGGCGATCAGTTACGACCTTATTGCCGGCTACCCGGCGCTGGTTTCGCCTGCAGGCGGGCACGGCCCCATCCTCGCCGATACGACGCTCTACATCGCGCTGATCCTGGCGGCCTTCACCATCCTCTTCGGCACCCGCCATCTCGATGCCACGGAGCGCCACGAAGGCATGGTTGCGGCGGTGGCGCTGGAGTCGGTGGTCAAGCTCGTTGCCTTCGGCGCCGTTGGCCTCTTTGTCACCTTCGGGCTGTACAACGGCGTTGGCGATATCTTCGAGCGTGCCATGGCCGACCCGCAGCTGGCGCAGCTGACGGCCGTTGCCAGCGGCAGCCGCGGCTATGCCACCTGGTTCTCACTGACCTTGCTGGCGGGGCTGGCCATCCTTTTCCTGCCGCGTCAGTTTCAGGTGACGGTGGTTGAAAACGTTTCGGAAGCCCACCTCAAGCGGGCCATCTGGCTGTTCCCGCTCTACCTGTTCCTGATCAACCTTTTCGTGCTGCCGATAGCACTCGGCGGTCTCATGCATTTCTCCGGGCAGGGCATGAACGCCGACACCTTCGTGCTGACCTTGCCGATGTCGGGGCACCATGAGGCACTGGCGCTGCTGGTGTTTGTCGGCGGCCTGTCGGCCGCAACCGGCATGGTCATCGTCGAAACCATCGCCTTGTCCACGATGGTCTGCAACGACCTGGTGATGCCGCTGCTGTTGCGTACCAAACGGCTGGCGCTGAATGCCGAGCGCGATCTATCCGGCCTGCTGCTGTCGATCCGGCGCGGCGCCATCGTGCTCATCCTGCTCCTCGGCTATCTCTATTTCCGGCTGGCCGGCGATGCCTATGCACTGGTCGGCATCGGCCTGATCAGCTTCTCGGCGGTGGCCCAGTTTGCGCCGGCGATGATCGGTGGCATGTACTGGCGCGGCGGCACGCGCAACGGCGCGCTGGCCGGGCTGCTGGCCGGCTTTGTCGTCTGGGCCTATACGCTGCTGCTGCCCTCGTTTTCGAAATCCGGCTGGTTGCCGGCAAGCTTTCTTTCCGAGGGCCCCTTCGGTATCGAGTTGCTGAAGCCGCACCAACTTTTCGGGCTCACCGGGCTCGATGACATTTCGCACTGCCTGTTCTGGAGCTTTGCCGCCAATATCGGTGCTTATGTCGTGGTCTCGCTACTGCGCGCGCCAACCGCTGCCGAAGCCAGCCAGGCGACGCAGTTTGTCGACGCGCTGAAGACGACGCGACCGGTCGGTTCCGCACTGTGGCGCGGTAGTGCCGATGCCGCCGACCTGGTCGCACTGGTCGGCCGTTTCCTTGGCCCGGCACGGGCGCAGACCGCCTTTGCCTCCTACGCCCGGCGGCATGGTCTGGCCGATGTCGAGAAGCTGGAGGCTGATGCGGATCTGGTGCATTACGCCGAGTCGCTGCTGGCCGGTGCCATCGGCAGCGCCTCGGCACGCGCGATGGTGGCTTCGGTGGCGAAGGAAGAGCCGCTGTCGTTGCCCGAGGTGATGAACATTCTCGACGAGGCCTCGCAGTTACGTACCTACAGCCGTGAGCTGGAGCGCAAGTCGCGTGAGCTGGAAGCGGCGACCGGCGAACTGAAGGCAGCCAACGTCCGGCTGCTTGAAGTGGATCGACTGAAGGATGATTTCATGGCCTCCGTCAGCCACGAGTTGCGTACGCCGCTGACCTCCATCCGCGCGTTTTCCGAAATCCTGCGTGATGACCCGAGAACGGCCTTGCCGGAACGCGAGCGCTTCCTCGGCATCATCGTCAGCGAGACCGAGCGCCTGACCCGTCTGGTTAACCAGATCCTCGACATGGCCAAGATCGAATCCGGCAATGCGGAATGGCTGGTCGAGGAGGTGGATATGAACGCCGTTGTCGAGCAGTCGGTGGCGACTACCAGTCAGCTTTTCCGTGACAAGGGGGTGGCCCTTTCGCTCGATCTTGCCGGTTCGGTGCCCTTGATCCGGGCCGACCGGGATCGCCTGATGCAGGTGGTCATCAACCTGCTGTCGAATGCCGTCAAGTTTGTTCCAGCCAACGCCGGACGGGTGATGGTTCGGCTGACGGCGGACACGGAGTCGCTGCGGGTGTCCGTTACCGACAACGGCCCCGGCATTCGCCGCGAGGACCAGAAAGTGATTTTCGACCGCTTCCGTCAGGGGGGCGATGCGATGACCAGCAAGCCGACGGGAACCGGGTTGGGCTTGCCTATCAGCCTGAAAATCGTCGAATATTTCGGTGGGAGGCTGTGGGTGGAAAGCGAACCGGGCCAGGGGGCCAGTTTCATTTTTTCCCTGCCGCTGAATAATCCAGAGAACGGAAAACGCGAATGAGCAAAAAAATCCTGATTGCCGACGATGAGCAGAATATCGTCATCTCCGTCGAGTTCCTGATGAAGCGCGAAGGCTATGACGTGTCCGTCGCTGCCGATGGCGAGGAGGCGCTGGCGCGCATCCGCGCGGACAAGCCGGACCTGGTGCTGCTGGACGTGATGATGCCGAAAAAAAACGGTTTCGATGTCTGTCAGGAAGTGCGCGCCGATGCTGCGCTGGCCGGGGTGCGCATCCTGATGCTGACCGCCCGTGGTCGTGAAATGGAAGTGGCCAAGGGCATTGCGCTGGGCGCCGATGGCTACATGACCAAGCCGTTTTCGACGAAGGAGTTGGTGGATAAGGTTCGTGACCTGCTGGTGTGAGGGCTGAACCATGACGCTTAAACCGCGACACAAGCTGGCCCTGGCCACCACGGCTGCGCTTGTCGTCATTGCCGGCCTGCTTTATGCCGCCGTGGTCGTCATCCAGGCGGCGGCGGAAGCCGGTAATGAGGGGGCGGCCGCGCCCCTGGTCATGGTCGGGCTGGCTGCCGGTGCCCTGATCTTCTCGGTATTACGGCCTTTGGTGGATCAGCTTGTGCGCGCGCCGATGCAGCTGGCCGAGGAGACCCGCATTCTGCTCGGTGACAGCAGTCGCCGCGTCAGGCTCGTCGGCAGCAGCGAACTGCGTGCCGTGGCCGAGGCCATCAATGAACTGGCGGGTCGGCGTCAGGCCTTCGAACAGGACGTCAAGGCCGAGATTGCCCGATCCCAGCAAAATCTCGAAGCCGATCGCAACCGTCTGGCGGTGTTGATGGCCGAGTTGCAGCAGAGTGTTGTTGTCTGCAATCTCGATGGCCGCATCCTCCTCTACAACCAGCGGGCGCGCACGGTGCTCGCTGCCGGAGCCGGTGGTGAGGCCGTGGGTCTGGGGCGCTCGCTCTACGCGGTATTCGAACGCAGCCTGATTGCCCATGCACTGGAACAGATGGCGCGTCGGCTGGAAACGGGCAAGCCGCCCGCCGCCGAGCTGGTGACGGCGACGCAGGCCGGCCGGCTGCTGCGCGTGCACCTGGCGCCGGTGACCGGCCATGAGGTCGACAGCGACAAGGAGAAAATGACCGGCTTCGTGCTGCTGCTCGACGATATCACCGCCTCGTTCGAAACCGAGGGGCGTCGTGATGCGCTGATCCAGTCGTTGACCGAAGGCAGTCGCGGACCGTTGGGCAACATTCGCGCCGCTGCAGAAATGCTTTCTGCCTATCCGGACATGAATGCCGACGAGCGCAGCCGTTTTCTCAACGTCATCCGCACCGAAGTCGAGGGGCTTTCGGGGCGCGTCGAACAATCGGCACGCGAATATGCGCGCGAGTTGACGGTGCGCTGGCCGCTCGAAGACATGCGCGGCGCCGATCTGATCGCTGTGGCCATTCCGCGCATGTCCGAGCGCTGCGGTTTGCCGGTGAAGGCCGAGGAGATTGACGAAGGCGTATGGATGAAGGTGGATAGCTTCTCCTTCCTGCAGGTGCTGTGCTACCTGACCTCACGCCTGCGCGACGAATACGGGATCAGTGAGGTGCGGCTGGCGCTCTCTGCCGAGGGCGACCATGCCTGCCTCGACCTGATCTGGCTGGGTACGTCGATGAGTACCGAGACGGTGATGAACTGGGAAATGGACCCGATGCGTAGCGCCGGCGAAGAGTCGCCGCTGTCGGTGCGTGAAGTCATGGACCGCTGCAACGGCGAGATCTGGTTCCAGCGCAAGCGGGCCTCGCATCGTGCTGCCTTCCGTTTCCTGCTGCCGCTGGCACAGGCACCGCAGCATCCCGGCAGCGTCCCGACGGGCGCGCAGGGCAGCCGCCCGGAATTTTACGATTTCGACCTGTTCAGCTGGTCGGAGCGCAGCCACGCGCTGGATGACCAGCTGCTGAGTGACCTTGCCTACACCGTGTTCGATACCGAAACCACCGGGCTGGAGCCGTCGAAGGGTGACGAGATCATCCAGATCGGTGCTACGCGTATCGTCAATCGCCGCCTGCTGACGCACGAAGTGTTCGACCAGTTGATCGACCCGCGCCGTCACCTGCCGGAGGCTTCGGTGAAAATCCATGGCATCACGCCGGAGATGCTGGTCGGGCAGCCGCCTATCGATACCGTGCTGCCGGCCTTCCGCAATTTCTGCGCCGATACGGTGCTGGTTGCCCACAACGCGGCTTTCGACATGCGCTTCCTGCAGTTGAAGGAAGCGTCGACCGGCATCACCTTCGATCTGCCGGTACTCGATACGCTGCTGCTTTCCGCTGTGCTGCATCCGAATCAGGAGTCGCATCGTCTGGAGGCCATTGCCGAGCGGCTGGGGGTGCTCATCGTCGGTCGTCACACGGCGTTGGGCGACGCTTATGTCACCGGTGAAGTTTTCCTGAAGATGGTGCCGTTGCTGGCTGAGATGGGGGTGCGTACCCTCGGTGAGGCAAGAGCCGCAGCGGAGAAAACCTACTATGCCCGCGTCAGCTATTGATCAGGCGGTCGGGTTGTCGCCCTACGCGTCGGTGAGCAGCGTCGTGCGTCGACAGGCGCCAAGCCTGCCGCCCTCGGCAGAAATTCGTGAAGCGCTCGAATGCCTCGACCGGACACAGGCGGATGCAGTGGCCGTGGTCGATCCGGAAAGTGGTTCGCCGCTCGGAATACTGACCCTGCGCGATGTCCTGAAACGCGTTGTGATGAGCGGGGGTGATCTTCTCCAGCCCGTGGCGGCAGTGATGACCGGTGGCGTCATCCGGCTGCCGGCCGAGGCGACGATGCATCAGGCCAGTGTGCTGATGATCCGCCGCAATGTGCATCACCTGGTGCTGGTCGAGGCCGACGGGCGTTTCGGCAATATCGTTTCGCAAGCCGATCTTTATGCCCAGCCCAGCGCCGGCAGCGGCGAGCTGGCAGCTGCGATTGCTGCGGCCCCCGATATTGCAGCCCTGGCGAACGTCGCCGCTGACGTGCGCCGCTTTTCGGCACAGCTTCTGGCGCGGGGAACGACGGCGGATGCGCTGTGCCAGCAGATATCCGCGCTCAACGACCTGATCGGCCTGCAGGCCATCGATCTGGTTTCTGCCCGCTTCGAGCTGCCCTATGTTCCCTGGTGCTGGCTGGTCTTCGGTTCGGAAGGGCGGCTGGAGCAGACGCTGTCGACCGATCAGGACAACGGCCTCATCTTTGCCGCTGAGAGCAGCGAAGAAGCTGAATCCTTGCGTGCCTTCTTCCTCCCCTTTGCTAGGGCAGTGAATGATGCGCTGCACGCCTGCGGCTTTCCGCTGTGCACCGGCAACATCATGGCCAGCAATCCCGACCTTTGCCTTTCGTTGGCCGAGTGGAAGGGGAAATTTGCTGGCTGGCTGCGCCAGGCGGAACCGCAGGCAGTGCTCAATGCGACGATTTTTTTCGATCTGCGGCCGCTCTATGGCGATGAACATCTGGCCACCGAACTGCAATCCTGGCTATTGCAGCACACCCAGGATAGCGGGCTGTTCCTGCGCGCCATGGTTGAAGCTTCGCTGAACTGGCAGTCGCCCCTCAGCTGGTTGTCGGGTTTTCGCTACGAAGACAACAAGGATTTTCCGCACACCATCGATCTCAAGGCGCATGGGGTCCGGCCGTTCGTCGATGCCGCACGCGTCTGGGCGCTGGCCAAGGGGGTTACGGCGACCAACACTGCCGAGCGTTTGCGTACCGTCGGGCCGCTGCTTTTCCAGCGGCCGGAGGAAACTGCAGCCTATCTGGCGGCGCTCGGCCAGGTGCAGCGCATGCGCTTTGCCAACCAACTGACGGCGGCATCGCCTGCTGCCGCCAATCGTGTCGATCCCGATCAGCTGAACGAACTCGACCGGGTCATCCTCAAGGAAGCCTTCAAGCTGGTGAAGCGTTTGCAGCAGATGCTGCAGGTCGAGTATTTGCGCAGCTGATCTGTAACTGGTACCGGGGTCAGATGCGGGCGAGGCGTGCCGGTTCGCTGGCCCGGCTGCCGAGCCAGCCGAGGCCCAGGGCGGGCAGCGCAGCATGCAGGCGTTCTGGTTGTGCCGTGGCGATCAGGTGCAACTCGCCGTGGCCTTCGCCGGCCGACCCGGCCAGCCGCAGACACTGCCGGGCAATAGCCTCGGCGACATCGACCAGTTCGGCGCGCCCGGCCACCAAGGGGGTCAGCAGCGGTGTCAGGAAGCTGTAATGCGTGCAGCCGAGCACGATACGGTCGGCGCCTGCCGCCAGCAGCGGTTCGACACGCGCCGCCACTTCCGCCGCAAAATCCGGCCCATCCAGATGCAGATTTTCGACGCGTGTTGCCCAGCCCGGGCACGGCTCGACATCCACCGCTACGCCCTGCGCGTGGTCGGCGATCAGCCGCGCCAGCCGCTCACTTTTCGCTGTTGATTCGGTCGCCAGCACCGCGATGCGCCGCGACCGCGAAGCCTGTGCCGCTGGTTTCACGCCTGGCTCGACCCCGACGATGGGTAACTGCGGAAACTTCTCGCGCAACACCCCGACCGCCGCCGCCGTCGCCGTGTTGCAGGCGACGACCAGCATGGAACAACCCTGCGCGACAAGGTGCTCACCAATCGCCGCGACGCGCCCACGAATGAACGCATCCGGCTTGTTGCCATATGGCACGTGTGCGGTATCGGCGAGGTAGGTGAGATTGGCGCGCGGCAAGCTGCGGGCAATGGCTGCGAGAACCGAGAGGCCGCCGAGGCCGGAGTCGAAGATGCCGATCATGGGGAGGTTTGGCGCGCCAAGTAAATGCTTTACCGTGCCGCCGTCACCACAATCTCCACCCGATACCCCGGGTTCGCCAGTCGTGCTTCGACGCAGGCGCGTACAGGGGCGGTGCCTTCCGGCACCCAGGCATCCCAGACCTCGTTCATCGCTGCGTATTCGCGCATGTCGCTGAGGTAGATGGTGACCATCAGCAGGCGGGTCTTGTCGCTGCCGGCCTTGGTCAGCAGGCGCTCAATGCTGGCCAGTACTTCGCTGGTTTGTGTGGTGATGTCAGCGGTGAGGGTTTCCGGAACTTCGACAAGGTAGATCGTGTTGCCATGCGCAACCACGTCGGAGTAGCGGCGAGTGGTGCCGAAGCGCTCGATCATCGGCTCGGTCTGGCTGGACTTTGTGCCCATTATGCTGGCTCCAAAAAACGAAGCCGGCTCACGTTGAGTGTGGCCGGCTTCGTGTGTTCAAGTTGCTATCAGGCGACTTTGACCGGGATCTTGCCGATTTTGGCTTGCCATTCCTTCGGCCCGGTTTCGTGCACCGAGGTGCCCGAAGAGTCGACGGCCACCGTTACCGGCATGTTCACGACATCAAACTCGTAGATGGCTTCCATGCCGAGATCGGCAAAGCCGACGACCTTGGCTGCCTTGATCGCCTTGGCCACCAGGTAGGCGGCGCCGCCGACGGCCATCAGATAGGCCGATTTGTTGTCCTTGATGGCTTCGATGGCGACCGGGCCGCGCTCGGACTTGCCGATCATCGAGATCAGGCCGGTCTTCTCCAGCATCATGCGCGTGAACTTGTCCATGCGCGTGCCGGTGGTCGGGCCGGCCGGGCCGACGACTTCGTCGCGTACCGGATCCACTGGGCCGACGTAGTAGATGACGCGGTTGGTGAAGTCGACCGGCAGCTTCTCGCCCTTGGCCAGCATGTCGGCGATGCGCTTGTGCGCGGCATCGCGGCCGGTCAGCATCTTGCCGTTGAGCAGCAGCTTCTGGCCCGGCTTCCAGGCGGCGACTTCTTCCTTGGTCAGCGTGTTCAGGTTGACCTGGGTGGCTGACTTGATATCCGGCGTCCAGGTAACAGCTGGCCAGTCTTCCAGCTTTGGCACTTCCAGTTTGGCCGGGCCGGAGCCGTCAAGGTGGAAGTGGCAGTGGCGCGTCGCGGCACAGTTCGGTACCAGCGCCACCGGCAGGTTGGCAGCGTGACACGGGTAGTCGAGGACCTTGACGTCGAGCACGGTGGTCAGGCCACCGAGGCCCTGGGCGCCGACGCCGAGGGCGTTGATCTTCTCCATCAACTCCAGGCGCAGTTCTTCCGGGCGAGTCAGCTTGGCACCCGTTTTTTTGTACTCTTCGGCTTTTGCTTTCAGTTCATGGATGTCCACCGGCGCCATGATCGATTCCTTGGCCAGCAGCATGGCCTTTTCCGGCGTGCCACCGATGCCGATGCCGATGATGCCCGGCGGGCACCAGCCAGCGCCCATTTCCGGGATCTTCTTCAGGACCCAGTCGACCAGGTCGTCGGAGGGGTTGAGAATGGCGAACTTGGCCTTGGCTTCCGAGCCACCGCCCTTGGAGGCGCA
>JBAYVG010000067.1:0-16759 GCA_041674785.1 Rhodocyclaceae bacterium
CATTGGCATAGCGTGCGCCATCGCCCACCGCCACGCCGAAGAGCAGATCGCCCTGCTGGGCCAACGCGTGGTTGAGCAGCATTTCGAGATAGGGGCGCGGCAGCTGGTCGAGGAAAGTCGGGATCGCGGTTTCCGGGAGAATGGTGAGCTCAGCCGGGTGGGCGCGCATCAATTCGCCGTAGATGTGCAGCGAATCTGTCAGTTTTTCCGGCCGCCATTTCAGGTCCTGCGGCACATTGCCCTGGAGTAGTGCCACCTTGAGCGGCGCCCCCGCCGGCTGTGTCCACGACACCTCACGCAGCGCCGCACCGCTGCCCAGCAGAAGGATCACGAGGGCGGATATAAGGATGCGTTGGTTGCTGGACACAGCGCTGGCTGCGGCAACGACCAACGTCGAAAAAAGTACCGTTACCAGCGATACGCCATAAACCCCGAGCACCGGTGCAAAGCCGGCGAACAAGCTGGGAGGACTCTGCGAATAGCCGAGTGACAGCCAGGGGAAGCCGGTAAAAACCCAACTGCGCGACCACTCGGTCAGCAACCACAAGGCCGCGAACAGGGCGACCTGCGCCAGTGCAGCTGCCGGGCGAAAGCGGACAAAGAGGGCCGCCGCCAGTGCAGGAAAAAGCGCCAGCAAGGCACAGAAAAGCAGCGTTGCAATCCCCGCCAGCGCTGGCGGCAAACCACCGAAAACGGAAAGGCTGACGTAGACCCACGATGTTCCGGCGCCGAACCAGCCGCAGCCAAAGGCAAAGCCAAGCAGCAGGCCTTGCCGCCCGGTCTTTGCCTGCTGCAGCAGCACGAAGAACCCGGCCACAGTCAGCCAGACGAGCAGATACCAGGAGAGCGGCGCGAAAGCCAGTACGCTGGCGGCGCCCAGTGCAGCGGCAGCCAGCACTCGAAGCACGCACGCGAGGAGAGGTGTCACTCCGCCGCGGTGTCGCCCATGATCGGCGACAATTTTTCGACGAGAAGGGTATAAAGGCGCCGGCTGTCGGCGCGCAGTACCCGGAAGCGCAGATTTGCCAGATCGACCGATTCGTTACGCTTGGGTACGCGGCCGAGGTGGTTGAGGATCAGACCGCCGATGGTATCGACATCCTCTGCATGGAGGGTGGAAGCGAAGGCCTCGTTAAAATCGGCAATTTCGGTCTGTGCCTTGACGCGATAGCGCCCGGACTGATCGAGGCGGATGTTGTCCTCGGTTTCGTCAAAATCGTACTCGTCCTCGATATCGCCGACGATCTGTTCGAGCACATCCTCGATAGTGACGAGGCCGGCGACCCCCCCATACTCATCAACGATGACCGCCATGTGATTGCGCGACACGCGGAACTCGCGCAACAGGACATTGAGCCGCTTTGACTCGGGAATGAAGACGGCCGGACGCAGCCAGTCGCGCAGACTGAAATTGGTCTCGGTCTGCATGCGCAACAAATCCTTGGCCAGCAGGATGCCGATGACGTTGTCGCGATTGCCGTCGTGCACGGGAAAGCGCGAGTGCGCGGTTTCGATGACCTGACGAACGATGTCAGCAAGCGAATCGCTGACATCGATGGTATCCATCTGCGCTCTCGGCACCATGACGTCGCGCACAGAGGTTTCCGAGGCGGACAAGGCGCCCTCGGTAATCGACAGGGCGTCGGCGTCGAGCAGGTTGCGCTCGAAAGCAGAATGCAGAAGTTGTATCAGCTGCTCCCGATCTTCCGGCTCGCGCAGAAGCAGGGTCGAAAGGCGCTCGAAAAATGTCGGTTTGCTACTGGAACTGTCCATTGATGGAAAAAACTCTCAACTAATAGGGGTTCGGGTAGCCAAGGCCTGCCAGAATTTCACACTCACGATTTTCCATGACCCGCGCATCCTCCTCACCGGTTTCATGGTCGTAGCCCTGCAGATGGAGGATACCATGCACGACCAGATGGGCATGGTGCGCCTCGGGGGCCCGCTTCTGCTCCAGCGCTTCGCGGATTACAACCGGTGCGCAGATGACGAGGTCTCCCACCGTCAGCGGGTCGTTTTCATAAACGAATGAGAGCACATTGGTTGCGTAATCCTTGCCGCGATAATCGCGGTTGAGCGCCTGACCCTCTTCATTATCGACATAACGTACGGTGACCTGGCCGCCGCCCACCAGCGCGGCCCGCGCCCATGCACGCACCTGGACTCGTGAAGGTAGCCCCGCCTCATTGCAGGCGTATTGCACGGAGAGATTGAGGCGACGACTCATGGCCGGGAATTCTCCTGCGCCTTGCCGTGCGCCTCATAGGCTGCAACGATCCGCGCGACCAGGGGATGACGGACAACGTCTTCAGCGGTGAATTCGGTGAAGGCGATTCCACGCACCTCGTGCAGGATGCGCCGTGCCTCGATGAGGCCGCTCTTCTGTCCTTTCGGCAGATCGATCTGGGTTACATCACCCGTGATCACTGCCTTGGCGCCAATGCCGATACGTGTCAGGAACATCTTCATCTGCTCCGGCGTGGTGTTCTGCGCCTCGTCGAGAATGATGAAAGCGTGATTCAGCGTGCGGCCGCGCATGTAGGCCAAAGGGGCGATCTCGATAGCCTGTTTTTCCAGCATTTTCATCACGCGGTCAAAACCCATCAGATCATAGAGCGCGTCGTAAAGCGGGCGCAGATAAGGATCGACTTTCTGCGCCAGGTCACCCGGGAGGAACCCCAGACGCTCCCCCGCCTCGACCGCCGGCCGCGTCAGGACGATGCGTGAGACCAGCTCCCGCTCGAAAGCATCGACGGCACAGGCCACAGCGAGATAAGTCTTGCCGGTACCCGCCGGACCGACGCCGAAGGTGATGTCGTGTTCCTGAACGTGCTTCAGATACTCGATCTGGCGTGGCGTACGCCCGTGCAATTCAGCCTTGCGCGTCACCAGCGCCGGCGAGCCCATGCCCGTGACGCCCTGCCCGGAAAGGCCGCGAACCGGCCGATTCAGCAGTTCGATCAGCCCAAGCTGGATTTCGTCGACCGAAAGGTCCTTGCCGGCAGCAGCGTAGAAATGCTGCAGCGCCTCGGCGCAACGTGCGGCCGGTTCGACTTCGCCATGAATGGTAAAGCGCTCACCACGACGGGCAATGGTCACGTCAAGCGCGGCTTCGATCTGCCGCAGGTTTTCGTCCAGCACGCCGCAGAGATTGGCAAGGTGCCCATTGTTGACCGGCGACAGAAGCAGCTCCACCGGTCGCTTCCGCGATCGGGCACTGTCACGGCCAATGGCTTGTGAATCAGCTTTCACGGATAACCATCTCGCCACGCAGGGAGTGCGGCAACGCCGACGTGATGCGCACGTCAACGAAGGTGTGGATCAAACGGGGGTTGGCAACAAAGTTCACGATGCGGTTGTTGTCGGTACGACCAGCGAGTTCTTCGACATGCTTCTTCGAAACGCCTTCCACAAGCACGCGCTGGACAGTGCCCACCATGGCTTCACTGATTGCAGAGGCCTGTTCTTCGATGCGTTTCTGCAAGCGCATGAGGCGCGCAGACTTGATCTCGGCCGGTGTATCGTCAGCCAGTTCGGCCGCTGGCGTGCCAGGGCGCGAACTATAGAGAAAGGAGAAGGAAGCGTCGAAACCGACATCGTCGATCAGCTTCATCGTCTTCTCGTAATCCTCTTCGGTTTCACCGGGGAAGCCGATGATGAAGTCGGAAGACAAAGACAAATCCGGCCGCGCTGCACGCAGCTTGCGGATGATCGACTTGTATTCGAGTGTGGTGTAGTTGCGCTTCATCGCCGCCAGAATGCGATCCGAGCCCGATTGCACAGGCAGATGCAGGTGCGAGACCAGCTTAGGCACGCGAGCATAGGTGTCGATCAGCCGCTGTGTCATCTCGCGCGGATGCGAGGTGGTGTAGCGGATGCGCTCGATGCCGGGCATTTCGGCGATGTATTCGATGAGCATGGCAAGATCGGCAATCTCGTCACTACCCGTCATGACGCCCCGATAAGCGTTCACGTTTTGCCCGAGCAGCGTCACTTCCCTGACGCCTTGACCGGCTAGTCCGGCGACTTCGGTAAGTACATCGTCAAAGGGGCGGGAGACCTCCTCGCCTCGCGTATAGGGCACGATGCAGAAGGTGCAGAATTTCGAGCAGCCTTCCATGATCGAGACAAAGGCGGTTGCACCTTCCACGGTCGCGGGCGGCAGGGCATCGAATTTTTCTATTTCGGGAAAGGAGATATCGACAGCAGGCTTGCCTTTGGCACGCCGCTCGGCGATCAATTGCGGCAAGCGGTGCAATGTCTGCGGACCGAAAACGATATCCACGTAAGGTGCGCGCGCAACGATCGCCGCCCCCTCCTGGCTGGCAACGCAGCCGCCAACGCCAATCACCAGATCGGGATTCAACAGCTTCAGGTGACGGACACGCCCTAGATCGTGGAACACCTTCTCCTGCGCTTTCTCGCGCACCGAGCAGGTATTGAACAGGATGATATCGGCGTCTTCAGGATTGTCGGTCTTGACCACGCCATCGGAAGAAGCGAGTACGTCGGCCATCTTGTCCGAGTCGTACTCGTTCATCTGGCACCCAAAGGTACGGATGAAGAGTTTTTTTGGCATTACGGGGTTTCGTTCAGATTTCAGTATCAGGGCGCAGCAATTTCGGTCCGTGTCAGCAGCCAGACACGGAAAACAGCTCCTGAAGAATCGAGTTGGTAGCGTACTGGAACAGCCCCCTGAATCGTCGCTGGCATAACAATCAGATTCTGCTGGTTGCGTATCTGCATACCGGGAGAACGGGCGTAGGCCTTGCCGCCGATGACCACCTCCATCATCCCCTGCAGCGGCTCCATCTCGCCTTTTTTCGTCCCCTCGGGGAAGGCACGGGCCCCGACAACGCCCAACTCAGGCGGTGCCGGCTGTGTGTAAACCATATTTTCCATCGCAGTATTGACGGCAGAGCCGACGATACTATTGAGCATGGAGGCAAGAATGGCGGGAACAGGCATGTAATCAATTATATACGACAGAACACTGATGCAAGGCGAAACTTGACCGCCGCAGCCGGCACCGCCTATAATCCGTCCCCTTTCCCGGTGATGTAGCTCAGATGGTTAGAGCGATGGATTCATAACCCATAGGTCGGCGGTTCGACTCCGCCCATCACCACCAGAAATACCAAGGCCCGCAGCAATGCGGGCCTTTCGCGTTTACCGTCCGGGATTACGCCGGGCGACGCACAAGCACAGCGCAACACCCGCCCAACAAAAAAGCCGCCCGAAGGCGGCTTTTTCTTGAAGCGATCCAGCGAGATTACTTCTTCTTCTTGGCAACAGCAGCCTTGAAGGTAGCGCCGGCCGAGAACTTCGGCACGGTGGTCGCCGGGATCTTGATGGCGGCGCCGGTCTTCGGGTTCTTGCCAGTGCGTGCAGCACGCTTGGCAGGCTTGAAGGAACCGAAACCCACCAGGGTCACGTTGTCGCCCTTGGCGACAGTGGTCGTGATGGCCGAGACGGCAGCGTCAAGTGCGCGGCCGGCTGCAGCTTTGCTGATGTCAGCACCAGCAGCAATGGCATCGATAAGTTCGCTTTTGTTCATGCAGTGTCTCCTACGAGTGTGTGTTGACGGAAGGCGGTAGCCGCGTGTGATTGTGTCATAGGCTTTTTCCCAGCGCTACAACTTTTTTGCAACTTTTTATTTACCTGATCCCTTGCGCCTCAATGCTTCCCACCCAACCCGAGGTAGGCTTCGATGACACGGGGGTCATTGGCCAGGTCCGCGCTCGGGCCTTCCAGGGAAACTTCCCCGGTTTCCAGAACATAGCCGAAATCCGCTACCTGCAAGGCAGCGCGAGCATTTTGCTCGACCAGCAGGACAGAAACTCCCATTTCCCTGAGCCTGGAAACGGTACGAAAAATCTCGCGAATGATCAGCGGAGCCAGGCCCAGACTGGGCTCATCGAGCATCAGCAGTTTCGGCTTGGCCATCAGCGCCCGACCCATGGCCAGCATCTGGCGCTCACCGCCGGACAGGGTACCGGCCATCTGGACCGCCCGTTCCTTGAGGCGCGGGAAGATGCCATAGACCTCAGCCATCGTCTGCTGCTGGTCCCGCTGGCCACGGCGGTAGCGGTCAAAGGCGCCGAGCAGCAGATTGTCCTCAACGCTCATGTCGGCAAACAGTTCGCGCTTCTCCGGCACCAGGGTCAGCCCAAGCCCGACGCGTTCCTCGACTTCAAAGTCGTTGCCAAGCGCCCGGCCGACGTAGGTGACTTCTCCCTTGCCCGGCAGCAGGCCCATCAGACAGGACAGCAGGGTCGTCTTGCCGGCACCGTTCGGGCCGATCACTGTAACGATCTCGCCTTCGCGGATGCGCAGGCTGACCTTGTGCAGCGCTTCGACTTTGCCATAGGAAACGGAGAGGTCGCGAGCCTCGAGCAGGATGGGTTTGTTGTCCATAGTGTTTACTCCACCCCGCCGAGATAGGCCTGCAGCACCTTGGGATCCTGCTGGATCTGCTGGGGCAGTCCTTCAGCCAGCTTCTCGCCGAACTCCATCACTACCACGCGATCGGCCAGACCCATGACAAAATCCATGTCGTGCTCAACCAGCAGGATGCCCATTCCCTCATCACGCAGCCTGCGCAGCAATTCTGCAAGCGACTGCTTTTCCAGGTAGCGCAAACCGGCCGCAGGCTCATCAAGCAGCAGCAGACAGGGGTCGGCCGCCAGTGCCCGGGCAATCTCGACAATGCGCTGTTTACCCAAAGGCAGGCTACCGGCAGCATCGAACAGATGCTCTGACAACCCGACCCGCTCGACCTGACGCGCGGCTTCAAAACGTAGACGGCGCTCCTCTTCGCGATCCATGCGCACCGAGGAATGAACGAAGGTCTTGCTGCCACGCAGATGCGCACCAATGGCCACGTTATCGAGCACGCTCATGGCCGGCAGCAGCCGGACATGCTGAAAAGTCCGGCTCATTCCGCGACGGGCAATGTCGCGTGATGGCAGTGCATCGATACGCTGACTGAGGAAGCGGACCTCGCCTTCGGTCGGCGGATTAACGCCGGAAACACAGTTGAACATCGTGCTTTTTCCGGCGCCATTGGGACCAATCAATGCCATCACCTCTCCGGCGCGGACATTGAAGCTGACAGCGTTGTTGGCGGTCAGTCCGCCGAAACGCTTGGTCACCTTATGCACTTCAAGAATAAGGTCACCGCTCTGCGGCATCTCACGCCGGTTCAGCGGCGCCGCCACTTCGACGTCTCCTGCGGCTGCCACAGACAACGACGGCCAGAGGCGTTCGATCTGACGAACGAGCACAGGCCAGAGGCCATCGCGCGCACGATGCAGGACAAAGATCATGACCAGGCCAAAGACGATCACTTCGAAATTGCCGGATTGCCCAAGCAGCTTTGGCAGCAGGTCCTGCAGCCACTGTTTGAGAATCGTGATCAGGCCGGCGCCGAGCAGCGCCCCCCAGACGTGGCCGACCCCCCCGATGACGGCCATGAACAGATACTCGATTCCCTGCGTCAGCGAGAACGGTGTCGGATTCACGAAGCGCTGCAGGTGCGCGTAGAGCCAGCCAGAGACACAGGCAAACTGCGCGGCAATGGTGAAGATGACAATCTTGTACCAGGCAGTATTGACCCCCATCGCCTCGGCCATCACGACGCCGCCCTTGAGTGCGCGGATGGCACGGCCATCACGCGAGTCGAGCAGGTTCTGCGTAGCCACCACGCCGAGCATCAGCGCGATCCAGATCAGGTAATAAAACGCGCGTCCGCTCTTCAGTTCAGTGCCGAACAACGAGACCGGCGGAATCCCGCCGAGGCCGGTGTGGCCGCCGAATGCCGTGATGTTGCCGAACAGGAAATAGAGGCTGATTCCCCACGCGATCGTTCCCAGCGGCAGGTAGTGCCCCCCCATGCGCAGCGTGATGAAGCCCAGCAATAGCGCCACCATCGTGGTGGCCGCAAAGGCGATCACCAACGTCAGCCAGGGGCTCAAGCCGTAGGCTGTCGTCAGCCAGGCCGTAGCGTAGGCACCGAGACCGACAAAAGCCGCCTGGCCAAAGCTGGTGAGGCCGCCGACGCCGGTCAGCAACACCAGTCCGAGCGCCACCAGGGCATAGAGGCCGATGTAATTGAGCAGGGTGATATAGAACTCCGCCGACTCCGGCAAGAGCACGGGCAACAGCGCCAACAGCACGACAAAGAGCGGAAGAATGACAGGAAAATTCAGGCGCCGCATATCACTCTTCCTCTTCCGAATGGTGTGAGGTCAGTGAACGCCACAGCAGCACCGGGATGATCAGTGTGAAGACGATCACCTCCTTGTAGGCGCTGGCATAAAACGACGAATACGATTCGAGGAAGCCGACCAGCAGCGCTCCGGCAGCGGCCACGGGATAACTCGCCAGGCCACCGATGATGGCGCCAACAAAGCCCTTGAGGCCGATGAGGAAGCCGGAATCGTAATAGAGCGTGGTAATCGGCGAAATGAGAATGCCGGAGAAAGCACCGATCAGCGCCGCCAGAGTAAAGGACAGTTTGCCGGCCATCGTCGTCGAGATACCCATCAAGCGGGCGCCGGTCCGGTTCAAGGCCGTGGCGCGCAAAGCCTTGCCGTAGATGGTGCGGCCGAAGAAGGCATAGAGGGCGACGATCAACACCGCCGAACTGGCAAGAATCCACACGGTTTGATATTGCAGCGTCGTCGACCCGAGGTCGAGCACGCCCTCGGTAAAGGCCGGCGTTCGTGTTCCCTCGGCGCCAAAAAAGAGCAGGCCGAGACCGATCAGAACGACGTGCACGGCAACCGAAACGATCAGCAGCATCAACACCGACGCTTCGGCAATAGGCTGGTAGGCCAGACGGTAAATCATCGGACCCAGCGGTACGACAATAGCCAGCGCCAGGATAACCTGACCGATCAGCGGCAGGCCGGCGAGGTCCACACTGGACAGCAGCAGCCACAACAACAGTGGCACCACTGCATTGATGATGATGATGCGCGGCAGGCGGCGAGCAGCGCCATGGCGCAAGGCCTGGGTGCTGTCGATGGCCGCTATGGCCACCCCCAGCGCCAACACCAGCCAGAGGGTCGCCGGCAGTTTCCCGGCCTGCAGCATGGCCAGGGTCAGCGCACCGTAAGCGACGAACTCCCCCTGCGGAATGAAGATGACACGCGTCACCGCAAAGACCAGCACCAGCGCCAACGCCAGCAAGGCATAAATAGCGCCGTTGGTCAGGCCGTCCTGACCGAGAAGCAAAGCAATCTGGAAATCCATGCGCGGAAGGTTTGATCCTGAAATCTGAAACGCGAACCACGAAGAGTACGAAGGGCACGAAGCGTGCAAAAAATATGGAAAAATCCGACACCCCGTGCCTGGCGCATACCTGCCAGACGAATGAGGCGACGCACTTGTCGTCTTGTTTTTCCTTCGTGCCCTTCGTGCCCTTCGTGGTTAATGAGCCGGCTTACTTGACGAGCTTCCAGGCGCCGCCTTCGACCTTGACCATGACGCGTGCGCGCTGGTCGAAGCCAAGGTGATCGGTAGCGCTCATGTTGAATACACCGTGGGCAACCGGCAGATTCTTCACGCCTTCAAGCGCATCGCGCAGGGCAGCACGAAACTCCTTGGTGCCCGGCTGCGCCTTTTTCAGCGCGACGGGGACGGCGGCTTCAAGCAGCTTGAAGGCATCCCAGGCATGTGCGCCAAAGGTGGACACGCTGCCCTTGCCATGCGCACCTTCGTACTTGGCGACATACTCCTGTGCCGATTTCTTCACCGGATTGTCGGCAGGCAGCTGGTCAGCAACAAGCACCGGGCCGGCAGGCAGGAAGGTACCTTCGCAATCCTTGCCGCAGACGCGCAGAAAATCGTTGTTGGCAACACCGTGCGTCTGGTAGATCGCGCCCTTGTAGCCACGCTCCTTGAGCGCCTTCTGAGGCAGAGCCGCCGGCGTACCGGCACCGCCGATAAGCACGGCATCCGGCTTGGCCGCGATGATCTTCAACACCTGGCCGGTCACCGAAGTATCGGCACGGTTGAAACGTTCGTTAGCGACAATCTCCAGCTTGCGTGCCTTGGCCACCCCGGCGAACTCATTGGCCCAACCTTCGCCATAGGCATCGGAGAAGCCGATATAGGCAACGGTTTTTACCCCACTATTGGTCATGTGCTCGGAGATGGCTGTCGACATCTGCGCATCGTTTTGCGGCGTCTTGTAGACCCAGCGACGCTTGGCATCGACTGGATCGACAATGGCGCGCGAGGCTGCCATCGAGATCATTGGCGTTTCCGACTCCGCCGCCACGTCGATCATTGCCAGCGAAGCCGGGGTGATGGTCGAGCCGACGATCACGTCCACCTTGTTTTCAGTTACGAATTTCTTGGCGTTCTTGACCGCCGTCGTCGTATCGGAGGCGTCGTCAAGCAGGATGATGTTGACCTTCTGGCCGGCGATGGTCGTCGGCACCAGGGCAACTGTATTTTTCTCAGGGATGCCGAGCGAGGCGGCGGGGCCGGTCGCCGACACAGTGACACCAACGGTAATGTCGGCCCAGGAAGCGGTTGCGGAAAAAGCCAGAAGCATCGTGGCCAGCAGTTTTTTCTGTTTCATCTATGTCTCCTCCAGTAAAACAATGAAAAACATCAAATTTCCAGCACAAAACATCCACTATTCGGCATCCGGCTGATTTTCCGGGGCTGCCGCAACAAAAGCCGGAAGGGTACGACACTCGGCGTCGATACGCACTACTGTCGGCACATGATCGAGGCGGCAGTTGAAGCGGCGGGCATTGAAAACCTGCGGAACCAGACAGCAGTCCGCCAGGCTTGGATGTGCGCCGTGGCAGAAGCGTCCGGTCAGCGGACTCGCCGTCAGACGCGCCTCGATGGCCGCCAAACCGGTCTCGACCCAGTGCCGATACCAGGCGTTCTTGTCTTCTTCCGTCACCCCCAGCTTGCCGGTCAGATATTTCAGCACTTTCAGATTGTTGAGCGGATGAATCTCGCAGGCGACATCCAGCGCAATTGCACGCACCCGCGCCCGTGCGGCAGGATCGCCCGGAAGCAGGGGGGGGTAGGGATAGGTTTCGTCCAGGTATTCAATGATCGCCAGTGACTGCGACAACGCCAGATCGCGATCAACAAGCGAAGGCACCGTCGCTGCCGGATTAATGCGTCGATACGCTTCCGTCAGGTGCTGTCCGCCGTCCTTCACCAGATGCACCGGCACCGCCTCGTAGGGAAGCCCCTTGAGGTTGAGCGCGATACGCACGCGGTAGGCGGCAGAACTGCGGAAGTAGGTGTGGAGTTTGAGCATCGTCGTGTCGTCAGCCGGGATAGCGCAGCACTTCCTGGTTGATGGCACCAAAGATCGTTGCCCCTGTGGCGTCGAACATCTCGATGCGCACCCGGTCGCCGAAATGCATGAACGGTGTTTTCGGCTTGCCCTCGGCAATCGTTTCCAGGCAGCGCTTCTCGGCCAGGCAGCCGGAGCCGGTGCTGCGATCGACGTTGGAGACGGTGCCCGAGCCGATGATCGAGCCGGCTTCCAGCTCGCGCGTTCTGGCCACATGTGAAATCAGCCGGGGAAAATCGAAGGTCATGTCCACGCCGGCATTGGGGCGGCCGAACAGCTGGTCGTTCAGATGCACGACCAGCGGCAGATGCACCTTGCCGCCATCCCAGGCCTCACCCAGTTCGTCGGGCGTCACAGCCACCGGCGAAAAGGCCGAGGCCGGCTTCGACTGGAAGAAACCAAACCCCTTGGCCAGCTCGGCCGGAATCAGGTTACGCAGCGAGACATCATTGACCAGCATGACAAGACGGATGTGTGAACGGCAATCGGCGGGCGTCGCGCCCATCGGCACATCGCCGGTGACTACCGCCACCTCGGCCTCGAAATCGATGCCCCAGGCTTCATCCAGCGCCAGAACAGGATCGACCGGACCGACGAAAGAATCGGACCCGCCCTGATACATCAGCGGGTCGGTCCAGAATTCGGGGGGCATGTCGGCACCGCGTGCCTTGCGCACCAGCTCGACGTGATTGACGTAGGCCGAGCCGTCGGCCCATTGATAGGCGCGCGGCAGCGGGCTGTGGCACAAGGCCGGATCGAAGGATTGGGCGTGGCGGGCGGCACCGTTGTTGAGCGCGGCATAAACCTCGGCCAGCTGCGGCGCAATCGAATCCCAATCGTCCAGCGCCGCCTGCAGCGTACGGGCCAACGCCGGCACCGGTTGGCAGCGTGTCAGGTCTCGGCTGACGACAACCAGCGTGCCATCACGCCCACCCTGTTTCAGTGTTGCGAGCTTCATTACCCCTTATTCCCCCGCGTAGCTGCCATCGTGCATCCAGCGCGCATGCTGCGGCGCCTTCTTCGTTTTTGCCCATTCGTTGAGCATGTCCCACTTCACCTCGTCGAGCATCTTGGCCATTTTCGGCGTCGCAGTGTTGGCTGCCAGCTCCAGGCGGTGGCCGCTCGGGTCGAAGAAGTAGATCGACTTGAAAATGGTGTGGTCGGTCGGTCCGACTACTTCAATACCATCTGCCTCCAGCTTCGCCTTCACGTCAAGCAACAACTCGACCGATTCCACCTCCAGCGCCAGATGCTGCGTCCAGGTCGGGGTATTCGGGTCGCGCCCCATCGGCGGCCGGGTCGGCAGTTCGAAGAAGGCGAGCACGTTGCCGCCGCCGGCATCGAGAAAGACATGCATGTAGGGGTCCGGCGCTTTCGTCGAGGGCACTTCATTTTCGGCAATGGCCAGAATGAAGCGCATGTTCAGGTACTTCTGGTACCACTCGACAGTTTCTTTCGCATCCTTGCAGCGATAGGCCACATGATGGATTTTCCTGACCAGCATGCTGCTCTCTTCCGTGTCGGCAATCATACCCTCATCCCCTCACACGCCGTCGCGCGCCTGCGCCAGTGCGGCACGCAGCACGCTCAGGTCGCCGATCTGGTTGGCCAGCAACAGGATCAGCTTGGCATTGAGCATGGCGCTCTGCTCGTCGCTCAGATCGCGGTGGGCATCGATCAGCATTTCGTAGAAATCGTCGCCAGGCGAGAAGGCGCGGAAGTAGCGCTTGCCGGGTTCTGAAAAATTGGGCGTCAGCGTCAGGGGCATGGTCAGGCCTCCAATCCGGTTATTGGGGATTGCATGTCGCACGAGCAACTGCCGCACGAATCTTGTGGGCATCGAATTTGCGCCAGCGGGCCACTACATGCTGGTCCGGCCGCAGCAGATAGACGCTGCCTTCGCGCGCATCGTAGCGACGGGCGACGAGGTGCATGAGGTCGTGCAGTACGCGCACGCCATCCATTGCACCGGCTTTTTCCGAAATGATGACCGGTTCCACAGGCACCGCATCCATGCTCAGCCCTCGCAGTTCATCGAGCTTTCCGGCAAGGCGTTCGGCGACATCGGTGAAATAGAGCAGCTGGAAAGTGTTGCCCACCTGGTCGAGCAGCCAGGCTTTCTTGTCACCGATCCCGACCGGCGCATCATCCATCGGCGCCCCCGGCACCATGCTGCCGGAGAAAGGCTCCTCATCGGCCGTAGTGAGCGGTGAGTCGGCAAGAACGACAGGCACGGAAAGGCGACCGGAATTCACCAGCGCGCGCGCAAAAGTGTGGTGCTCGGCGAGTGTCAGTACGGCGTTGCGGAAGGTGCGTGAAGCAGCACTTTTCGGCGTAATGAAATCAGTCGAACGTGTCGAATTCATCAGGTTCTCGTCGGCAGCGGCCACCCGCTCTGTCGAGTAAGTATCGAGCAGCCCCTCCAGCGCCTTGCCGTCGAGCACCAGCTTCAGTTTCCAGACCAGATTGTCGGCATCCTGAATGCCGGAGTTGGCGCCACGCGCGCCGAACGGCGAAACCTGATGCGCCGCATCGCCGACGAAGAGCACACGACCATGGCGGAACTCCTGCATGCGGCGGCACTGGAAGGTATACACACTCACCCATTCCAGCTCGAACTCACGTTCGTCGCCCAGCATGGCCTTGATACGGGGAATCACCTTCTCCGGTTTTTTCTCCTCTTCCGGATCGGCATTCCAGCCCAGCTGAAAATCGATGCGCCAGACGTTATCGGCCTGCCGGTGCAGCAGCACCGACTGGTTGGGGTGAAACGGGGGATCGAACCAGAACCAGCGTTCTGCCGGAAAATCAGCTTTCATCACCACGTCGGCAATCAGGAAACGATCCTGAAAGACCTTGCCCTCGACCTCCAGCCCCATCTGTTTGCGGATCGGGCTCCTGGCACCGTCGGCGGCGATCAGCCACTCGGCTTCGATGCCGTAGGTTCCATCCGGCGTTTCGATGGTTGCACGAACACCGTCGGACATCCGCTGCACAGAAACAACGCGGTTCTTCCAGCGCATGTCGACGCCGAGCTCGACACAGCGATCGACCAGATATTCTTCAAGGTAATACTGCTGCAGGTTGATCATGCCCGGCCGCTTGTGGTCAGGCTCGGGCAGCAGGTTGAAATTGAATACTTCCTCGTCACGAAAGAAGGTGCGCCCGACATTCCAGGAAACACCCTTGGCAACAACACGGTCGCCGACACCGAGGCGATCGAGGATTTCCAGTGCACGCTTGGCATAGCAGACGCCACGCGAACCCACAGACACCGTGTCGTCCTCGTCGAGCAGTACGACCGGGATGCCGTGCAGGCGACAGTCGATCGCCGCTGCCATGCCGACTGGGCCGGCACCGACGATCACCACCGGATAACGGGCGACGCTACGCTCCAGCTGTTCCTGCGGTTGCTGGTATTCGTACTTCGGGTACGCGTAGGTTTTCAGCATTTGTCTCCTCCCTCCCTCTAACGGGGAATCAGGCGTTGCCGCTAGGGCGGCGTTCAGTTCTGCAAGGCGTGCCACATCTCCTGATCTCGCTGCGCCGTCCAGATGCGCGGATCGCGGATACCGGAGGCCTCATCATAGGCTCGTGTCACATCAAAGGGCAGACAGTGTTCGTAGATGAAGACCTGGGCAAAGTCCGGGTCCATCAGCTTGCGCGTGTGCGCCATCGCCGCCTTCAGGTCCATGCCGGCAGCCACTGCCTCCTGCGCCCCGCGATAGAGGGCGCTGACGAAGGCGCGGGTATAGGCCAGGCCCTTCTTCACTTCCTCCGGCGATTTCAGCGCCGGGCCGCGGCCGGGCACCAGCTTCTGAGCCCCCATGGACGACAGATTATCCAGCGTCTGCGGCCAGTCAGCCAGATAGGCATCGCCGGTGTAGCAGGCCGCGTCGTACTCGACCAGATCGCCGGAGAACAGCACCTTCTGCTGCGGCAGCCAGACCACGGTATCGCCCTTGGTATGGCCACGGCCGCGCTGCAGGATTTTCACTTCCAGCTGACCCAGCCACAGCGTCATCTCGCCCTTGAAGGTCAGCGTCGGCCAGGTCAAACCAGGCACCGACTCGACCGCGTTGAACAGGCGTGGAAAGCGGCCGATCTCCGAATCCATGTCCTGCTGGCCACGTTCGACGATCAGGTCGCGCGTGTCTTCGCTGGCGATGATCTGTTGCAGCCCCTCGGCCTTGTAGCCGGAAGCGCCGAGCACACGCACCGCGTGGTAATGCGTCAGCGTCACGTATTTGATCGGCTTGTCGGTCACCGTACGCACGTGGCGGATGACGTCCTGCGCCATCACCGGTGTAGCCGTAGCATCGATGATCATCACGGCGTCGTCACCGATGACAATGCCCGTATTGGGATCGCCCTCAGCGGTATAGGCCCAGGCATTTTCCGACAGCTGCTCGAAACTGACTTTCTTCACTTCAAGATCCGCCTGCGAGGCGAAAACTTTGCTCATAACAGCACTCCGATGGATTTTTTGTCTGCTTCAAAGATAAACTTCGATTTGATAATCGTCAATTAGTTTGTCAGTTGCTAACATTGCATTTGCCGAGACCAAGCCCCCGGAGGGTAGAATGCCGCGACCGAAAACCGAACCCCGCACGAGCCCCCCCATGGAAAAACCCCAGCGCGGCATCCAGTCCATCGAAGTCGGCGGTCGTCTGCTGACAACGCTCGCCGAAGTCGGCGAGCCGATGACCCTGAAGGATCTGGCGCAACAATCCGACATGCCCGCCGCCAAGGCGCACCCTTACCTGGTCAGTTTCGGCAAGCTCGGGCTGGTCGAGCAGGATGCGGCCTCGTCACGCTACGAGCTTGGCCCGCTGGCCCTGCAGCTCGGGCTGACCTGCCTGCGCCGGCTCAACCCGGTTCGGCTCGGTTCCGCCGCTGCCACGACGCTGGCTGAAGACCTGCACCAGACCGTGGCACTGGCTGTCTGGGGCAACGCCGGGCCGACCATCGTGCACATCGAAGAGTCGTCGCACCCGATCCACATCAACATGCGCACCGGCACCGTCATGTCGCTGTTCAAAACAGCGACCGGGCGCGTGTTTGCTGCCTACCTGCCGGAGAAGGTGATCGAGCACTACATCGATACTGCCTCGCACCACTCCTATGCCTACCCGAAGAGCGACCTGCGCCCCTCATGGAAAGCAATGCAGAAGACGCTGAAGGAAATCCGCGCACACGGCATGGCCCAGGTCGTCAGCGAGCCGCTGCCCGGCATCAACGCACTTTCAGCCCCGGTCTTCGACCACGACGGCCACCTGGCACTGGTCGTCACCGTGCTCGGCCCGACCGCCCTGTTCGACCCCGATCTCGATGGCGACAACGCCGGCGCGCTGCGCCAGTGCTGTGCCGAGCTCTCGCATCGGCTCGGCTACGTGCCGGGTTGAAGACAAAGGCGCTCCG
>JBAYVG010000068.1:0-16357 GCA_041674785.1 Rhodocyclaceae bacterium
TCACCGCACCGGCGATGCGCTCTCCGTCGAGAATCAGATCGTCGCAAGCCTGGGCAAAAATCGTGAGGTTCGGCTGGTTCTCCAGCCGCGTGCGGATCGCCTGCTTGTAGAGCAAGCGGTCGGCCTGCGCCCGCGTCGCGCGCACCGCCGGGCCTTTCGAGCCGTTGAGGATGCGGAACTGGATGCCGGCCTCGTCGGTCGCTGCCGCCATCGCTCCACCCAGCGCATCGACTTCCTTGACCAGATGGCCCTTGCCGATGCCGCCGATCGACGGGTTGCAACTCATCGCCCCCAGCGTTTCCATGTTGTGCGTCAGCAGCAACGTGCGCTGCCCCATGCGCGCCGAGGCAAGCGCCGCCTCGGTGCCGGCATGGCCGCCACCAACGACAATCACATCGAAACGTTCGGGATAAAGCATGGGGTTTTGCAACCTGACGGAAGATGCAGGAAAGGGGCCGGATTCTACGCCAGTTCGCTGAAAAATAACAGGTTTCTGCCATTTGCATGGTTCGTGTCATGCTAGCGAAAATCAACCAGTGATCGCCATGCGCATCCGTCGCCTCTTTCTCAACCGCCTCGACCCGACCGCCGCCCCGCACGACGTCGTGGTAGTGGTCGACGTATTGCGCTCCTTCACCACCGCCGCCTACGCCTTTGCCGCTGGCGCGCGCTGCATCCACCCGGTGGAAACCGTGGCCGAAGCGATGCATCTGCAGACCTTGAAACCCGCCGCACTGACCACCGGCGCCATTGCCGGGGGCGACCCGGTGGGGGAGTTCGATTTTGGCAATTCCCCGACGGCACTGGCTGGCGCCGAGCTGCACGGACGAACGCTGATCCAGACGACGGCGGCGGGTGTGCGCGGTTTGTTGCGCTTTGCCGATGCCCGCAAGGTTTACGCCGGGACGCTGGTCTGCGCGCGCGCCACGGCGGCTGCGATCCGGCAAAGCCATGCGCAGGACGTAACCCTGCTGATTACCGGTGAGTGGGTAGACCGCGACGGCGATGAGGATGTCGCCTGCGCCGATTATCTGGAAGCCCTGCTGCAGGGGTACGCACCCGACCCGAGACCCTTTGAGCAACGGGTGCGCGATTCGGATTTTGGCCGCCGCTTCACCGCCGGCAACAATCCCAACCTGCCGCTAACCGATCTCGATCTCTGCGCACAGGCCGATCGTTTCGATTTCTCGATGTCCGCCGTGCGCCAGGAAGGGCACTTCGTCCTGTTGCCAAGCCGCAGCGATTTGGCGCAATTTACAATGTCTGAAATAGACCCCCTGTCGTAGCAAGGGACGTGTCGTTTTCGTGCCTCCTGATATTGGCGTAATTTGCACGATTGACCAAAAAACAAGGCCGGCAACCTCAAGGCTGCCGGCCCGTTACAGACGCCGAAACAAGATCAAGCCGTGATTTCCACTGGCACCGAACTGCGGATCAGGTGATCGAAGGCGCCGAGAGAAGCCGTCGCGCCGGCGCCCATGGCGATGATGATCTGCTTGTAGGGCACCGTCGTCGCGTCGCCGGCGGCGAAGACGCCGGGGATGGAAGTTTGACCACGCGCGTCGATCTCGATTTCGCCACGGTTCGACAAGGCGACCGTCCCCTTGAGCCAATCGGTATTCGGCAACAGGCCGATCTGCACGAAGATGCCTTCGAGTTCAATGCGCTTCAACTCGCCCGTCGGCCGATCCTTATAGGCCAGCGCATTGACCTTGCCGCCGTCGCCATGCACTTCCGTGGTCTGCGCCTGGGTAATGACCGTCACGTTCGGCAGGCTGTGCAACTTCTTCTGCAGCACGGCATCGGCGCGCAACTGCACGTCGAATTCGAGCAGGGTAACGTGGCCGACGATGCCGGCGAGGTCGATCGCAGCTTCAACGCCGGAATTGCCGCCACCGATGACCGCGACGCGCTTGCCCTTGAACAGCGGACCATCGCAGTGCGGACAGTAGGCGACGCCCTTGCCGCGATATTCCCGCTCACCCGGAACATTCATTTCGCGCCAGCGGGCGCCGGTGGCAATGATCACACTTTTCGCCTTGAGCACGGCACCGCTGGCCGTGCGCACTTCGATCGGCGCCCCATCTACACCGGGAATCAAGGCATCGGCGCGCTGCAGGTTCATGATGTCCACTTCGTATTCACGCACATGCTCTTCCAGACCGGCGGCGAGCTTCGGGCCATCGGTGGCCTTGACCGAGATGAAGTTTTCGATGGCCATGGTGTCAAGGACCTGGCCGCCGAAGCGCTCCGCGAGCACACCGGTACGAATGCCCTTGCGTGCCGCGTAAATCGCTGCTGCCGCACCAGCCGGACCACCACCAACGACGAGCACGTCAAACGGCGCCTTGGCGCTGATCTTTTCGGCATCACGTTTTTCAGCGCCGACATCAAGCTTGGCGACGATTTCCTCGATCGTCATGCGGCCCTGGCCAAAGGGTTCGCCGTTGAGGAAAACGGTCGGCACGGCCATGATCTTGCGGCTGTTCACTTCGTCCTGGAACATCGCACCGTCGATCATGACGCTGCTGGCGCCGGGGTTGAGCACGGCGATCAGGTTGAGCGCCTGCACCACGTCCGGGCAGTTGTGGCAGGAGAGCGAGATAAAGGTCTCGAACTTGTATTCACCACCGAGCGCCTTGATCTGCTCGATCACTTCCGGCTCGACCTTGGGTGGGTGGCCGCCAGTCTGCAACAGCGCCAGGACCAGCGAAGTGAACTCGTGACCCATGGGGATGCCGGCAAACTCGATACGCGCCGCTTCGCCGGGTCGGCCAATGGCAAACGAGGGGCGCAGGCGGGCAACACCATCCTCACGCACACTGACCAGGTCAGAGAGTGCAGCGATGTCGTTGAGCAGCGCACGAATCTCCTGCGCCTTGGCGCTGCCGTCCAGCGAAGCGACAAGCTCTATCGGCTGTTGCAGACGGCCGAGGTAGGCCTGGAGCTGTTGTTTGATCGCGGTATCGAGCATGGTAGTTCTCCCTTTTTGATTGGTGACTTGCACTGAAAAGGCGCCGACAGACGGTGCTGCAGTCGGAGGGGTTGGGGTGTCGGCCAGCGCCTTTGCACTGCACTCCCGGCGCTTGCCGGGAGTGAATTCAGCAAACTTAGATCTTGCCAACGAGGTCCAGCGACGGTGCCAGCGTGGCTTCGCCTTCCTTCCACTTGGCAGGGCAGACTTCACCCGGGTGGGTGGCCACGTACTGGGCAGCCTTGACCTTGCGCAGCAACTCGGAGGCATCGCGGCCGATGCCGCCAGCGTTGACCTCAATGATCTGGATCTTGCCCGCCGGGTCGATAACAAAGGTACCGCGCTCGGCCAGGCCAGCTTCCTCGATCATCACGCCGAAGTTGCGGGAAATCGTGCCCGTCGGATCGCCGATCATCGGGTACTGGATCTTGCCGATGGTCTCGGAGGTGTCGTGCCAGGCCTTGTGCGTGAAATGGGTATCGGTCGACACGCCGTAGATCTCGACGCCAAGCTTCTTGAATTCGGCGTAGTTGTCGGCGAGGTCACCCAACTCGGTCGGGCAGACGAAGGTGAAGTCGGCCGGGTAGAAGAAGACGACGGACCACTTGCCCTTGAGATCGGCTTCGGAAACCGGGACAAACTTGCCGGCGTGGAAGGCGGTGGCCTTGAAGGGAAGGACTTCGGTGTTGATGATGGTGGTGTTCATGATGATCTCCTTGGGTTGAAAGTGATGTGACGAAGATCATCGTAGCAAGCACTTATCGATTGAACAAATTGATATTAACGATAGTATAAATAGCTAATAGCTATCGACTGCGGCGCCGCTGACCAAAGGCCGATTTTTTTCAAACGCACGTCAGCGGCCACCGGTTATAGTGCCGCCACTCCTTGAAAGCAATTTATGCTGGCACACGCTGAAACAAGCAAAACCAACCGGTTGTTGTGGACCCTGCTGGCTATTGTCCTCGCCGTGCTGTGGTCATCGATGCTCTATCTGCACCGCCAAGGCCAAGCGGATGCCCTGCGTGCCGCCGAAGGTGATGCGCGCAACCTGGCCCGCGCCTTTGCCGAACACACCTCGGCGTCATTCCAGCGCGTAGATTTTCTTCTGCACGATTTGCGCCACGCCTGGCTAAGAACGCCTGCAGAATTCGCCAGTGCTGTAAGCCGCCACCGTGCGCTCATGGGCGACATTGCTTTTCAGACGGCAGTTATTGCGGCCGATGGCCACCTCGATTTCAGCAGCCTTTCCCAGAACAACACGCGGATCGACCTCTCCGATCGTGAGCACTTCAGGCTACCCAGGGAGTCGGCATTGCGCGGTGAAGACCGGCTCTTCGTCAGCCGGCCACTCAAGGGGCGCGTATCAGGGAAATGGTCGATCCAGCTGGCCCGTGCCATCATTGACCAGAACAAGGCCTTTCTCGGCGTTATCCTGATCTCGGTCGACCCGGAATTTTTCGCCGGTTTCTACCGCAGCATAGAGTTGGGGCCAAGCGCGGCCATCGTCATGGTCCGCGATTCGGGAGAGATCCTCACTCGAGGCCCCGTACTCGAAGGCAGTATCGGCAAGGTACTGACCGGTACCCCTTACCTTGTCCCCGGCGCACCACTTAGCGGTGTCTTTCGCCGCCACGCGCAAGTCGATGGGACCGAAAGAATCTACGGCTTTCACCGCTTGCCGGAAATGGGTGTCTCCCTCGTTGTCGGGCTTTCTGCCGACGAGGTGCTGGCCCCCCTGCACCGCAAGCAGCTGTGGGAGTATTTCGGCACCACCGCCCTCAGCCTGGTACTGCTGGTGCTGGTACTGGCCATCCGCCGCGCCCAGATCCGGCAGACGCTCTCGCGGGTCGCGCTGGCGGCTTCGGAGAAGCGTTTCCGCACGCTTTTTGAGTCTTTCACGGAAATGGTCTTTGTTACCGATGCGCAGGGGCGCCTGGTCATGGCACATCTGCCAATGAGCAACCCGCCGGCAAACCTCGACGACGGAGAGTGGATCGGAAAACCGCTGACCGATGTCTTTCCCGAATCCGCTGCCAGCGGTCTCGAACAACTCTTGTCGCAGGTCGCCGAGGACGGCATTCCCCGCGAACTGGATTTCGTTTTTCTGACCGATGGCACGCCCCGCCATTGCCGCGCCAAGCTCAGCCCGCTCAAGGACGATACGAATGCTGCCGGCGGCCTCGTGCTGGTGGTGCGGGATATCACGGTAGAGCGCGCCGCCGCCGAGTCGCTGCGTATTGCAGCAACCACATTCGAGTCGCAGGAAGGGCTGATGATCACTGACCGCCGGGGCGCCATCCTGCGTGTCAACCGCGCCTTCAGTGAACTCACGGGCTACGCTGCCGAAGAGGTGATTGGCAAGACACCATCGGTGCTCAAATCCGGCCGTCAGGGCGACGATTTTTATCGTGGTATGTGGAAAACATTGATCGACACCGGCTATTGGCAGGGAGAAGTTTGGAACCGGCGCAAGAGCGGCGAGGTGTATCCCGAATGGCTGACGATTTCGGCGGTCTCCGACGATGCCGGGCAGACGACGCACTACGTCGGCGCCTTCTCCGACATATCGGAGCGCAAGGAAGCCGAACTGCAGATCCGCAACCTGGCCTTCTACGACCCGCTGACCAACCTGCCCAACCGCCGTCTGCTGCTGGACCGCTTGCACCAGGCGCTGCTCTCGGGGCAGCGCACTCGCACCCATGGCGCCATCCTTTACCTCGATCTCGACCACTTCAAGATACTCAATGACACGCGTGGGCACGATGCCGGCGACGCGCTCCTGATCGAGGTTGCACAGCGCCTGTGCGCCGCCGTGCGCGAAGAGGACACGGTTTCGCGCTTTGGCGGCGACGAGTTCGTCGTCATGCTGGAAAATCTTGGCGCCAGCGACACCCACGCGGCAGCGCGGGTAGAAGGGATTGCAGAAAAGATCCGGGTGGCGCTGACCCAGCCATTTGCACTGGAAGGCGGCGATTACTCGCTCTCGCCAAGCATTGGTGTCAGCCTTTTCCTCGGCCAGAACAGCGATGTACAAACGCTGCTCAAGCAGGCCGACATGGCCCTCTACGAAGCCAAGGAAGGTGGACGCAACACGCTCCGTTTCTTCAACCACGCCATGCAGGAATCGGTCAGCGCACGTGCCCTGGTCATTACCGGCCTGCAGCAAGCGCTGGAGCGAGAAGAATTCGTGCTTTATCTGCAGCCACAGTTCGACGCCCGGGGCGAACGTCTGGGTGCTGAAGTCCTGCTGCGCTGGCAGCACCCGCAGCAGGGTCTGATCATGCCCGACGATTTTGTCCCCTATGCCGAAGAATCCGGCCTGATCGTACCGATCGGCCTCTGGGTACTGAATGCGGCTTGCGACATCCTGGCGACATGGCGCAAAACCTGCCCTCAGCAATGCCTCTCTATCAACGTCAGCGCGTTGCAGTTCCACCAGCTGGATTTCGTCGATGCCGTAGCCAGCGCGCTGGCACGTAGCGGCATCGATGGTCGACGGCTTTGCCTGGAACTTACCGAGAGCGCACTGCTGGCGGACGTGGACGCTGCAGCGGAACGTATGGACAGGTTGAAGGCGATGGGCCTGATGATCTCACTCGACGATTTCGGTACCGGCTATTCATCGCTTTCATGCCTGAAGCGTTTGCCCATCGACGAGGTCAAGATTGACCGCTCCTTCGTCATGGATATTGCCACCAATGCGCAGGACGCTACGATCGTTCAGGCGATCATCGCCATGTGTCGCAGCCTGGCAGTGACCGTCATCGCCGAAGGGGTGGAAACAGAGATTCAGCAGGACTATCTGCGCCGCTGTGGTTGCGATGCCTTCCAGGGCTACCTGCTCGGCTACCCGATACCCCTTGCGGATTATCCGGCCGGCACCGCCTCTTCTGGCTAAGCCGCTTCTGATCGGCCGGACAGCAGGACAACTGCAAGGCTTGTCACTGCCCGGCGCATAGCTTACCTTTGTGTCATGGCCTCTCACGACGACCCCACCTCCGAACTTTCGCTGCAGCTGCAAAAGGAGCTTCCGCGCAAGCGCGTCTTGATCGTTGACCGGCACCCTGCCGCACGCGATTCCTTGCGCATGATGCTCTCGGCACTCGGAATCGTTTCGGTGACCGGAGCCGGCACCTCGGTCGAGGTGCTCCGCCAGGTCAATGCCAGCGAGTTCGACATCATCCTTTCCGACTACACGCTGGACGATGGCCGTGACGGCCAGCAGTTGCTGGAGGAGTTGCGCCAGCAACACCTGATCCCGCTGGGCACGGTATTCATGGTCATCACCGGTGAGCGGGCGTACCACAACGTGGTGTCTGTGGCGGAGCTGGCTCCCGACGATTATCTGATCAAGCCGTTCACCGCCGATCAGCTGCAAGCGCGGCTGCTCAAGGCGGTGTTCAAGAAAAATTTCTTTGCGCCGGTCTATCGCAAGCTGGACGAGGGGGCCTACATCGGCGCGCTGAATGCCTGCGACCGCCTCCTCGCCAACACGTCGCCTTTCGAGCTCGATGTCCTCCGTCTCAAGGGCGAGATCCTCAACGCCCTGGGACGACACGAAGAGGCAGAAGCGATCTACCGCGACGTGCTGGCTCGAAAATCTGTGCCTTGGGCACGCATGGGTCTGGCCATCTCCCTGCGCGGCAACAAGGCGCTCGATGAGGCGGAGTCGCTGGCGCAACTGGTGGTCGAGGAGTTTCCGGAGTATCTCTCGGCCTACGATTTCCTGGCGGGAGTCCGCGAGGAGATGGGCCAACTGGAAGCAGCGCAGAAGGTGCTGCAGGAAGCGGCAACCATATCGCCAAACAACGCCATGCGCCAGCGCATTGTCGGCGATGTGGCCATGCGCAACGGCGATCTCGAGGTCGCCGAAAAAGCCTACAGCAAGGTTCTTGAGCGACACCGCAGCTCTTCGCTGAAGCAGGTGGACGATTACGCCAATCTCTCCCGGGTCATGCTCGACAAGGGACACCCCGCCGGCGCCCGACAGATTATTCAGGAGCTCAAGCGTGACTGGCGCGGCAGCAAACAGGGGGAGTATGCGGCGGCAGTGATGGATAGCCTGTGCCTGCACGCTGAAGGGGAGCCGGAGAAAGCAAAGCAAGCTGCCGCGCAAGCCCTGCGCCTGCGCGAGGCGCTGGAGGAAGAAGCCGAACCCGACAAGCCGCTGTCTCACAAGATTGCCGTCGATCTGGCACACGCCTGCCTGGCCACCGGCGACACAGAGTCGGCGCAAGCGATCATGCGCAAGGTTGCTGCCGAGAACAACGAGAATCCACATGTCATAGCCCGCATTCAGGGGGTCTTCGCGCGCACCGGCAACGAGGATGCCGGCCAGACGTTGCTCGACCAGGTTGGCCGCGAGATCGTCGAGATCAACAACCGTGGGGTGATGGCGGCCCGCAGCGGCAATCTGGAAGAGTCGGTGCGGCTGCTGACCGAGGCTGCAGAGCGCGTTCCCAGCCTGCAGTTTCTGGTCAACGCCAGCAAGGCTATCTGCGCCCTCATGGACAAGCAGGGCTGGCAAGCAGAACTCGGCGAGCGCGCCCGCCGCTACCTGCAACAAGCGCAGGCCAGAAGCCCGCGCGACTCGCGCGTGCTCTCGGGGCGAGAAATATTTCAGCGCGTGGCGGAGAAGTATGGGGTCACTGGCTGATCACGGAATGTCGTCGTCTTGATCAAATCGCTTCTGGCCTCAACCACCCGGGAGCGGTCGATCAGGCTTTCATGGATTACCTCAGCAAGAGACTACGAGCGGCCTGGTAACAGCGGCATACTCAATGATTGCGGAGCTACGAAGAGGATCTAAATGCTCGCTTACTTTCCTACAGTCGTTGGTGTAGTCGCAATGCTTGGATTGGCTGTCTACTTTTGGAGACGGTACGGCCCAAGGTCAGGCCGCGCATTCGGAAACCGAATCGCTGCGCACATTGGGATACCAAGGTATGTCTTCTATGGGCTTCTTGAGCATGGAGCCAAGGGTCCCTCCCGTGAGTTGCTGGCCTCTCTGGAAAGATCGAAGATGACCCTGGACGAGGCAAGCGTGGAGCTCGGTCCCGCGCTGAACAGAGGCAGCGAACGATTGGAGGCTCGTTTTGGCGCTCAGGAGATGTATGACAGGGTTAAGCCTATCGTTGCCAGACTTGTTGCTGAGTCTGAATCACGACAGTGAAGGTGCCGTCGGCGCATACGCGTCGATTCCTCCCCTCGTTCAAGCGGAGCAGCGATTTCGCGGTCAACGCCTTCCCTATGATCGATGCCTAGCGAAAGGTGTCCCAGGCGAATTTGAGGATCAATAGCGAGACGACGACAAGGAACACCTGGCGTACGAAGCCACTGCCGTGCTTCAAGGCCAGGTAGGTGCCAGCGACCGAGCCGCCGATGTTGCAGACGGCCATGATGATGGCGAGTTGCCAAAGCATGTGGCCATTGGGCGCAAAGTAGGCCAGCGCCGCGAGGTTGGTAGCGACATTGACGACCTTGGAGGCCGCCGACGCGTGCAGGAAGTCGAAGCCGAAAAAACGGATGAACAGGAAGATCAGAAAGCTCCCTGTACCCGGCCCGAAAAAACCGTCGTAGAACCCGATCACCCCACCCAGCAACACCGCATAGGCTAGCTCGCGGTGACCGCTATGCTGCGGGCCGTGCACCGCGCCAAAATCCTTTCGGATGAAGGTGTATACCGCTGCAGCGATCAGCAGCACAAGAATCAGCGGTCGCAGCAATTCGCGCGGCAACCAGGCGACCGCCATGGCGCCAAGATAGGAGCAGGCAAATGCCGCCAGTGCCGCCGGCAGGGTGGTCCGCCACGGCATCGACACCCGCCGTGAATAGCGCCAGGCCGCATTGGTCGTACCAAAGACGCTGGCGAATTTGTTGGTGCCGAAGAGCGTTGCCGGCGCCTGCTGCGGCAAGGCGGTGAACAGAGCCGGGATCTGGATCAGCCCACCGCCGCCAACCACGGAGTCGATGAAGCCGGCAGTCAGCGCGGCGATCGCCAGCATTGCCACCAGAGAGAGTTCGCTGGCTTCCACCCTACTTGCCGATGCAGAAACGACCGAAGATTTCCCCCAGGAGATCGTCGGCGGTGAACTCACCGGTTATGCGGCAAAGCGCCTGCTGGGCGAGCCGCATTTCTTCGGCAAAGAGCTCAAGGCGGGGCAACTGCGCTTCTGCGCCGGCGAGGTGTTCCTTGGCCGTACGCAAGGCTTCGAGGTGCCGCTCGCGGGCAATGAAGACATCTTCCGTCTGGTGCCATCCGGCCAGCCGCAGGAGTTCCTGGCGCAGCAAGGCGATGCCCTGCCCGGCTTTCGCCGAGAGTGCAATGGTGATGCCATCGGGTGTTTCGCGGCGCTCGGGTTGCCGCTTGGCAAGGTCGATCTTGTTCTCGATGGTGATCCGCTTGATCGATTCCGGCAGGTGCTTGAGGATCACCCGCTCGGCATCGCCGATGCCATGCTGGGCATCGGTCAGCAGCAACAGGATGTCGGCTCGCTCGATTTCGCGCCAGCTGCGGGCAATGCCGATCTTTTCAACTTCGTCATCGGTCTCGCGCAGGCCAGCGGTATCGATGATGTGCAACGGGATGCCTTCTATCTGTATGGTGCCGCGCAGGGCATCGCGCGTCGTGCCGGCCACGGGGGTAACAATGGCCAGTTCATCACCGGCCAACTGGTTGAGCAGGCTGGATTTGCCAACGTTGGGCTGGCCAACGAGGACAACCTGCAAGCCGCCCTGCAGCAAACGCCCCTGCTGCGCTCGGTCAAACACCGCGACCAAGCGTTCGCGCAGGCGAGCCAGACGACCGAAGGCATCGGCGGATTTCAGGAAGTCGATTTCTTCATCGGGAAAATCAAGCGTGGCTTCGGTCAATGCGCGCAGCTCGGTGAGCTGGTCGACGAGTTGATGGATCTCTTTTGAAAACTCACCCTGCAGGGAGCGCACGGCGCTCCTTGCTGCACTGGTCGTCGCCGCGTCGATAAGGTCAGCGACGGCTTCTGCCTGAGCAAGATCGAGCTTGCCATTTTCGAAGGCGCGACGCGTGAACTCGCCGGGCTCGGCAAGACGTGCACCCAGCTCAAGGCAACGGGATAGCAACAACTGCAGGACGACCGGGCCGCCGTGGCCCTGGAGCTCGATCACGTCGTCGCCGGTGAATGAGTGGGGTGCTGGGAAATACAGGACGAGGCCGCTGTCGATGCTGCGGCCTTCGTTATCGCGAAATTCGGCGAGAGTGGCGTAACGAGGTTGTGGTCGCCGGCCCGTCAGGGCATCAGCCATCGGCAACAAGTCGGGACCGGAAACCCGAACGACGCCGATGCCTCCGCGGCCCGGCGCCGTTGCGATGGCGGCTATCCGGTCAGGCCTTCTTGCCGCCACCCTCGATCATCCGGGTGATCTGCCACTGTTGCGCGATCGAGAGAACGTTGTTCACCACCCAGTAGAGCACGAGGCCGGACGGGAACCAGAAGAACATGACACCGAAGATGAACGGCATGGCCATCATCACCTTGGCCTGGATCGGGTCCGGTGGCGTCGGGTTGAGCTTGGTCTGGACGATCATCGAAACAACCATGATCACCGGCAGCACGTAGTAGGGGTCAGCCGACGACAGGTCGGTAATCCACAGGGCCCACGGCGCATCGCGCATTTCAACCGCACCCAGCAGCACCCAGTAGAGGGCGATGAAGACCGGGATCTGGACGAGAATCGGCAGACAGCCGCCGAGCGGATTGATTTTCTCGGTCTGGTACAGCTTCATCATTTCCTGGTTGAGCTTCTGGCGATCGTCGCCAAAGCGCTCCTTCAACTGCATCAGCCGCGGCGTGACCAAGCGCATCTTGGCCATCGATTTGTAGCTGGCAGCAGACAGCGGGAAGAAGACGGCCTTGATACCGACAGTCAGCAGAATGATGGCCCAGCCCCAGTTGCCAACCAGCGTGTGAATCGCCTGCAGCACCCAGAAAATCGGGGCGGCTACAACGGTCAGCCAGCCGTAGTCGACAACGAGATCAAGGCCTTCGGCCAGTTTCTTGAGGGTTGCCTGTTCCTGCGGACCGACATAGAGCGTCATTGCCTGCGCGCCGGTAGCGCCCGGTGCGATCTGGGCAACTGGCAGGATGAGGCCGGTTGCTGTCACCAGTGGGCTGCCGTTGCCGCCTTCGACCTTGCGTGCATAAAACTCGCGCGTGTCCTTGCCATGCGGTACCCAGGCAGAAACAAAATAGTGCTGAACCATGGCCAGCCAGCCATTGTCCGCAGTCTTGGCAAACTTGGCCTTTTCCTTTTCGATATCAGCAAAAGTAATTTTCTGGTACTTCTCGGCCTCGGTATAGACCGCCGGCCCGGTGAAAGTCATCACCATGGCGCTTTCGCCTTCCGGGGCAACGTCGTTGCGCTGGAACTGATAGTAGGCGTGCGGCGCGATCGGTGCACCCGAGGCATTGGTGATTTCGTGAGCCACATCGATCACGTAGCTACCACGCGTGAACGTGTATATCTTTGCAACCTTGATACCGTTGCTACCGGCTGCTTCGAGACGAAGCTGCAGTTTTTCGTCCTTGCTGCCGTCCTTGGCCATTTCGCGCGGGCCACTGACAGCAACGAAATTGCTCCGGTGATTGGGCAGGCCTTCGCCGATCAGGCCGGTCTGGGCTCGATAATGATGCTCGGGATCGAGCAGGACAAGCCGCTTGTTCTTGTCGCTGGTTGCTGAGTAACGCGCCAGTTCGAAGCGCGCCAGATCGCCGCCAACAGTGGAAATATCCGCCGTAAAGAGATCCGTCTTGATCTTGATGATCTCGCCGGTCGGCGTCGCCTTGTCGTCCTTCGGAGCGGCTGGCGCGGGTGTCGGTACAGCGCCGCCCGCCTGCAGATTGGCAGTAGGCTGCGGTGTCGCACTGGCGGCAGCCTGCTTGCTGATCTCGGTTACCGGCTTGGGCTGATTGAACTTCTGCCAGGCATCCCACAGCATGACCAGCGAGAACGAGAAGATCATCAGGAGAATGATGCGTCGATTATCCATTCACAACCCTAGTATTCTTGGTTATCACGGTACGGGATCGTAACCGCCGGGATGCCACGGGTGGCAGCGCGAAACACGCTTCAACCCGAGCCGCAAACCCTTCCAGGCCCCGTGTTTCTGGATGGCTTCGGCGGTGTATTCCGAGCAACTGGGGAAAAACCGGCAACGCCGCCCTAGAAACGGGCTAAGCGCATACTGATAAAAACGCACCAGCAGCACCAGCAATCGCTTCATTTTCCTGGCGCCTTCAGCTTCACCAACAGCTTGCGTATTTCTTCTGCCAACGCCTTGCGATCCAAGGCGGCCGGTTTTACCGCCAGGCGCAAGATCAGGTCGCTTTGCGGCAATTGTGACCGCAGCAAGCGGAACTGCTCGCGACCTATGCGCTTGACAAGATTACGGCGAACAGCCGCCTTCAGGAAACGCTTCGGTACCACAACACCGAGCCGAGCCGTCAAGTCTGCTGGTTGCAATCCGTCTTCCAGCGTCCGAGGGCGGTAATGTAACAGGAAGTGCGTGCTTCTTACGGCTCTTCTAAAACCAAAAACGGATGAATATTCATCCGTTTTGGTCAGTCGATAGCGCTTTGGAAAACCGAACTTGCAGTCTGTTGCGGTTGCCCCACTGTCGCAAGCGACAGCGTTATTGTCGTCTGTGCTCAAACAGCCAGGCGATGACGGCCCTTGGCGCGGCGCGCAGCGATGACCTTGCGGCCACCCTTGGTGCGCATGCGGACCAGAAAGCCGTGGGTGCGCTTGCGGCGAACAACCGAGGGTTGGTAAGTGCGTTTCATGATTTATGCCCTTGATTTGATGCAAAGATAAACGCGCAATTAGACATTGCGCCTCTAACGGTGTCAAGACCAATTTTTTTCCGGTCCTGTGGATAACTCCTCTTTTCGCGCGGTAGAATGGCGCCTTTGCGGCATTTTACCGCCGCCGAACTGATTTAAAAAATCAATTATAAACAATTAGTTGGAAAGTTATCCCCCGGTGTGTAGCAGTTTTTGGTGCTTTGTGGCCCCCTTCTGCCCATTTCGCGCACGATAACCATGCCTACAGGCACACCGGGACAACCCGAATATGAGTAGTTTCTGGAATTCCTGCCTCAGCCAGTTCGAACAAGAGCTGCCGCTACAACAGTTCAATACCTGGATCAGGCCGCTGCGGCTTGAGGGGGAGGAGAATGTTGCGGCTGGTTTGCGCTTGATAGCACCCAACGGTTTCATCATGAAATGGGTCAAGGAACGCTACTTGACCCGCATCGAAGAACTTGGCCGGGTCTATTTCAATGCACCGATTTCCATTGCACTGACCTTGGGCGAACGCAAGACCACTGCCGCCCCGGTTCGGGTTGAATCCCGTCCCCAGGGACTTAAGCCTGCAAGTGAGGATGTTCCGACGGCGCCCGTACTGGCACTAAGGAACAACGGCAATTCCTATGAAAAAACCCGACTGATTTCGTCGTTTACCTTTGATAATCTGGTCGTCGGTAAAGCCAACGACCTGGCCCGGGCTGCTGCTATGCAGGTTGCTCAGAATCCAGGTGGCGCTTACAACCCACTGTTCATTTATGGTGGTGCCGGACTCGGTAAGACACACCTCATCCATGCCATCGGTAATACGATTATCGACCAGCATCCGCAGAAAGTCGTCAGATACGTTCATGCTGAAGACTATTATTCAGACGTAGTGCGTGCTTACCAGCAGAAGTCTTTTGATGTTTTCAAGCGCTATTACCGATCTTTGGATGTATTGCTGGTCGATGATGTCCAGTTCTTTAATGGCAAGAACCGGACGCAAGAAGAGTTCTTCTACGTTTTCAATGCGCTGATCGAAGCCCGCAAGCAGATCGTCATCAGTTGCGACACTTATCCCAAGGACATCAGCGGCCTCGAAGACCGTCTGATCACCCGCTTTGACTGGGGGCTGACGGTACAGATCGAGCCGCCGGAAACGGAAATGCGCGTCGCCATTCTGAAGAAAAAGGCCGAGGTCGAGGGTGTTGCGCTTGATGACGAGGTTGCTTTTGTCATTGCCAAACACCTGCGTTCCAATGTCCGCGAACTCGAAGGCGCACTGAAGAAAGTGCTCGCTTACTCTTCGTTCCATGGCCGGGAAATAGCACTCGATCTGGTCAAGGAAGCATTGAAAGATGTCATCGGCGCAGTGAACCGCCAGATTACTGTAGAAAATATTCAGAAGACCGTGGCGGATTACTACAAGATGAAGGTTGCCGACCTGTTTTCGCCAAAAAGAACCCGGGCTATTGCCCGCCCCCGCCAAGTCGCCATGTGGCTGGCAAAGGACTTGACCGCGCACAGTTATCCGATGATCGGTGACGCCTTTGGCGGGCGTGATCACACAACGGTACTGCATGCGGTCCGAAAGATAGATTCCTTGCGTACCAAGGACAATGAACTCAATCACGACCTGCATGTATTGCTGCAGGTATTGAAGGGTTAGCGACTGTATAAACCTGTGCAAAACCTGAGGGTCAATTGTGGATAAGTCGCGATTTATCCACCTGTGGATAAGTAATCCAGTTTTCATCCACAGGCAAGCAACAGGGTTTTCAAGTGCCGTTTTTTGATTGCAACGTACTGTAGAATAAACAGATTCTAGAGATATCCACAGAGTTGACCGGCAGCTTATATTTATAGGAATTAAATATATGATACTTATTAAAACCCAACGCGACACGCTGCTCGCGCCGCTTCAGTCGGTTTCCGGCATCGTCGAAAAACGCCATACACTGCCGATTCTTTCGAACGTACTGCTCGAGAAAAAGGGGGATTTGCTGACACTTCTGGCAACCGATATCGAGATCCAGATCACTACCAGCACACAGGGGACTAACGGTGACGGCGACGGCGCGGTAACGGTTGGTGCACGCAAGCTTCAGGAAATTCTGCGCTCATTGCCGGAAAGTGCTGAAGTCAGCCTGATTCTCGAAGATAAGCGTTTGCAGTTGCGGGCTGGCAAAAGCCGATTCAGTCTGCAGACCCTGCCAGCCGACGATTTTCCCCGTATGGCGATTGCCGATGGTGAAGCCAAGCGCATCACGGTTACGCAGAAACAGTTTCGCCAATTGCTGGCACAGACTCAGTTCTCGATGGCGGCACAGGATGTGCGTTACTACCTGAATGGTTTGTTGTTGCTGATCGAGGGCGGTGAACTGCGTGCGGTTGCTACCGATGGCCATCGACTGGCATTCGCCAGCATGGAAATCGAAGGTGAATTACCCCGCCAGGAACTGATTTTGCCGCGGAAAACGGTTCTTGAACTGAATCGCTTGCTTTCGGATAATGATGAGCCGCTGGTGATCGAAACTTCTGCAAACCAGGTTCGCTTCCA
>JBAYVG010000069.1:0-16161 GCA_041674785.1 Rhodocyclaceae bacterium
CCAGCACGGTGGCGGTGGTGGTGCCGTCACCGGCGATGTCGGAGGTCTTGGAAGCAACTTCCTTGACCATCTGGGCGCCCATGTTGGCGAACTTGTCCTTCAGTTCGATTTCCTTGGCGACAGAAACGCCGTCCTTGGTCACCGTCGGGGCGCCGAACGAGCGCTCCAGAACCACATTGCGGCCCTTCGGACCGAGGGTCACCTTGACCGCGTCGGCCAGGATGTTGATGCCTTCGACCATGCGGGCACGGGCGGAATCACCGAATTTGACTTCTTTAGCTGCCATTTATTTCTCCTGAATTCTGTAGTTGAGGGCGGAGCAATTAAGCTTCCAGAACGCCCATGATGTCTTCTTCGCGCATGACCAGGACTTCCTGACCATCGACCTTGACGCCCTGGCCGGCATACTTGCCGAACAGCACGCGGTCACCAACCTTGACGTCGACAGCAACGTGCTTGCCGTTGTCGTCGCGCTTGCCCGGGCCGACGGCCAGGACTTCGCCCTGATCCGGCTTCTCGCCGGCGGTATCGGGAATGACGATGCCGGAAGCGGTGGTGCGCTCGGCTTCAACGCGCTTGACGATCACACGGTCGTGCAACGGACGAATTTTCATAAGGTTCTCCTTGGTTTAAAGCGAAAGTGATTGCTAACAACGCTAACAATTTTCTGTCTTGGTCCTGCCAGCCGAGCCTTTATCGCTACGCGGGGGCAACACAGAAGGCGTTAGCACTCAATGCCAACGAGTGCTAATAATAGGGGCGACCCTGCCGAATTTCAAGTCGACAGGGCAAATATTGCTGACTGCGAAGCCGGCGGAGCGCAACGGCTCAGGCCTTAGCTCGGCATCGCCCGGCGAGAGAAGAACGAGGATGCGGACGAGGATGCGGACGAAGACGCAGACGCGGGTTGATCCGGAAAAAGAAGGACGACAGGAACAGCGATCAGGAAGACGATTTTCCGCCCGGCGTCAGCCACTCAGGCAGTTCGCGGCTACCGGCATGGTCGATGATGTACTGGCGCACCAGTTTGCGCACGACCTGCGAGGGTGTCAGGTCGTTCTGGGCACAGATTTCCTCGAAAATTTCTTTTTTGCGCGGATCGATAAGGATCGTCAGACGCGCCGTGCGCTTTTCCATAGCCGCAGCCTCCCGGAACGAAGTGATGATTTTGTCATTCCGGCGCACGCCGGAATCCAGCTACAGCAACGAACTGGACACCGGCATTCGCCGGCGTGACGGCATTGAACAGTGCCGCCTTCCTGAGCAGCCAAAACATTAACATAAAATTACAATTTACAAACCATACGATAATCATATAATTATCAGATCATTCACCTGAGTGCCGACCATGCGAATCGCCTTCCGCCCCAAGCTGCTGGATTGTCTGCCCACTTACGACCGGGCGCAGTTCGGCAAGGACCTGGCCTCGGGAATCACCGTCGGCGTTCTTGCGCTGCCCCTCGCCATGGCTTTTGCCATCGCCAGTGGGTGCTCACCGACAGCCGGTATCTGGACAGCCATCGTTGCCGGTTTCATCACTGCCGCCTTTGGCGGTTCGCGGGTGCAGATCGGCGGCCCGACCGGCGCCTTCATTCCCATCGTTTATGGCATCGTTGCCGCACACGGCTTCGGCAACCTGCTCGGCGCCACCATGCTTGCCGGCATCTTTCTGCTGGCGATGGGCATTGCGCGCATGGGACAGCTGATCCGCTTCATTCCGGTGACGGTGGTCATCGGTTTCACCAACGGTATCGCGGTGGTGATCTTTCTCGCCCAGATCAAGGATTTTTTCGGCCTGCAGATCGACAACCTGCCGGCGGAGTTCTTTGCCCGTATCAAGATGCTGGCGGCCAGCGCCCACACGGTGGACCTGCCGACGCTGGCGCTGGCTGGTAGCTGTTTCGTTTTCCTGCTTTTCTATAACCAGCTGGCGCAACGCCTGTCGCTCCTGCGCCGGGCGCCAGGGCCGCTCGCCGTGCTTCTGGTCGGCACGCTGGTCACCTTCTTCTTCGATCTGCCGGTGGAAACCATCGGCAGCCGCTTCAACGGCATACCGCAGGAACTGCCGGCCTTCGGCCTGCCCAACGTGTCGATCCACGATATCGGCAAGCTGATCTCGCCGGCAATCACCATCGCCCTGCTCGGCGCCATCGAGTCACTGCTCTCGGCGCGCGTTGCCGACAGCCAGATCGACGACCGCCACGACCCCAACCAGGAATTGATTGCCCAGGGCCTGTCGAATATTGCTGCACCGCTGTTCGGCGGCTTTGCTGCCACCGGCGCCATCGCCCGTACCACCACCAACGTCAAGAGCGGCGGCCGCACGCCGATCGCCGGCATGATCCACGCTGCCGTGCTGCTCGGCATCGTGCTCATCGCTGCACCGCTGGCCTCCTACGTGCCCCTGGCGGCGCTGTCGGCCATCGTCATGGTCGTCGCCATCAACATGGGCGACTGGCATGAGTTCCTCGAACTGCGCCGCTACACCTACAACTACCGCATCATCCTGCTCGCCACCTTCTTCGTCACCGTGCTCTTCGACCTGACGATTGCCGTCGAACTCGGCATGGTGCTGGCCTGCCTGTTCTTCATCTACCGCATGTCCGAACTCACCCGCATCGAGCGGCTGCCGCTCTACGAGGAGTCGCAGGAGCCGCGCTTCATCTACCCGGACGGGACCATGCGCGTGGCCGCCTGGCAACTCTACGGCTCGCTGTTTTTCGGTGCGGTCAACAAACTGGAAGAACTGCTCGACCCGCACGCCGGCCACCCGGAGGTAGTCATCCTCGACATGACGCGGCTGGTGCAACTCGACACGACCGGGCTGGAGGGGCTGGAAAATCTGCGCGACAAACTGGCTGCCCGCGGCTGCGCACTGATCGTCAGCGGACTGAACACCCAGCCGGGCTCACTCCTCTATCGCTCAGGCTTCATTGACCATATCGGGGAAAACAACGTCTGCAGCGATCTGAACAAATCGCTGGAGCGCGCCTACATGCTGCTCCCCAGCCTGATGGGCGAAACCGAGGACTACTGAAGGCGATCGCTGGCCGGCAGTTGCCGGCCAGTAGCCGCTAGCGGATTTCGAGCAGGCTCTCGTCCCACTTTTCGTGCTTTTCCAGCCCGAGCAGGTTGGCCACGGTGGCAGCGATGTTCGACAGCCCGGCCTTCTCGGTCTGCTTCAGCCCCAGCTTGCCACCCGACACATTGTCGTAAAGGATCAACGGCACCGGGTTCAGCGTGTGCGCGGTCTTGGCCTTGAACGAACCGTCGGCATTCTGCGACGGCGCCTTGGTCTTCTTGTCCAGTTCGTACATCTCGTCGGCGTTGCCGTGGTCGGCAGTGATCAGTGCCACCCCGCCCATCGCATCGATCACCGGCAGCAGGCGCGACAGCGCCAGATCGACGGCCTCGACCGACATCGTTGCCGCGCGGAAATTGCCGGTATGGCCAACCATATCGCCGTTGGCGTAGTTGCAGCGCAAGGTCTTGTACTGGCCGCTCTGTAGCGCGGCGATCATCGCGTCGGTGATCTCGGCGGCCTTCATCCACGGTCGCTGCTCGAAGGGCACCACGTCGCTCGGCACCTCCTGCCAGGTTTCACCGTCGAATTTGTTGGAGCGATTGCCGTTCCAGAAATAGGTGACGTGGCCGAACTTCTGCGTTTCCGAACAGGCGAACTGGCTGATGCCGGCCTTGGCAAACCACTCGCCGGTGGTGTCCTTGATCGCCGGCGGCGCAACGAGGAAGCGGGCCGGCAGCTTGAGGTCGCCGTCGTATTGCAGCATGCCGGCGTAGGTCACCTTCGGCGTGCGCTTGCGGTCGAACTTGTCGAAGGTAGCCTCTTCGAAGGCACGGGTGATCTCGATGGCGCGGTCGCCACGGAAGTTGAAGAAAACGACCGAGTCGCCGTCCTCGATGGTGCCGACCGGCTGGCCATTTTCGCCAATGACGAAGGGCGGCAGGTCCTGGTCGATGGTGCCGGGATTCTGTTCGCGCAGCGCCTTGACCGCCGCCGTGGCATTGGAAAATTGAGCGCCTTCGCCGAGCACATGCGTCTTCCAGCCAGCCTCGACCATCGGCCAGTTGGCGTCGTAGCGATCCATGGTGATGTTCTGGCGGCCGCCGCCGGAGGCGATGCGCGCATCGAAACCGTTGCTGCTGATGTCGGCGAGGAAGGCCTCGAAGGGCACGACATATTCCAGCGCGCTGGTTTCCGGCACATCGCGGCCGTCGAGCAGCACATGGATGCGCACGGCCGTGATGCCTTCGGCCTTGGCCTGAACGACCATGGCCTTCAGGTGATCGATGTGGCTGTGCACGTTGCCATCGGAAAAGAGGCCGATGAAATGCACCACGCCCGCTTTTCCGTTCGCTCCGGCCTTGGCGCCGGCAACGATCTGCCGCCAGGCCTCGCCCTGCCAGATGGCGCCGGAAGCGATGGCATCGGCGACCAATGCTGCCCCCTGCGCATAGACCTGACCGGCCCCGATGGCGTTGTGGCCGACTTCGGAGTTGCCCATATCGTCGTCCGACGGCATGCCGACCGCCGTGCCATGGGCACGCAGGCGGATGTTCGGGTAGTCGGCAAACAGCCGGTCGAGCACCGGCTTGCGGGCGGCGGCGATGGCGCTGCCGACTTCGGATTTGGGGATGCCGTAGCCGTCCATGACGATGATGACGACCGGACCGGGAACACCGGCAAAGCCGGCAAAGTTGGCGAGTTTCTGCAGCATGGTGGATTCCTGGACAGACGCGGATAAACGCGGTTAAACGCGGATAGGACAAACACAAGGGCCACGGACAAGACAGCGCCGACACCCGGAAAAGCAGCAAGTATACCAAGGGCGACGCCACCACCGCGCCGCAAGGCCCTGCCGAGCTATTGTTCCGGCCCGATGAAGTAGAGAGGCCCCGTCATGCCGGCGAAAGCCGGCATCCAGTATCTGGGCGGAAACGCCAACTGGACCCCGGCTTTCGCCGGGGTGACGAATTCATGCCTCTTCGGGCCTCATCAATAGGGCGTGTCCGATGCCTGCTTGCCGACTGCCCTCGGCGGCAAACGGTAACCAGCCGCCTCTCCCCGCATTTCCTGCCACAGGTCACGCATCGGGATACGGTTGCGGCGGGTGAAGTCCACCCACTCGGTTGGCTGTGCGCTTCCAGCGTGGAAGCGCACCCCCCAGATCGGCACAAAGGATTCAGTCGACAGGGAATAGCGGGCGTCGCCGATAACCGACGGCTCGGCCGGTGCGCGCGCTACCCAGCCCCCGGAGAAATAGCTGAAGCGCCGATAGTCGCGCCGCACCCGTGCATCGGCAAGTTCGGCGGCGGGCAAGCTACGCTCCGGCTGCAGGGCAACGGTGAATCCCGGCTTCCACAGCGTCGATTCGTCCCCGAGCATGCGGACACGGTCGGTGTGCAGGACGCCGCCAGATTCATAGACGGAGCGCCACAGGATCGGGTTGCCGACGGTCGGGAACATTTCGGCACGGTCAACAGCATGCCCGCGTGCAGCGGCAATCTGCGCCTGCACGCCGAGCGCCCGTTCCTGCTGCCAGGCGGCGCCGCCGATGTAGGCCAGCGTGCCGAGCAAGGCAAGCACGGCCGGCAGCCGCGACTTGCGGCGCACGGCAAAGGTCAGGCCGATCAGCAGCATCAAGGTCAGCAACGGCCCGATGGTGGTCACCCAATGCCACGCCACGCGCAGATCGACAAAAGGCCAGAGCAGGTGTGTGCCGTAGTTGGTGCAGGCGTCGAGCAGGCCGTGGGTGGCGTAGCCGACCGTCGCGGCCGCCAGCACGGGCCGCCATTGTGCGCGGTGCTTCGCCTGCACCAGCCAGGGAGCGGCAGCGGCCAGACCACCAACGGGAATGAAGGCGAAGGCGTGGGTGAACTGGCGGTGGTATTCGATGGCCAGCAGTGGATCGCTGGCGCTACTGATCAGGATATCGGCGTCGGGCAGCACGCCACCGACGGCGCCGAGCATCCAAGCATGGCGCCCGAGGCGCGGGCCGAGCAGCGCCTGTGCGGCGGTTGCGCCGAGCGCAGCGTGAGTCAGTGGGTCCATGCCATGTTCCCCGGCAAAATCCGATCAAAAGAGGGCGGAGTATTTCGGGTTTGCCGGCATAGGTCAACGCTTGCGCACAGCCGGAACGGAGGCGCCAATGGCATCCCAAAAACGCTCCAGCGAGGCCAGTTGCAAGGGACTGCGCACCTGCGGATGCGCGGCATACAGCGCAATCACCAGGCGCCGGTCGAAATCGACATAAAGACTGGTGCCGTGGGCGCCAAGAATGGCAACACGATTGGCCACACCACCAAGACGAACGAAGCCATAACGCAGGTCGCTGCCCTTGCGCAGGCCGCTCAATGCCGGCACCGCCGCCGTACGACCACCGCTGGAAGCAGTAAGTGTTTCCACAAACCAGGCAGGAATGCGGCTGCGTGTCGGTGTAGCACGCGCCTCGATCAGCAGCTGGCCAAGGCGGGCAAAATCTTTGAGAGAAAGAACCAAGCCGCCCGCCAGTTCATTTCCGGCGGCATCGGTCAACCACGACGCCGGCTGCTCCGGCCGCATGCGCGCCAGAATCTGCTCGCAAAAAACTCTGGCCAGCGGCGCCCCGTGGCTTTCAGCCAACACCCAGGCCAGCAAGTCGTCGTCCGGGCCGCCCTCGGCAGCTGCCGGCAAGGCTTCGTGCAGCAGACGCTCCCAGCGTTCCGGCTGGCTCAACCAGTCACGCACGCCGCCGAGGTTGGGATCAGCCCCCCAACCACCAGCGCGGCGCCATTGCTCAAGGTCTTCCTGCGACCACTCGTAGCGGTCGTCACCTTCGAGCAGGCGCTGTACCGACAAACGGCGCAGTGCGACATTGGTGCTGAGTGCCGGCACATAACGCACCACCGAACGCTCGGGCACCAGCTTGCCCTGGGCAACGCTCATCGCACCGAGCAACGAAAGCACCGGGCGACCGGCCTGCAGGAGGGCGCGCGACTGTTCCGGCCGGGCGCCGTGCCACTGGCGCTCGGCCAGTACGCGCCCGTTGTGCACGACGAGCACGGCATCTGCGTAAAGCCGGCTGTCGAGCAGGAAGGCCAGGCTTTGCGTCTTCTCGTCGGCCGGATCGACCAGCGTCATCTTGTCGAAGTCGAGCTGGCGCGCAACAGGCCGTAGCGGCACGGCCGCACTGCTGGCGCGCAGACTGATTCGCGGCATGAAGACCTCGGCTGCCGAGAGGCTGGCGCGCTGGTTGCCCGGCGCCAGCCAGTTGTCGGCGGTGATCCACTTGCCGATGGCCCGCTTGCCGGCGGGCAGACGTTCAGGTTCGCATTCTGCAGCCGCCCGCAGCGGCAAGCTGCCTGCCGCAAGCAGGAGGACGACCAACAGCGACCAGGGTTTCATGCTGTCTTCTCCATAAAACATGCCGAGGCATCCCGCACCGTATCGTGCAGGTTGCCATGCACTGCGGCACGCCCTCTCAGCCATTCGGCATCACCGCTGCCGGCTTGCACGACCGCGGACAAGACCTTCAGCCATTGCGCACAACCCAGCACCTCGGCATCCTCGGCAAGCGCTTCGAGCAAGGCGAACAGGCTGTCGCGCAGTGATACCTGGCAAAACCCGATCGGGTCGGAAATCATTGCCGCCAGGCCGTAACGGCAGGCCTGGAATTTATTGTAGCGGGCGACATGCAGCCAGCGCTCGGCATGCAGCGGCGGCCGCGTGCGCAGCAGGTAGCGACTCAGCGACTGCGCCAGTGCAGCCAGCGCGGCTGCCATCTCGATGCCAAGCGGCGTATCGCAGACGCGCACTTCGACCGTACCGAATTCCGGCTTCGGCCGGATGTCCCAGTACAGATCCTTGATGCTGCGGGCGATTCCGCAGGCCTGCAGCAATTTGAAATAGTCGACGAAGGCATTCCAGTCCGCCAGCGGCGGGCACTGGCCGCTGAGCGGAAAGGCCGATACGGCATTCAGGCGGGCCGACTGGAAGAAGGTATCGACGCCATCAACAAAGGGCGACGACGCCGACAAGGCGATGAACGCCGGCACGTACGGGCCCAGCGCCTGCGTCAGCCAGATCGCCTCGTCGGCCGAAGTGCAGCCGACATGGATGTGCTGGCCGAAAACAGTGAACTGCTTGGCCAGATAGCCGTAGCGCTGGTAGACCTCGTCGAAGCGCTCGCCCGGGCAGATACGGCGCTCGGCCCAGCGGTGGAACGGGTGCGTGCCACCACCGCAGACCTTGATGTTGTTCAGGTCACACTGCTTCACCAGCGTCGCCCGCAAACCCTCGAGGTCGGCATGGATGTCGCCTACCGTGGCACGCGCCAGGGTGCTGACTTCGATCATGCTTTCGGTGATCTCCAGCTTGATCTCACCGAAACGTCCGTCGTACGCGAGGGTGTCGAGCAGATCCGTGGCGCCGCGTGTCAGATCAAAGTCGCGGCGCGAGACCAGCTGCAGTTCCAGTTCGACACCCAGCGTCAGCGGCGCGCTGTATGTGAATTCGCCAATGGAATCGCTCATCCGATACCCCCCTTCGACTTGTCGTCCAGCGCAGTTTCGCCCGACTTCACCAGCGCAAAGCGGCACAGGGCCGGCCCGGCGATTTCCATGATGGCGGCAGCAAACAAGGGCAGCAAGAGAGCCGAACGCCCGACTTCCGGATACAGGCTGGCCAGTTCATAGGCCATGAACACCGCAGTCGCCGACAAGGGCTGAATACCCACTCCGACAAGCAGGCGCTTCATCGCCGGCAGATCCTTGCCGCTCCAGTAGAGCGCACCAACCTTGGCCAATGCCCGCGCCAGCAGCAGCCCGAGGGCCTGCAAGCCGGTCAACCAGGTGAACTCGTGCCAGGGCAGCGAGGCGCCGATGACCACGAAAAGAATGATGGCGAGAAGCCAGTGCCCTTCTGGCAGTTCGGTGTAACGCAGTGTCTGTTTTTCATCGCGGAAAGCCAGCAGAGCACCCATCAGAAAGAGCGTGAGGAAGACCGGCACTGCCAGCATGCGCGCCAGCCCGACCGCGAACAGGGCGCTGGCAACGAGGATGAAAACCTGGGCCAGCGAACGCTTCGGCAAGCGCCGTGCAACCAGCAGGGCAAAGCGCGACACGCCCCAGGCGATCAGTACTGCGCCAGCCACCACCCAGAGCGGATGAACCACCGCATTGAGCCAATCATCACTGTACTCGGCATGGACCACACCGAGTACCAGAGCAAAGAGGACAAAGGCCGCCGCCGAACTGATCGACGTGTGCAGGATGACACGCTCGGTCACCTGCCCCTGCGCTTTGAATTCCTCGACTGTCAGCAATACCACAGCCGGTGCTGACGCCATGGTGACTGCCGCAGTCGCCGCCGCCCAGGCCGGCCCCATGCCGACAACAAGACTGGCAAAGAGGTAGATGACAAAGAAGGAGAGCGCAATATCGACAGCCGTACTACGCCGCACCGCCGGGTTGCTGGCCAGCCAGCGCAGGTCCAGCCGTCGCCCGGCTTCGAGCAGGAGCAGACCGAGCGCGGCATCGGCAATCGGGCGCGCCTGAGCCAGCGCCTCAATGCTGATCCAGCCAAGCAGCGAGGGGCCAAAGATCGTGCCGGCGAGCACGTAGCCGATCAGCTTTGGCCAGCGGAAACGGGCACTCAGCCACTCACCAATAAGCAGCCCGACCACCAGCAGCAGACTGAACAAGGCCAGCGAATCCGCTTGTTCGGGGAAAGGCGGCAGGAAGAACAGGCGCTCCTGCGCGGCCTCCCACCACGGCCGGGGCAGCCCGAGCACCTCAGTCATGCCGCACGCCGGTGGTTCCGCCAGAAAAGATAACGCTTACCATCGTCGGCCTCGTGCTGCTGTCAGGAACTCGTCGAGGATGGGCGTGCAATCGAGCAGATCGGGGGCGCCCGGCGGATGAAATTCCGGGTGCCACTGCAAGCCGACGACGTACTGGCGACCTTCAAGACGCACAGCCTCGATCAACCCATCGCTGGCACTGCGGGCTTCGACCGTCAGCCCCTTGCCGAGCGTACGAATGGCCTGATGGTGAATGGAAACAACGCCACCACGGCGCTGCTCCGGGTAAAGCCTGGCGAGGCCGGAGCTTTCGTCCCAGACGATTTCATGGGCATGGCGGTCGTAATCGGGATGGACATGTACCGCAGCATCCTCGTACTGGGTAGCCACATCCTGATAGAGCGTACCACCGAGGGCGACGTTGATCAGTTGCAAACCCCTGCAGATACCGAGCACCGGCCGTTTGGCCTCCATGAACTCGTGCAGCAATTCCATTTCATAGGCATCGCGCAGGCGGTCACCTGACCAGTCTGCCTGCAGCGGCTCTTCGCCATAGCATTGCGGCGAAATATCGGCGCCGCCCTGGAGAACCAGGCCATCGAGATACTGCGGATAGTCGGAGAGGCGAATGCTGCTACGGTGAACAATACCGTCGCCACTGACCGACGGAATCATGAAGACCATGACTTCGCGCGACATGACCCAGTGCGCCACGGATTGCTCCAGGTATTGCAGCGACTTTGACTGCAGGCCGGTGGCGCCGGCCTGTGGATGATAGATCCGTGCCGACAAACCAATACGCAGGGGACGTCTGCTCATGGTAGATCTCCTTTATCTTGATGGCTGGCCACTGGAAGAACGGGCAGCCAAACGCCTCGGGACAACGGAGGCATGGAGGGATAGCAGAGGTGAAGCGAAATGCGCTTGTGCTTGCGCTGGTGCGCAGCATTGCACTTGGACGAGCCGCCAATATAATTGATCCCCCGGTTGAAAGGCAAACCCGGTCGACACAATCATCGCTTCACCGCGCATCCGGATGCGCCGCGATGAAACAGGGAAAAGACAATATGAAATTCTGCATGCCGCTTGCGCCCGTCCTCAAAAAACGCTGTCGGACAACGCCGGCTTCAGCGATTGCAATTCTGATCACCCTTGGGCTGCTCTCCGCCTGCGGCGGCAACCCGCCTCGGCAGGAACACCCTTCTCCAGCCACCGAGCCGACGACCGATACCGCGACCTCGCCGTCCACTGCCGTCGCGCCAGCCGCGCTCACAGAACAGCAGGCACTGGCACGCATCAAGGACGAGAACAGCATCTATTTTTCGCTCGGCGCGGCCCAGGTCGATGCCGCAGGAGAGGCCAAGCTGCGCGCGCACGCCGAACACCTCAAGGCCAACCCGAAGCTTGATGTTGTGCTGACCGGGCATACCGACGACCGGGGCAGCCGCTCTTACAACCTCGCCGTTTCGGAACAGCGAACGCTGGCGGTTGCCCGCCTGCTGCAGTCCTTCGGCGTCGCCAGGTCGCGCATACAGCGCATCAGCATGGGCAGCGAAAGACCGGGGGTTCGCTGCAAGAGCGCTGCCTGCCAGAAAAAGCTGCGACGCGTCGATATTACCTACCGCGAATAGACGGACTCAGCCACTGCTTTGCTGCATTCACAAGTGGTGAGGCGAGAAGTCAGGTGATACATTGACTACCGGACATCACTCGTCATACACCATGCACGAAAATTCCGCCGAAGCTGCGCGGCTCTATAACCTGCAACTCGAAGCCCTGTTCCAGCGGACACGTACCTCGTCCGTTCTGGCGCTGCTGCCGATCGTGTTGATTGCCGCCCTGCATTACGGCCGTGTACCCGCCGGACCAGTGTTCATGTGGGGCGTCGCCATGCTCGGCGTCTATGCTGTGCGCATTCTCGTTGCCCACACTTTTCTCTCGCGCCAGGGCCGGGGCGACGCCAGCCCGCTCTGGCTCGACATCGAAACGATGACCACGGCCGCCGCCGGTGGCGGCTGGGGTGCCATGCTCTTCATGCTCGACACCGGCCAGCTGGACATGCTGTTTACCGTCAAGCTCGCCTTCCTCGCCGCAGCCACGGCCTTCACGATGAACTCGATGGCGGCAGTGCGCTTCGTCTACCTGGCCTTCCTGCTGCCGGTCTTTACCATCGTCATCGCCTACGCATTGATGGAGACACCATTTCTGGCGGCACAGGAGCGCTATGGCCTGATTGCTTCTGCCGGACTCTTTTTCGTCCTGCTGCTGATCATGTCCACCTCGGTCAGCCGCCTGATGAACGAGGCGCTGGTGCAGCGGCTCGCCTTCTCCGACCTGGCCGCCCGGCTGGAAACTACGCTCGACGCCGAACGCAAGGGTCGCGAGCAGCTGGAACAGCAGGCGCGGCAGATCGAAGCGACGCATCTCAAGCTGCATGTTTTCGCTACCCACGACCCGCTGACCCGTGTTTTCAACCGCCATCGCATCAGCGAGGCGCTGGTGCGCGAGCTCCATTTGCGGCGCCGCTACCAGATCCCCGTCAGCGCGCTGGTCGTGGAAATCGACGGTTTTGCCGACATCAGCGAAGGGCGCGGCCAGGCCTGCGGCGACGAACTGCTGGTCGCCTTCGCCACTTTTCTGGCGGCAGACCTGCGCGAGATCGACTACGTTGGCCGCTGGGGCGGCGAGAAATTCTGCTGCGTATTGCCGCGAACCGACGGTCGGGAAGGACTGGACTGTGCCGAGCGCTTGCGGCGCCGGATAGAAGGGCAAAGCTTCATCGCAAGCGCCCCTGAACTGCGGATCACTGCCAGCTTTGGCGTTTCACCGGCAGTCGAAGGCGATGACCCGGAGCGCTTGCTGGCACGCGCCGATGCGGCGCTCTACACCGCCCGGCGCGAAGGCCGCAACTGCTGCCGGCAGTTGGCTGCCGACGAGTCGCCGGATAACAGCGGGACAACAACCGCCTGAGCCTTCAGCGCCGGCGCTTGCGCCCGGAAAGGGAGGAAGACAGGGCGGTAAACACCATGGTCAGAACGAACAGTGCCAGCGCCAGCGCGTTGCCGGCTGCACCCAGGGCCCGCCAGTCGGCGACACCGGCCAGTCCACCGCCAACACGCAACAGCAGCGACAGATGCAGGACCAGCAGCGGCAGATAGAAACCCCGGTGATAGGGCAGCGCTACCCGCACCACCGCCGGGAAAATGATCGGTGCATGGCCAAAGACCATGGCCAACACGAAGCCGACAAAGATCGCGTGCAATGCGGCGTCCATGAAGAAAACGGAATCCGGTTGCCAGGTCAGCAGCCCGCCGCCCAACAGCAGCCAGGCATACCCGGAAAGCAGGCAGAGTGCGATGAAGCGGGTCAGGCCGGCTTGGCGCACGGTGCGCCGCGCGACATCCTGGCGCAACAGCCAGAGCGCCAGCCCCACCAGCGTCATGCCCAGCAGCGCCAAACCCGCAGCAGCAAACCAGGTCACCAGAACGGCCAGCAGGAAGGCCGCAACGATGGCAAGAAACAGGCGACGGGCCACAGGCGAAGGTGGCAGGAAGCGGGAAAGTTCGAGACGTTCGCCGGCAATGGTCAGCACCAGAAAGCCCATCCAGCCGGCAATGGCCGCCAGCGGCTGGCCGACCAGCCAGGCCAGCGGCGCGGTCACGGCCAGGGCGGCGGCCACGGCCAGGATGTGGGCATGCAAGGAAGGTTGCCGCTGCGCCGCCCGCAGCGTCGTCAGCGTCAGCACCAGTGCGCCAGAGGCCATCAGCAGCAGGGCGATCAGCGGTGGCGCACCGGCGCCGAGCGGTAGCCCCGACAAACCGGCTGCCAACGGCGACAGATAGCCCCAGCCACGCCCCAGCGCTACCGCCCGCTCAAGGCCGATGACCGTGCCAAAAAAAGCACCAATCATCAACGGTGCATGCAGGCCGACCCAGGCCGATTGCGCTACGGGGAAATTCCAGCCGGCGCGCAGCAGCCCCGCCGAGACGCCCGCCAGCAACGACAGCATGCCCAACAATAACAAAGGGAATCGCCAGGCAACGGGGAGGCCGGCGGTTTTTCCAGCAGGATGCGACGGCCGGCTGGCCGCCGGCTCACTCGCCATCCGCAGCATCCCAGCCGAAATGGCCGCGCGCCTTTTCGCTCATCCGTTCCGGGCCCCAGGCGGGCTCCCAGACAAGTTGAAGATCGAGCGACGTCCCCTCGGGCAGGCAGAACGCCACCGCCTGCTGCGCATCGTCAAGGATCATGTCGCCCATCGGGCAGGTCGGTGAGGTCATGGTGAGATCGACGTGCACGAGCGAACCGCTTACGTCGATGCGATAGACAAGCCCCAGTTCGACGATGTTGATGCCGGCCTCCGGATCAATGACCGTGCGCAGGGCATCGCGAACTGCTTCGACCAGCGCGGCGCCTTGTTCGTCAGGCATGGAATCGGCGTCAACTATTGCCATGCGGCCTGCACGCAGGCCGAACGCCGTTCGGCGCGGACGCCGTGGCGAGAAACGGCCAGGGCACACATGGAAACGCCTTCACGATCGATGCGGGTCACTTCCGACAAGTCGATTTCGACGACGCCGACCCGCTCGACCCCGTGCAGGAAATCGTTGCGCGTCGACGCCGTCAGGCCACCAACCACGCGCATCACCTTACCGCCGGGCAGGTTATGAATGGTCAGGATGGTGGCCTTGCCCTGTTCGATCGCGGTGTTGATGCTGTCTTCGATCAGGTGCTGGCTCATCGGTCCGGCCTGAAAGCGCACCCCGTAGAGCCCGTCGCCGACGCGGCTGGTAACGCTACCGATGAGCTCGATCAAGGGCGACCTGAAAACACGGAATTCACAGGTCACGGTATCGCCCACGGCCAGGGGAAGGGTGCTCCGGCACATCAACCCGCCGAGGGAAAGATTTTCCAGACCGCCGACGGCGCGCTGGCCACCGTGACCAATCCGGATCGGTTGCGGCTCATCGAACTGGATGCGCTGATGACGTCGCCGATCCCGCGTCAACGCCGGGGTATCCGTGGGTGACTCTGCTTGCATGATTTCTCGCATTTGCCGAAGTGCGGCAATATTACCAAACTGCAGCCATTGCCATCGCCCCCATGCACCCCATGTTCCCCCTCACCCGCCGACTTCCACGCCTGCTCGCCGCTACTTTATTCTTCGTCTGCGGCCTTGCCGCTGCCGCGACAGCGCTGCCGGCCTCCCTGTCCATGGCACTGCGCGAGGCCAGACTGCCGGCAGCCAACGCCGCCTTTTTCGTGCAGCGGGTCGATAGCGACAAGCCGCTGCTGACCCACAACGCCGGCAAGCCGATGAACCCGGCATCGGCAATGAAGCTGGTGACGACTTACGCCGCCCTCGACCTGCTCGGCCCGGCCCACACCTGGAAGACACAGGCACTGGCCGACAGCGCGCCGCGCGACGGCAAGCTCGAAGGGCCGCTCTATCTGCGCGGCAGCGGCGACCCGAGCCTGACATTGGAGCGCTTCTGGCTGTTGCTGCGGCAATTGCGAGCACGCGGCGTCAGCGAGCTTGGCGGCGACCTGGTTCTCGACCGCAGCGCTTTTCTCCTGCCACCGCATGACCCGGCCGCCTTCGACAACGAACCATTGCGCCCCTACAACGCCGGTGCCGACGCGCTGCTGATCAACTTCAAGAGCCTGCGCCTGACGCTATCGCCCGACCCGGCCAACCGTAGCGTCGTGCTCATTACGGAAACGCCGGCCGAGGGCTTGCGCGTCAGCAGCCGCATCGTCCTCAGCGACAGTGACTGCGGCGACTGGCGCGAGAAGCTGAAAATCGTCACAGACGCCAACAGCATCGAAGTCAGCGGCAGCTACGCCACCGCTTGCGGCGAAAAGGCGCTGCATCTTTCACCCTGGGCCGCCAATGCCCAGGTCGAGCGACTGTTCCGTGCCTTGTGGCGCGAACTGGGCGGCAAGTTCAATGGTCAGGTGCGCGAGGGTGAAGCGCCGGCATCGGCGCGCGTGCTAGCGACGCAGGAATCGCCGCCGCTAGGCGAGATCGTTCGCGACGTTAACAAATGGAGCAACAACGTCATGGCCCGGCAGCTGTTTCTGAGCACCGCAAATGCCTGCCCGACCACCCCGGAAATGGCCAAGTCCCGCATTGCACAATGGCTGAAAGACAAGGGGATTGAAGGCAGCGTGCTGGATACCGGCGCCGGCCTCTCGCGCATCGAACGCGTCACCGCAGAAGGCCTGGGCAAGCTGCTGCTGGCGGCCTGGAAGAGCCCGGTGATGCCGGAGATGATGGCCTCGCTGCCGATTGCCGGCAGCGACGGCACGCTGAAAAAACGGTTTGGCAACTCGGCTGCCGCCGGCCGCGCCCACCTCAAGA
>JBAYVG010000070.1:0-16089 GCA_041674785.1 Rhodocyclaceae bacterium
GGCGAAGGCGGGGGCGGCGCCGCTGCCGGGCGCGGCGGCAACCGGAGTCGCCTGACTGCTATCGGCGTCAACGACATTGGTGCCGGCGGTGACCTTGAGCGTCTGTGCCCAGATGCCGGCATTGACTTCAACCGCACGGGCGATGAGGTCGGTATAGCCGACGCGGCTGGCATCCATGCCGGCGCCTTCAACACGAATGGTGCCGCCTTCGACGCGGTAGCCGTCCAGATTGCTACTGACGATGGGCGTGCCGGTGGTGAGCGTGGCGCGGCTGGCGTTGATGAAGCCGCAGCCGTTGCAGGTGACGCCGGCCGGGTTGGCGATAACGACTTGCGCGGCACTGCCGGCGACTTCGACATAACCCAGCAGCTGGCTGGGGTTGGCGGAGATGACTTCGTTGAGGATGACGCGGGCGCTGCCACGGGCCAGCCAGGGGTTGCCCTGAACCCAGCCGCCGAGCTGGGTGGCGGTGTTGGTGCGGCTATTGTTGAGGATGACGCCTTGCGTCTCGACGTCGAACTGTTCGTAGGTGTTGCGCGAGACGCCAGCGGCGCTGGGGGTCTGGATGTTGACCAGCGGCACCCCGTTACCGGCGCTGAGCACGGTGGGGCGCTGGCTGGCCGGGGCGGCTTTGTAGGCGACGACCTGGGCGTGGGCGGCGGGCAGCAGGGCCAGTTGGGCGCCGCAGGCGAGGAGTGCAGCAAAGGCGGTGGGGCGGAGGCGGGCGAGGGCAATGGCGGATGGCTGGCCGGGCAACTGAAAATGGGCGTGCTTCAGGGTTTTCTCCCCGGCGGCTTCTGGTGCTTATCGGCTACCCCGCCACCCGCTGCGCTCTGCCGGGCACAAAACGCTTTTGCCAACGGATGATGGAGAAAAGGCTCGTCTGCGACATGTGTCAGCAACTCTTGCCGGGCGGCGACGGCCAGCCGGAACGCTTCGCGCTCGCCATAGGCCTTCACCGAGAAAGTCTTGCTGATGATGCGGTTATCCGGCAGCCGGAGCCTTGCCTGCCAATTCCCTTCCGGCTGGCTAGCAGGGCGAATGAATACGACGCCGGCCACGCCGCTGGTGTTGGTGGTACGCCGCAACTGGCAAAAATCGCGCTTGCCGAGCGCCACAACCTTGGCGAGCTGTTCATCGCGCCAGGCAATGGCCGCTGCCAGTGATTTTTCCGGGCCACCACGGCGAACGTCGTAGAAGGCTTTGTAGTAGTGCGTGCCTCGCCGGCGGAAGGCGACCAGCCAGCACCAGATGCCGGGTTTGGCCTGAATGCGGGAGATGGCGTAGTGGGGGGAATGGACGTTCATTACTCAGAGGGAAACTGTGCCACGTCTTTAATTTCGCTATGCCGCCGGCGAAGATAAGGGGTAACCGGCTTGCCTTTTTGTTATTCGTTGTGCATGGATAGTGCAGATAATTCGAACACGGCCCCTTTAATTCGCCTCTACTTCCACCAGCCGCGATGCATGCCAAATTCATATGCCGTAAGAACGAACGCGGCAAATGGAGTAACGATCAATCCCCGAGAAAAAACCCAGATTGCGGTATCAAGCATCTCGCTCCAAGTAGCCCAATGCTTCGTATAAGGCCAAGCGATGATGTTAGTGATCAGCGGGACTGTAATTGGGGCAATCACCAAGATAACGAAGCCAAACGCCAGAAGATAATATGACATACGCACCAAAAATACTTTCACTACACCCCCCGTACTACTTGCCGGAACTAACGATAGCGTTTTTGGCATTATTGCCTGTGTTCTCTTGCGCAATGCTCGACACCAAGTTACCCGACAAGCTAGGCACCATGCTCGGCGGATACCACTTTGAAATCTCAAGATTCCCTTTGAAATAGCCGATACGAGACCAATGATTCATTCGATTATCGAGTGGCACTTCTATCGATTTTCCTGCACGGTAGCCAACAATTGTCCCGAGCGCCGCACCAGCCATCCCAGGATAAGGATCTTCTCCCTTGATCGTTGATCCGATCAAAGCCCCTGAGGTATTAATGGCTGTAGTTGGCCACAAAGTGCGGCCCATTGCCAGATAACCCGTCACTCCTGCGATAGCCAAGTCAACACTGTCCGTTGACAGGTTCTTGTCCTGGAAGGAATAGTTTGCTCCGACGCCGATAATACCGCCCGTCACTCTCATTCCTGTCGATACCCCAGTAGCACCTCCTGCAGAAACACTCAACCCGCCCGTTGCCAGAAGCGCTATCAGCGTCTCAACAGGATAAACCTTCGCAATACTCTCGGCTTTGCCATATAGCGCGTTCAATTCAGCAATACTTGCTTTTGCTTCGGGTTTGCAGATTCGCGGTGGCGCGCATGCCGCATTGAGGTCTGCCAGCGCCGCCTTGATCGCAGCCGGATCGGTCACGCTGGCACAGTTCCCGCCAAGCAGGCACGCAGCAGCAGCGTCTCGCTGCTTTCCATCCAGTGCTGCGTAGTCGTTCAAAACCTTCTGCCGATCTGCTTCCGTCTTCGCATTCGCCAGCGCTTTCGCTTTGTCTTCGATCTGGTTCCGGGTCAGGTAGTTGTTCACTGTCTCATTCTGCGCTGCCAGCGCGGCGGTCATCCCATCCTTGCCGAGGGCGGCCGCCGTGGCGGCGGAGATCGCCATGCTGCCCAACTGCAGCGTCGCCGTTTGCATCTGCTGCGCGGTTTCAGGATTACTGCCCCATCCTGAACCATCGCTACCGCCAATCGCCTGATCGAGCAGTGGATTAACGACCGCCGCCCCGGCGCCGCCAATGGCGCCGGAAGCACAGCCTTTGCCATTGGCCGCTGCAGCAACGCAGCCGACAGCGGCATGACCGAGGATATTGCCCGGTGACAGGGTCTGGGGGCCTTGCCCCACCGCATTCGCCCCCACCGCCGCCAAATCGCCGACCACGCTGCTTCGGAACGCATCGCCAAAGCTGCCACCGTTGATCGCAGTACTCACCCCGGCATTGACCACACCACGCGCACCGATGCCCATGAGGTTCTGGCCGAGGGTATCGGCATTGAAGTTGCCCACGATGTTGGCACCGGTGGTCTGCACGTTGGCCAGCTGGTTGATGCTTTGCATGCCCTGCGCGGTGTCGATCATCTGGGTATTGAGAATGCCGGCGGTGATGGCACTTGTAGTGCCGGCCTTCAACGCCACCTGGAACGCCTGATCGAAGCTGGCCCCTGCCGCCAGCTGCCCGGTCATCGTGCTGGCCATGGCGATGAAGGCGGCGTTGGCGGCTGCGCTACTGGCCGCACCGGTGGCACCGACCATGGCCGCGCCGGCGCCGGAGGTCATCACCGTCAGCGCAATCGCCGCCACCAGTGTCACCACCTGCGCCGTACCCTGATCGGCGAAGTGTTTGACGTCGAAGGTCTCGGTCAGCTTGAGCTGGTTATAGACGGCTTGTACCTTGGCCTCGCCGGCTACGGTGAGGGTGACTCTGCCGCTGCTGTCCTTGTAGGTGAGCGCGCTGCCGTTGGGCACCGGGGCATTGAGGGTGGCCTGGATGGCGGGCTGGTTCCTGATCGTAAGCAGGCCGTTCTGCATCAGGGCGGCTACAGCGGCTTGGCCGGTTTGTAGGGCTTCGGGGGCGAAGCTATCTGCTGCACCGCTGCGGATGCCTTGCGCGGCGAGGTTGCCGAGGACTTTGCTGGTCGGGCCGTTGCTTGTGGTGCCTTTCTTGTCGCTGGTGTGGATGAGGCTGACCTGCTGGCGGTCGCTGCCTTTGATGACACCAGTGGCCGTCATGCGGTCAGCCTGCAGATTGCCGTCGGCGTCGGTGGCACCGGTTTGTGCAGCGACGTTGCCGCCAACGTTGAGGTCGATGCTGTTGCCGGCGGTCAGCGTGGCGAGCAGGACGCGGTTTTGTTCGAGTTCGAAGTTGAGGGTTTCGAGCTTCTTGCGCCCCTGCGTGGTGCGCTGGGTGGTTTCACGGCTTTGGCTGTAGGCGGCGAGCAGTTGCAGGTCGCCGGTGGTCTGGAGGGTGAGGTTTCGGCCGGCGGCTAGGGCGCTGTTGCTGGACGGGTGGGCGGCTGCACCGACAAAACCGGTCGGGGAGAAAAGCAGCCAAGCGCTCAGGGCACTGGCGAGAATGCGGCGCCAGCGGGAGAGAAGAGTGAATTTCAAATGGCTTCGGCGCGTATCGGTTGCTACCACGGACGTATAGGCCTGGTTGCAATGTTTCTGGCAACTCCCCGTTCAATATCTACATCATATGGCCAGCCGCTCAGGCTGGATGTTCGCACCTGAACGCCAGGTTCCCATATTGCACAGTCCGGAGGCTCGCCAGTATTGGGATCAATGTTATTTCGCCCGTCGGGGTAATGCAGGATGAAGCACATAAAGGGTTCAATGCCTGACAAGAAACCGGATTCGGCATCTGTTTCTCCGCGCTCCGCCGCTCGACGCAGGCCGCCAAACCCTTCTTCAACCACTCCTTCGTTACGCTCGATTTGCCACAGCACGTTGCCTGCTGCATCGAGCCGAAAAATGTTGTGATTCTCGTCATACACAGACAAACGCTCTTTATTTTCGTAGTGAGAGGAAACAATGAGTCTCTGGCCATCCGGGAGCATGAGACATTTCCAAACAGCTGGCCTCTTCACGGCGACGATCATTTCAACATCCTTGGATTCGAGAACCAATTACTAAACACCTCCGGCTCAGGCCTGCTCAATACCCGGAACTGCACTCCACCACCACCAATATTGTCCCCCGTCAAAATACCTTTGGCAGCATTCGGAGAGATATTGTTCGCAGCGCTGACTTCCAGCTTGATCCCGGCAGGAACAGTAACGTCCGCTATCATCGTGGGCACCTGTGGCAGACTGAACTTACTGGCGATCTGTTGCGGCGTCAGACCTTGTACGTCTTCTGCCCGCATCACCCAAGAACCGGTCTGACGAGAGTCGCCGCCAAATACGCGAACGAACGAGCTGGATTGCGTCGTTGTAACTTCCAGCACTTTTGTACCCGGAACGTATGGCGGATCATACTTATCTGCGACCGATAAAGCATTCAGGTCATCGGCACGTTTGCTGCCCGTTATTGTGGTTCCCTGAGGCAGCTTGGCCGCAATCGCAGCGTCCACTTCCTTGGCGGTGAGTTCTGCCACCGATTTCCATGGGCCGGTAGAAGACATGGTTTTATTCGTATCGGCAATTGCTCCATCCCGATAGAAATTGTTCGTCACTTTCGCTGCCGCTTCGTCGCCAACGGCCACGCCGTTGCTCGCGGCGCTCTGTGCGTTCTTAAAACCCTGCGCAAAACTCCTCGCCATCGCTGTCGAGCCAGCCACCACCATCATCGATTCCGCAAAGGCCGCTCCCCGCATCGCGGGATCATCCGAGGAAAGGCCTTTGTAGAGATGCGCCGGCATCCCGGCGATTCCCTTCAGCACGCCGATGGCGAAGTCGACACTGCGCCCTTCGGCCACGGCTTTGGTGATCTCGACCGGCATGAGCAGCGCACTGCCACCCGCCAGCACGAGCGCATTGGCAAAGCCGCTTGAGAATTTGGCGGAGGAGGTCGATTCGCGCGAAGCGTCCAGCCGGTTCAGCAACGTGCCGATCTCGCAACCCCGTGCATTCCCGGCGTCGCAGGCCTTGCCGGCTCGCCATTTGAGTTCCTGCTCTTTGGGTTTCAGCCAGTTGTTGACCGTCTCGTTCTGCGCGGCAAGCGCGGCGCCCATGCCGTCCTTGCCCGTTGCCGAGGCGATGGTAGCGGCCGTTGCCATGCTCGCCAGTTGTAGCGTACCGAAGCGCCATTTCTGGGCGGTCTCGGGATCGCTGCCCCAGCCGCTGCCGTCGGCGCCGCCAATCGCCAGATCGAGGTAGGGATTCACGATGGCGGCTGTGGCGCCACCCATGGCGCCGGCAACCGCATCCCCACCCTGCAGCTTTGCCGCCACCGCACCGATCACTGCGTGACCGCCAATGTTTTCGAGCGAATGAACATCGGTGCTGACGCCCACCGCATTCGCCCCCACCGCCGCCATATCCCCAACCACGCTGCCCCGGAAAGCATCGCCAAAGCTGCCACCGTTGATCGCAGTACTCACCCCGGCATTGACTACGCCGCGTGCGCCAATGCCCATCAGGTTCTGGCCGAGGGTATCGGCATTAAAGAGACAATAGGGGACAGACCACGATTTCTCTCAAGCCCACTAATGTTCAAAACCCCCGCCCCTATCAAAACAACTCCCCGGATCGGTCATCAACCTCTTTCACCGGGCGCCCGGGTCGCCCCTTGCTCACCCGTCGCCCAAGCATGGTGGCAACTTGCGATGCGAAGCGTGAATCGCCGAGCGCGTAGTTGCCGTTCGTCGCTTGCCTGATGGCATCGACGACACCGGGATCAAGTTCGTATCGGAACAGTTCGCGATAGGCGGCTTCTCTATCTGATGGCGTTCGCCCAAGCGTTTGGTAGAGCGCATGCGGCCGTATGAGCTTGCTCTCTTCTCCCAAGGCGTTTGCTCGATAGCTGCTCCACGGGTAGTCGGCTGGGTGCTTGACCATGTCTGCGCGTACCGGATTGAGTTCGATGTAGCGCTGGCAGGCCAGCAAGTAGCTCTCTTCCTGGGCAAGACAGGATCGAAAACGGCCTTCCCAAAGGGTTCCTGATCGCCGGTAGGTACGGTTGATGTATTGCACATAGCGCTGCCCGAGTGCTTTCATCAAAGCGCCCACGCCATCGGTAGTTTGTGCCGACAGTAGCAGATGGACATGATTGGTCATCAATACGTAAGCGTGGACGGCACAGTCCGTTTTCTCTGCGTACTCACGAAGCCAATCCAGGTAGAAGCGGGCATCTTCGTCACTGTAGAAGCACGCTTGTCGATCATTGCCTCGCTGGATCACATGCAGCGGTACACCAGGCAGCATCAGGCGGGCACGACGGGGCATATCTTGCAGACTCTCAGATAACAGTCGGGCTATGATATATGGGAAATCGTGGTCTGTCCCCTATTGCCCCTTCGACATGCTCTGGCAGAGAATATCGATAAACGCCACCTTCGTACGAAGAAACACTTGTTCCCGTGTAAGCACCTCGGGCCCAAGCATTCGCCGCAACCTGCCCATTCACTAACTTGTTGATAGCATAAGCTTCCGCCACCGCCGGACTCAACCCCGCCACACCATAAACAAGTTCAGCCGCCTCGGGGCTAATGCCCAGCCACTGACTGACGAACGCCCCGCCTATCGTGCGCGACGGGGTTCCATCCATCAGCGTGGTAACGCCCGCCTTGGTTTGATCGATGCCGTAGAGGGTTAGCGCAACGCCACCTGCTGCGACCAGGCAGCCCGCACCAGCCGACGGTGCGCAGGAGGCAGCACCTGTGGCGGTCAGTGTTGTCCCGGCAACCGTAGTTGCTGCCGCACCAACGGCCTGTACGCCACCTAAAGCCCGCGTTGTGATTTGATACGTATTGTCAGCCTGCTTGAGGCCGTCCAAGGCCTGTTCTCCAAGGCCGAGAATAATAGGGGACAGACCACGATTTCTCTCAAACCCACTAATGTTCAAAACCGCCGCCCCTATCAATACAACTCCCCGGATCGGTCATCAACCTCTTTCACCGGGCGCCCGGGCCGCCCCTTGCTCACCCAGGAAAAGAAAAGGACCGTGCCACAAGCCTTATTTCCCCAAAAAGAATGTGATGCTGCCCCCAATGGCACAGGCGCCCCCATGCACTATTTCCGGCGGAAGAATCGACCGAGGAGACCGGGCTTACTGGTGGCATTCGTGCCTGCCGCTTAAATTGCTTACAGCCCCGGCTCCGGCATCTTCGCTGCCAGTAGGTCTAAAAACCTTTCGCTGGGGCGACCGCCAGTAGCTCTTTCCTTTGCCACCATTTTCCATGCCTCTGCATACTGCGCTCGCCAATAGTAGGCTGTGGCCCAGGAGGAATAGACATAACGCTTGTTCGGCTCTACGGATTCAGCCAGCTGGTAAAGCTGCTCCGAACGTTCAAACAATCGCTTCCTGCCTTCTGGTGTCAGGCTGTTATCGCTCACTGCGCAAAGCGTTATAACGCGCCCCGCATCCGGATAGATTCCCTGAAATTTGGGCGGATCGAGTTCAAGCGCCTTGTCCATCATCTTCATCGCTTCGCAGTTTTTGCCCTGATCGTGCAGAACAGAGGCGAAGCCAGCGTAGACCTCGGGATTCTTCGGATTCAGCAGCCAGGCTTGGTTGAAGCGCCGCATAGCTATGCCCGGTTGCCCCTCTTGCTGGAACTTGAAGCCACGACCTACCCAGATGGCCGCAGCATTCTCCCTGGAGCCGAATTGTGCGGACACGTCGGAAATGAACTTGGCATCTCCAGCTCTAAACTCCGGAATCGCCATTCGGTCGATACCGCCATACATCGGCACCTCATCGATCCTCGTTTGCTGGCTGACCGGGGAAGTCACCAGACATCCGGAAAGCATCGACATGCAAACGATCAGCCCGGCGCAGATATTCTTCATTGGGTTGTTCCTTGTTGGCTTTGGGAGTTCTGGCGCTACTCAACGGCTCTTTTTGTTTCCGATGGCGTCCAGATAAATCGTCTTGACCTGGTGGCTGATGAGTGAAGGCTGGTAGATGACGCTCGGGGGCTCGCCCGCCACACGAACCGTGAACTTGAACAGAAAACTCGAATTGCCACTGCGGTAGAGCCACGGCACTGAATCTTGCGTCACGGGTTGTGGCGCAGCGTGCCCAAGCCAGCTCTGGGCCTTCAATGAAACGGCTCGGTCATCGACCAGAGGAGCCAGATCACCGTTCTCGGCAACACGCTCGACCGTAACCGATTCGATGGGTACTGAATTCTTGATGAGCGCCGAGAACACCCAGGTCAGCGTCGACTGGTCGGGCTGGCCCGGAGCCAATTGGGCATTCACCCCAGCCACTTCGACCTTGTAGAGATCGTTCTCGCCAGGTAACGCACCAACATTGGTCATCGGCAGCATGATGGTTCTGCCACCGTCGACTTTGAACGGAACATTGGCGACCACCCGGCCTTGATACATCGAGCAGGCCGAAAGAAACAGTGATGACAAAAGAATCGCGTATCGAAGCATGTGGCACCGTTGCTTTGTAATGGGTGAAGTTCAACACCGGATATCGTGGTTTGTCCCGACATTTAACGAACAGCGACAGGAATGCCTAATCGGCGGCGGGGCGTTTTTCTCGTACCGGAAAAAGGGGACGCTACCCAATTCATCTAGCTTTAAAGGGTAGCGTCCCCTTTTCATTAGTCATGCTCAACGGCTATTTGTTCTTGTTGCTCTGACATGCCGGCAAAGACGATCTGAACTTGCCGTCGCACGCACGACTATCTTCCAGCAAATAGCGAAATCCTTTTTGTTCCATGCACAACTCCGCTAGCACAAGCGTATTCAGCGGCACTTTTTTATGGGCGTCAAACCCAGTGTAAGGGTTGCCAAATCCGCACTCCATCAACGCGGCCTTGACTCCATCTGGTGAAACGCCGTCTTTCGCCCAATTTTTATACGTCGGTGGTAGCGGCTGAAATCCCTGTCGTAGACCGCAACCGCCGACGGAGGTGGCAAGTCCAATAGTCAGAACAATCAGTCGAAGCTGTCTTTTCATCGCTGCTCCCCCTGGGCAGGCAATGCAGTCGCGGGGATTAAGACCGGATAGCTTCCAGTATCTTGCCAAAACCCCTCGCAAGCTCGCTCGCTTGAGCGCCCATAGCAGTTATGGGTAGTCACCGGTTGCCCCGTTCCCGCCCTAACAATCTCCCGCGCTGGGCTACTGCCCTCGGGAATCGTGCCACCCGTAGGAGGATTATGGCCAATCCACCCACCGACCGGGTCTGCTCCATGATTCTGGAACTGCAACACTGTCGCGGGTTGTTGCTTCGCAGGCAGGCTCTGCCGACCTTGAAGGAAGTCTAAGAGGTTGTCCGCTTTCTGTGCGTTGTAGGCCGGGCCAAAGAAATTAATCGTTGTGTTGCTTAGGGCTCCTTGCGCATTCGGCACACTGCCCAGCGATTCTAGGGCGTTGCCAATTGTCATCGAGCCCCGGCTGTGCCCGTCAAGGTGTAAACCGCTTTGGCCATATTGGACCATGACATCTTTGACTTGGGATGTGGAGTTGGAAAGCCCCCAAAAGTCATTTTCTAGAAACTTTTGATACCCGGCTACCAGCAATTCTGAAACGACGTTGTTGGCTTCTGGGAAATAAATCACGTATTGCGGCCCCTGGGCAGTGCTGTGCTGGACAGCGTAAGTGCCCGCTGCGACGGCATCATTGAAGATGCCGTTCGGGGCAATGCGAATTTTGCCATCCGATCCGGGTTTGAGGGTCGTCTTTTCCAGTGCCGACAATTCGCGCAAGATCGGTCGGCCAGTTTCATCGAACTGCGTGTTGCCGTCTTTGTCCATTACCACCTCGTACATGGGGTGTTTTTCGATAAATATCTTGCGATAGGCCTCATCGGAGAATTTCACGGCTTGCGACGCTATAGCCGCCTTGATCGCCTGCTCCGCCTCGACTTGTCGCCGCATCGCCTCGTAGTCGATCCTTTCGGCTGCGCCGTGGGCATTGGATTCATCGCGGTTGAGACTGGCTACAGTTTGATCCGCCGTTTTGCCGGAGAGTGCAAGCTGACGTGTTTCGTTAGTGATCTCGACGGCTCCGCCGCTTATGACGGCGCGCGTCTGGCCGCTATTACTTTCCGATTCCTCGGCGTTGTTCAGTGCATTGCCAATGAGCCCCTTGGCAATGCCGTACTTGCCCTGAGTGAGCATGTCGCTCGACAGATTGAAGCCGCTGCTCGACGCGCTTGCACTGGCGCGGTTGGCAATGTCGCTGATTGAGAGGGTGCCCGTGCTCAAGCGGTTACGCTGCTCGTCGATGGCCTGTTGCGTGCTGGTGATGGCGCCGGCCTTCAAGTCGGTATCGTCCGTAACCTTCACATCGAAGCCCTGGTCGCCGGCCCGGATCGCCGATTGCTCGCTGACACTGGCGTAGTCGCTGTTCACCTTGCTGTTGCTGGCGCTCACCGACCCACTGCCTGTCGCTCCCACACAGAAGGGTGGGATGCACAAACTGACACTGATGCCCAAGCTCTTCTGTTTGCTGTCGTAGGTGCTGGTGTCCTGAAGGCTTTCGATCTTGAGGTCTTGGCCGATCTCGGCGATGACCTTCTCGCCTTTGGCTACGGCGCCTCTCATCGTGGTGTCGCCGCCCGATTGCAGGGTCAGGGTTTCGCCGGCCGTGACATGGGTGTTGCTGTAGCTCACATCCTGGCCGTCGGCCTTGCCCTTGCCACCCGAGACGCCGGCCTGAATGGTGAAGCCGTTCTGCGTGCCACCGACCATGAAGCCGATACCGACACTGGCGCTGCTGTTGTTGTTGGTGCTTTTCTGTTCGGCGGTGTTTCTTGCGGCGAGCAGGCGGATTTCGTTTTCGACGGTGAGGGTGAGGTTTCTCGCGGCGGTGGCGTTCGTGCCTTGCAGGAGGATGTCACTTTCACTGCCGGCACCGCCCGCTTCGATGCGGATATCGCGGCCGGCGGTGAGGTTGGAGACGGCGGCGGTGTCGCTCTGTTGCGTGCTCTTGCTCTGGCTCTTGCTGCCGCCGATGCTGAGGTTGATGCCGATGCCGCCCATCTTGTCGGCGGCGTTGGCATCGCGGTAATCGGCAACTTCACCCTTGTCGTTGAGCACCGGGATCTGGTTCTCCTTGACCGTGCCGTCGGCAAGCGTCACGGTCTTGCCTTGTCCGGCCTCCAGGGCGGCATAGGCGTTGTAACCAGCCAGCCCGGTGCTGGCCGCAGCCAGTGCCTTCATGCGTGGGTCGCTCGTGTTTTTGGCGGCGCTGGCCATTTGCTGTGCCGTCTGGATCGCGGTAATCACGGGGCTGGTGAAGGCCACGGTGAAGCCGGATTGTTTGCTCTTCGTTTCGGTGACCATCTTGCTCGTTTCCCGCGCTTCAACGATGTCGACGGTCTTGGCGGCGATGTCGATATCACCTTGGGGGGCAATCACATCACTACCCACCTGGCGGTACTTTTCGCCGGCGAGCAGCAGGACGTTGCCGTCGGTGCTGCCGATGGTGCTCTTGGCTGCCAGCGTGGCATCGGTCTTTTGATCGCTGCTGTTCTGCCGGCTGCCGAGGGTGAAGCCGACACCGCCGGAGCTGAATACGCCGCTTTGTTTGGTCTTGCTGAAGTGGGTTTCGTTGTGCGTCTCGGCGGCCGCTTCGATGCTGAGGTTGCGGGTGGCGATGAGGGTGGTGTCATTCGTTGCCACAACATTGCTGCCCTTCACGGCGATGTCGCGATCAGCCGTCAGCGTCACGCTGTCGCCCGAGAAGGTACTGGCTATCGCAGTCGTGCTCTCGCTGGTGATATGGGTCGTGCTGGTCTTCTTGGAGAGGAAGCCACTGCTTGAACTCTTGCGGGTGTAGTCGGAGGTGGTGCTGGCTTGGCCGGATTCGATACTGAGGTCGCGCCCGGCATTGGCATTGATGGCACCGCCGGCCTGTGCGGTGGCGGCGCGGGCGACGAGGTCATTGCCGGCGATGAGGGTGAGGTCGCCGTCGGTCTGGATGCGGGTGCCGACCTCGGTGCTGGCCGATTCACTCCAGCGGGTCTTTTTGGTGCTGGTGGCGGCATCGCGGGTTTCGCTGACGGTGCCCAGCGTCAGGTTGTTGCCGGCGGCGAGAACGGTGGTCGCGGCGCTGCCGCCGGCCGGGCCGGCTGCCGTTGGGTTGGCGTTCATGATGGCGGCGGCGAGCAGGGCGAGGTCGTTGCCGGCACTGGCCAGCAGGGTGCCGTCGGTGCCGGTGACGTAGAGCCCGGCGACCCGGCTGATGTCGGTGCGGTGCACGCTGCCGTTCTCTCCGGGCACGCGGTAATCGAGATCGACGGTGCTGCTCTCAACGGTGAGGTTGCGCCCGGCCATGGCGCTCAGCCGGTTTTCGGCGGTGAAGCTGCCGCCGAGGAGCTTGAGGTCGGTTCTGGCGAGGACGGAGATCTCTTTGCCGGCGACGCTGCCGCCGAGGTTCTTGATGTTCTCGGCGGTGAGCGCTACGACCTGGCGGCCGGCGATGCGCCCGCTGTTGATCAGGTCGCCTGCCGTTTCAAGGTTGATCGAGGCGCCGGCAAGCAGGGCGCCGGAGGGGGCGAGGTCGCCGTCCTGCACGCGGCGTAGACCTGCGGTACGAGCACTTTCTGGCCGGCCACTTCTTTCTCCACCAGCCACACGATGTCGCTGGTGAGCGCTGCCATCTGTTCGGCGGAGAGGGCGACGCCGGGGATGAGGTTCCACGCCTGGGCGTAGGTGACGCCGGCGGGCAATCGGCAGCCCATCAGTTTTCTGCTTTTCCCTTGATGGTCAATGTCGCCTGTCCGTTCCGGAGATCCATTCGGACATTGCCGAACTCCCGGGTCTCTTCATCTGGCGGCGCGACCAGAAGAGGTGTTGGCTGCTGCGGCACGTCATTCCAGCGTGCGCTATCGAGGGAACCATCCGGCACGGCAACGCGCTCGAGCTCCGAAGGCGAAATGGCATGTGCTTCTGGAGGCGGTTCCGACCGCAATTGTTCCCGCGCAAGGATGCGGTGAATTTCGTCGATAACAGATTGCAACTGCGGCCGTTGCTTGAAATGCCCGCGCCAGCGATACCAGAACACGTAGCGTTCCCAGCGGCGCAGCCGTGGGTCCTGTTGCAGGGTCGCGTGCTCTGCCAGCAGGTAGAGCGCTTCACGGTAATTGGATGAAGATTCCGAAATCCAGAATTGTCTGCCTTGGTATTCGAACCAGATGTTGAGGCCGTGCGGCGCATTGCCGCGCTGCACGAGATCGAGGCGGAAGTTGCCCCAGGACAGGTTGTAGGCGATCAGCGCGCCAGCTGGAATCGTGACCGGCTTGCACGGGTAGTCACGTGCCACGATCAGCTGCCCATCATCGGCACGGAAAATGGCATGTACCCGCTTTGGGAAACTGAAGGTGATCCAGTAGGATTGGCTGATCATCCAACATCCGCCAACGAAAGCCAAGACCAAGGTGAACAATCCGAAAAGATCGTACGACCATGTCGACAGAATGATCACGCACATGGCCTGACCAGCGCAAAGGAAAGCCAGTACAAGCGCACTAAAAATCACGTAGAACGGGTGATCCCACTTCATTTCCTGTTGGGTTTTATCCTCAAACAAGGGCTTCATTGCTTACCCCCTTGTTGGGCACCAGTATTTGCCGCATCCCGGACTTCAAGAGCCTTGGTCTGAATCACGTCGATCCATGGCACGGGATTGCTAACATTGATACCGACTTGCACACCAACGCTTTGTGCCTGTGGAATCGGCAGGCCGTAGACCATACTGCGGCCATATAACGCGTTTGCGGCGCCGAGTACTCCGGAAATCCAGAGATCCCTCACCGAGAAAGCCTTCCTTTGCTCGGAATATTCAATACCCTGGGTTAGCATATTTCCCGCAACACCAACCAGCCCACCTGCCCCCAATTCAGCCGACCACGAACCCCCGGCAGCCTTCGATATCATGGCCCCTGCCGTCGGCTGCACCGCCCCCCAAGCCGTTATCGCCATCGTAACGCTGTCGGATTTGCCTTGTGCCTGGGCCGATAGGTAGTTCATGCCGGCGCCAAAGGTGGAATTGACGGCGAGCGCTTCTCCAGACAGCCCGGTCAGATTGGTCAGATACGGAACCGTCATTGTGCCCATTCGGGCCAGACTAACTGGCACCAACACCGGCGAAGCAATGATCACCGAATCAGTCAGATTCTGAGCCTGCTGCCCCTCATACGTTTGCGCCTTGAGTGTCTTTAGCCTGTCGCTTGCCGATGGGGCGGCCTGCACTACGGGAGCATTCATGGCGATGCTTGCCTGCTCCCGGTCGATGGCGAACAAGGCATTGATTGTCGAGTTGATTCTGAAGGAGCCACTGGTTTGCATATACGCTGCCATTAGTTTCTCTCCGGCCATTACGTCTGCGGCGATCTCTGAATCGAGCAGATCGTAGGCGCTACGGCTGGCGCTGAGCCGGCGGTAATCGCCAAGAATGGCTTCCACCTCGCTACCGCTACAACTCCTCGCCTTGCAGGATTCTAACTTTTTGATCATGTCTGCGACTTCGGTGTGCTTGAGATAGTTATTCAACACCTCATTCCCCGCCGCATTCCCGGCGGTAATCACCTCCTTGCCCAGCGCCCCGGCAATCGCCATCGACCCGGCCACACTGCCGCTGGCAATGATCGTGTTCTTCGTTGTTTCACTGAGCGCGGTGTCGGCAAGCGCACTGTCAATCAGCCGCGCCACCGTTGCACTACCAGCCCCGCCAATCGCCCCGGCTGCGCAATCCTTGCCGCCGGCTGCGGCACTGGCACAGCCAAGCACGGCATGCGCGGCGATGTTGGCGAGCGGCATCCCGGCCGTGCTGTCGCCGATGATCCCGGCACCGCTGGCCGAGAGGCTGCCGACCACGCTGCCGGTAAAGCCGTCCTTGAAGCTGCTGCCCTGGAGTGAGGCCAGCGTACCCTGAGCCGTCGCATTGAGTGCAGTCTGCTGCCAGTAGGCGCTCGTGCCCAGGCGGTCGAGATTGGAGAGGCCGCTGGCGGCGGCATGGGTACCACTTTGTACGGTTTGCGCACCCGATTGAATGGTTGTTGGCGTAGCGCTCCCCGCTACGCCGTTCACGTATTGGTCGATGCCGCTGGCAATGCCGGCTGAAATGGCACTCGTGGCCCCGGCCTTCAACCCGGCCTGGAACGCTTCATCGAAACTCGCCCCGCCGGCCAGTTGCCCGGTCATCGTGCTGGCCATGGCGATGAAGGCGGCGTTGGCGGCTGCCGAACCAGCAGCACTGGTCGCACCGACCAATGCCGCACCGGTGCCGCCGCTCATCACGGTCAGCGCAATCGCCGCCACCAGCGTCACCACCTGTGCCGTACCCTGATCGGCAAAGTGTTTGACATCGAAGGTTTCGGTCAGCTTGAGCTGGTTGTAGACGGCTTGTACCTTGGCCTCGCCGGCAACGGTGAGGGTGACTCTGCCGCTGCTGTCCTTGTAGGTGAGCGCACTGCCGTTGGCGGTTGGGGCGTTGAGCGCCGCCTGGA
>JBAYVG010000071.1:0-15563 GCA_041674785.1 Rhodocyclaceae bacterium
AAGGCGATGCGGCGGATGCTCGACAGCCATCGCGTCGACCTCGTGGTGCTCGACCTGATGCTGCCCGGCGAGGACGGCCTGGCGCTGTGCCGCGACCTGCGCGCACACTCCAATCTGCCGGTACTGATGCTTACCGCGCGCGGCACGGAAGTCGACCGCATCGTCGGCCTGGAGATGGGCGCCGACGACTATCTGGCCAAGCCCTTCAATCCGCGCGAACTGCTGGCGCGCATCAAGAGCATCCTGCGACGCGCCCAGTCACTGCCGCCGAACCTCGAAGCCGAGGACATCGCCGCGTTTCGCTTCGCCGGCTGGACGCTGGACGTGGGCGCCCGTCATCTCGTGGCGCCGGACGGTCTGGTGGTGCCCCTGTCCGGCGCCGAGTACCGCCTGCTGCGGGTGTTCCTCGAGCACGCACAGTGCGTTCTATCGCGCGACCAGTTGCTCGAACTGGCGAATGGCCGCGAACCCATCCTGTTCGACCGCAGCATCGACGTGCTGGTCGGGCGCCTGCGCAAGCGCCTGCGCGACGACGGGCGCGAACCGCAACTGGTGAAGACCGTGCGCGGCGAAGGTTACGTGCTGGCGGCCGCGGCCGCCCGGGCCTGATGGCCTGGCTGCCGCGCACCCTGTTCGGCCGCCTGGTGCTGCTGATGGCGGCCGGCCTGCTGCTGGCACAGTTGCTCGGCGCGGCATTGCACCTGAGCGAACTGCGGCGTACCGTCGGCCGCACCGTCAGCCAGGAACTGGCGCAGCGCATCACCGCCGTCTATCACGCGATCGACAGTCAGACCGGAGCGGAGCGCGAGCGCCTGACCCGGTTGCTGTCGACCCCGCGCCAGCAACTGACGCTGGAAACCCTGGCACCGCGGGCGAGCGCTGAAGCCCCGATGTTCCCCGAGATTCTCGATGGCATCGCCGCCCTGCTGGGACCGGGCGTCGAAGTCCGCGCCGTGCGCATGCCGCGCATAGGCGACTTCGTTTTCGATTTCCATATCCGGCTTGCCGCCGGCGACTGGCTGCGTATCCAGGGCAATGCGCCGACCGAAATCTTCGCCTGGCCCTGGCACCTGCTGGTCAATCTCGGCGTCATGCTGGCAGCGGTGATCCTGCTGGTCTGGTTTGCCGCGCGCAGCGCGGTGCGGCCGCTGACCGACCTGGCGCGGGCGGCGCGCGATCTCGGCGAGAACCTGCGGCGACCGCCGCTGGCCGAGGACGGCCCGAGCGAAGTGCGCCAGGCCGCGCATGCCTTCAATGCCATGCAGATGCGCATCCGCCACGACATCGAGGAGCGGGAACGCTTTCTCGCCGCGGTGTCCCACGACCTCAAGACGCCGGTGACCCGCCTGCGGCTGCGCAGTGAATTGCTGGCCGACCCCGAGCTGCGCCAACGCTTCCTGCACGATCTGGACGACATGCAGGATCTGCTCGGCGGCGCGCTGGATTTCCTGCAAGGCAAGGCGGTCGAGGAGGCCATGCAGCCGGTCGACCTGGTGGCCATGGCCGAAAGCCTGGCCGACGATTTCATCGAGGCCGGCGGCATCGTCACGCTGCGCGCCCCGGAGGCCCTGCGCACTGCCGCGCGGCCGCGAGCCTTGCGCCGCGCTTTTGCCAACCTGATCGACAATGCGCTGAAGTATGGCGGGCGGGCCGATGTCAGCCTGTCGACGGAGAACGGCGAACTGCTGATCGTCGTCGCCGACGCCGGGCCGGGTCTGCCGGAAGCCGAGCTGGAACGCGTGTTCGAACCCTTCTACCGCATGGAAATTTCGCGCAGCCGCGACACAGGCGGCGTCGGCCTCGGCTTGGCCATCGTCCGCCAGATCGCTCGCAGCCACGGTGGCGAGGTGATGCTGGAGAATCGCGCGGCAGGCGGCCTGCGCGCCGTGTTGCGACTGCCGCTCGTTGCCTGAGCGGCACGGCCCGCAATTCCACCGCGCCGCGCAGAACTGCATGCGGCATGAGGGGAAATCGTAGTCCCTTGTCTCATGCCACGAAAACCGTCTGAAACAATTGGAAACATATTGAATCCATGAAGACATGAAGACATGGCGCTGTTACAGCACACTGCAAAAATGCTCGGACCAAAATCGAAATAGCAAATTGGTCGGGTATTGGTATTGTTCCCGCACCTACCGCTGCCCCTTTTCCTGACGCTATCGTTCCCGGCAGAAGCCGACCTCTTCAAGAAGGCAAAGCATGAGCGCGAAACCCGATGTGGACGAAGTATTGGCCGACCAGCCTGTTTGCAGCACGGAGCGGAAATGTACTTTGCTGATTGTCGACGACGATGCGGAATTGCGTGATCTTCTGGTGCGCTACCTGCAAACCAACGGGTTTGATGTTGTCGCGGTTGCCGACGGTCTGGCAATGGAAAAGTATCTCAAGAGCCAACCCGCTGATCTAGTCATTCTGGATCTCATGCTGCCCGGTAAAGACGGCCTGACTATTGCGCGGGAACTGCGAAGCGGCCGCGATTTGCCGGTCATCATGCTGTCTGCTCGGGGCGACGATGTCGACCGCATCGTCGGCCTGGAAGTTGGCGCCGACGATTATCTTGCCAAGCCTTTCAATTCGAGAGAGCTGCTGGCACGAATCCGTGCCATGCTGCGCCGCAGGATGACCGACAAGACGTGCGGGACGCGCGCGGTGGAAATGCAGACGCATCTGTTCGGGCCCTACCGGCTGAATATGCAAACACACTATTTAACCAGAAGCGGCCAGGACGTTGCTCTGACCACCGCCGATTTCAAGTTGCTCTGCCTGTTTGCTCTTCACCCCAACCAGCTGTTGAGCCGCGATACTTTGATGGACATGCTGAAGGGCTACGAGCGTGCCTCGTTCGATCGTAGCATCGACGTACGCGTGACCAGACTGAGGAGAAAGATCGAGGACAACCCTGCCGCACCGGTATTTATCCGTACTGTGAGAGGTGAAGGATATATGTTTACGCCCGACCGCGAGGCCGGGTAGTGCGTATCCGCTTTCCCACCACCCTGTTCGGCAAGACCGCACTCACCATTGCCGTAGTGTTGGTTCTGTTTCAGGTATTTACCACACTGGTGATCGCCTATTACCTGTTAATCCCTGTCGCCCGTCGATCCGCGAACGACATGGCCGATTTCGTGCTGCTTTCTTCCCGAACGTGGGCTGCTCTGCCGGTCAGCGGACGGGCCGAGTTCCAAGAGGTGTTGCGGAAGGACGCGGGCCTGATCTTGTTGCCGACAGATGACAATGCCAGCTCGCCGGGGTCCGCCGTGTACCTGCCGTATGTGCTGTTTCTGGGCAAGGCGCTTGCGGAGCGTACGCAGCGACCAATTCAGATGAAAACAGAGCGTGCAGATGGAGTGGACTGGTACTGGGTCGATTTCTATTCCGAGGGCCAACCGCTACGGGCTGGCTTCTCCGAACAGCGAATCAACATTCAGGCCCCCCCGGCCATTTTTCTGATACTCGTGCTGGGTACCATGCTTACCCTCGTGACCACGCTCATCCTGGTACGCCGGCTGACGCGACCTCTTTCCCTGTTATCGGATGCAGCCGAGCGTATTGGCCGAGGGGGAGTCGTGGAACCGTTGCCGGAAATTGGACCAAGCGAACTCGTTACTCTCGTGCGCGCATTCAACAAAATGGCACACCAGGTAGACACCCTGCTCGCCAGCCGCTCCACCCTGCTGGCCGGTATCGCCCATGATTTGCGCACTCCCATCGCGCGAATGAGGCTGGCCTTGGAAGTACTTCCGCCGTCAGCCGATCCGGAACTATTGGAACGGATGCTGCGAGGACTGGACAACATGACCCGGCTGGTCAACCAGTCTATCGAGTTCAGCCGTGGCCTGGGACGTGACCCTAGCCAGGAAGTGGATGTGGCCGAACTCATCGAGGAACTGGCCGAGGAGGCCGAGCTGGGTGGCGCAGAAATTCACCTGCAACCGGGACGCGCATACGTGCGCGTAGTAGCACCAATGGCGCTACGCCGCATCCTGACCAATCTGCTCGATAACGCGGTCCGCTATCGCGAAGGCAAGCCGATCGACCTTACCTGCGTATGCGATGGTGAAAAGCTGAGGATAAGCATTGCCGACCGCGGTCCCGGGATTCCGGTTGACGAACTGGAAGCGGTGTTCGAGCCGTTCTATAGAGTAGATAAGTCGCGCAATAGCATAACCGGCGGCAGCGGACTGGGCTTGGCGATCGCCAAGCAGTTGGCCGACAGTAACGGTTGGTCGTTGGTGCTTAACCCACGCGATGGGGGCGGCCTTGTGGCGAGCCTGGTGTTCTAAAAAAAGACTGGCAATCGGATGGATTGCCAGCAAACCGAGGAGCCTATGCCTTGAATCAGTGTGAATGGCCTTCCGGTTGCGCGCCGGAGAAGGCCGGGAATTTATCAGTGGCGTACTGGCTGTGGCAATTCTGGCAGCTATCTACCAAGCGTGAGTAGTAGAAACGTTGCAGCTCATAGTCCTTGCGCAATGCCGAATCGGCCAGCTTTTTGGCGGTCATGTGGAATTCGCCGTCCAGTTTGAGAAACTCTGGTGGCGCCGCCTTCATCAAATCTTTTTTGTCCTGCTCGGTGAGGCTGCGCTCCAGGATGAAACTATCGTGAATCTGTTGCGCCTGGGTGGCCACCAGAGGATGGTCACCGACGATCAAACCATCAAGGATCTGCTTGACAGCCTGTTTCACCGACAGCATTTCCTCGGAGAGCATCTGCTTCAGACGTGGTGTCAGTTTCGGACCGATTGGCTGAAGGTCTTCCGCGGCCATGGCCTCAAGCGTGATGCCTGCCATGATGGCCACGACAGCAACATACGCTGCAAGGCGCTTACTGTTCTTGATTTTCACTTTCTTCATTCCCTGGTTAATCCAGCTTGATCTTGACAGACAGGGCACCACGCACGTCGCCCACTTTGTAGCCGCGCGCAGTATCGTGCGGATATTGTTCAGACAGCTTTTGCGCTACATTCGGTGGCACCTCGCTGCTACCGTGGCAGGTCAGGCACAGCGGTTCGATTCGGACTGCTTTCATGAAACGTGCGTATCGCACCCCTCCCTCCTGCACGACTTCGTAGCGGCTGGCGTCTTCCTTGCCACTGGCGATTTCCTTCTCGAATCCTCTGAGCACTTCCTGCTCGTAGGCATCCGGCATGGCCATGGGATTTCTAGCCTTGGAGGACACTCGCTTGACCGACCAACCCGTCTGGGTTGAAGTCTCGGCACTCAGCTGAGCTGCTTTTACCGAACAGGCAGCTATGCCGCCTTCGGGACCGTTCTTGCTCATCTGTTCCATCAGGCCGGATTTCATCTGCTTGGCATAGCCGCCAGCCACCACCTTGACGTTGTCCAGGGGCGGAGCGTCCGCACTCCATGCAGAGGTGGGGAGCATAACTGCGACAATTGTTGTCAATGCAAATCGTTTCATGGTGTCTCTCCTTGATCTTGCGTTTGCAGGCCGCCCCGGACGGGGCGGCCCTGCCTCAATCAGTAAGCAGTCTGGTAGTCGCGCGCGATATGCCAATCCATCATGCCGTCGCTCAAATAGCTGGTCTTGTAACCTGCCTTGGCCAGAGCGGTGGCCGGTGCCAGCCCCTGGGAACCGAACATGTCGATGACAATGATCTCCTTGTCCTTCGGCAGCGTCTTCATCTTTCCTTCGAACTCCTCGGGCCGGATATGCCGGGCGCTGGGGATATGGCCCATGATGCGGAAAGCGATGTCGCTCTGGAGATCCAGAAGCAGCACATTGGGGCTCTTGGCTTTCCATATGCCCAGGAGCTCAGGAGTGCTGTAGAACTTCACACCCGCTGCCCTGGCTTCAGCCTCGCCGCGGCGCACATTCTTCGGATCGGTCCATACCTTTTCCCAGGTGCGCAGATATTTCACAATCGACCAAATCTGATCCTGGCTGAGCTTGTCTTCGAAGGTCGGCATCACGACTGGGGAGCCGGGTTTTTGCGGTGGTCCGCCCTTGACGATCTCAAAATGCTCGTGATCGCTGTGCAGTGACAGGTAGGATTTCATTACGATCGGCGGGAAACGCCCCTGGCCATCCATGCCGTGGCAAGCAGAGCAAACACCCTCGAACAGCTTCTTGCCGTCGCCCGGATTCTTGCCGCTGATGCTCTTTATGCTGGCTGGGATGTAGTAGTCAGGCTTGTCTTTTGCCGCGATCGTGCCCGGCGGGGCGATTTGCTCATGGAAGTCGTTTACCGCGAACTCAATCAAGGCAAAGGTGGGCGTCTTTTTCCGATCCACGGCAAATAGCCCGCCATGCTTCTCGAGATATTTTTCCATATCCCTCCGTGTAAGCTTCATTGCATCAATCCGCGCAATCAGGTCCGGCTTGAGCACTTTCCTGATTCGATCCATATATACCTTCTCGATATGCTGTGGGTCTTCGTTGAGCTTCACGAGGTCCTGATTCGGGTCATACTGGCGACGCAGCGGGCGCAAGTAGAGCGCCAGACGGAAAACCTGTTGCATTTCGAACGCATCCCGCTCGTTGGCCAGCAACAGCGCAGTACCCAAGACCAGATTTTCCACCGGGGAGAGCGCTTCCGTAGGAGAACCGGCCTTGTTCATGGCTATCACAGCTTTCGATGCGGTTGGCGACGGTGCGTCCGCTGCCCAGACTGAGACTGGGAGCATGATTGCAGCAAGAACGGCTAACGTGTATTTCTTCATTTATTTCTCCTTTGAGTATTGGATTTCTGAGTCGATTTTTTGGTTGAAGCCGTTCCAGGTCGGCCCCGGTTGCAACTTAGGCGTAGGCAAACGGTAAATTTTTTCGATAGCTCAATCCTCGAAATAAGCATTGAAATGGGTGGACTTGCAGGCCGCCTTGGTCAGTGGGATAGCCGGCACTCGATTTGCGAATCGAACACACCGATGGCGATAATTTCCTGTCCTTCGCTTGCTATTTATTCAGCGCCTCCACCGCCTTGGTCGCAGCAACGTGATCGGGGTTGAGGCTCGCCATGCCACCCTTTGGAATCCTTACGCCACTAGACATCATGAATCCCATCAGGTCACCTCGGGTCGTCTGCTCGGCCTTGATCGTGGCGACCAGACTGTCACCCAGGGCATGCTCCACCGCAAGCCGGGCACTATTGATATCTGCCGGCTGTGCCTTGGCCTCAATCAGGTTGGCAAGCTTCTGCCAGCGGCGTGCTATTTCGGGGCGGCTACCGGATGGAACCGTATCGGGGTCGTCCTTGAGTGCCTGCATGACACCCAGTGCCAATTGGGTATGGGGACTCAAGGCGTCCTCATAGCTGGTGTTCCAGCCCGCATCGGACACAACCGGCCCCATCGTTGGTCCCATGCAACCGGCTGTCGTCAGAGCCAGAGTGCCGGCCAGTACCGCGGGGAACAGGGTTTTGCGCAACATTCGAAATGTGCGATGTTTCATCGTGTTCTTCAGCTCCTCTGGTGGTAAGTGCGCAAGAACTTTGGTCTCTAGTGGCGGTAGGTAAACTGCATGCTCACGAGATTGGTCTCGAAGCTCACCCTGGTCGGAGCACCGACACTCGCGGTCATCTCATTCTTGAGGCCATGACTGAGCGAAAAAGTGAGTGATGAATGCTTGCTGACCTTGGCTGTTATCCCCGCCGATAGATGATGTTCGACGATGGCGGTGACGCCGGCATTGTTGTTGATGTCTTTTTCGGTGATCGGCGATTTGCCATAGTTGTAGCCGGCCAGCAGCGAGATGTTGTCGGACAAACGGTACTTGGCGCCCAGCGCCAGTACGGTCTGATCGCTCCAGTTGTAGGACAGAGTCTTGGTTTTCGCGGCTGTCGGGCCAATAAGCGTGGCCGCAGTACGCACGTCGCTGAAATTGAGCCACTTCAGGTCGGCCTCCAGTTGTAGCTTCTCAGTCAACTGGTGGGAAATGCCGACCGAGACGGCCTGAGGATCCTGAAATGAAAGACTCCACTTGCCGTCATCCATGTTCCACTTCAGATCCTCGGTGTACGAACGGCTGGTGTAAGCAGCGCCGAAGTTCGTGCGCTCGTTGATCCTGTAGATCGCCCCAAGTACGAAAGAGCTGCCATAAGCAACATCGTTCGGGAAGTTCATGGACTTCGGAGGGACGGTTGAAGTATCGAAGTTCTTGATCGACATCTGATTGACGACCAAGCTCAGATTGGCGCCGACAGACAGCTTGTCGCTGACTTTGTATGCGATGGCGGGACCAATGCGCATTGACACTCGATTGGCAACAACTGCGGCATTGGCAGGACCCACCTTGAATGCCGCTGCCGGGAAGTCCACGCCACCGCCGGATATTGGATAGGCACCGACGCCGATGGTGTAGTCTCGACCCAATATTTCACTTTGGAAGGCGAAGCCACCGGTTGCCAGGATATATGCGTTGCTGTCGCTATCCACTCCGTTCATGCTGCGCTTCGGGTTAAGTAGCGACAGATTCATGTCGAAACGAGTGTGGTTTTCCCCCATGTTCAGATAGGCCAGTCCAGCCGGGTTGCTGAGTGCGGTGGTGACATCCTGTGGCATGGCGACAACCGCCCCCCCCATGGCGTTGGCAATGGCGCTGTAACCCACCATCTGGTCGCCGTTGTTGGCGAAGGCCGTGCTCGAGATGAGCACGCTGGCGCAGATTGCTGCGGTTTTACCGGTTTTACGTGTCATTGCTTCCCCTCCTTTTGTGGTTGAACAAAACGATGCCTTTTGCCAGAAACCATGCCGGCATAATTCTTATTCTTTGAACTTCGGCAAAATATATAGTGTGGCCGCCCACCCGGTATTTCCCGGATGAAACTGTTTGGTGACAGTTGGTTACGGTGATCCAGGAAGGCGCTGAGTTCGGAAAGCTGACGCAGGCGATAGCGGCCCGATGGATGACTGGGAGTCCATTTCGGCAGGAATCGTGCCCCGCGCCGAGACCGGAATCGACATTCGCCGCGTCGCAGCGCCTGTCAATGGCGTAGTGCAACGAAGCGATGCCAACTTTGCGTGTAGCTTGTCCGGATGGGCGCCAGCCCAGCATGATCCCAAGATGAACCGACCGACCGGATAGGCCTACGTCATTTACCGCCGGGCACTGACCATCGCCGAACCGGCGTTACGGTATCTGCCGGCATCCCTGGGTATCCGGTGACTATCCGTAACACATCGTCACGAATATCTCGTCCTGGGAAATCTTGCGGAAGCTCGTCGGGCGGATGATGCCAGGCATTCGCATGAGTGAAAGAAGGAGGGTTTAAATGAGGACACGAGCCACGCGAGAGCAGCTGCCGGAATCGGCTGGTCTATTGGCCGTTGGGACCGTACATGCTACTCACCCAATGATTTCCGAAGACATGGGGACCCACGGTGCTGGCGGCACGGGAGGTAGAAACCTGCTGAACGGGCGACTGCAAGCAGCGGCCTTCGCGCTCCTCGCCGGTCTCGCAATGCCGGCGGCGGCCGAGCTCGAAGCCGCCCCCGACTATGCCGGGACGACCTTGACCGGCGACTGGAACGGCGCGCGCAGCGAACTCTGGCAGCGCGGCTTGGCGCTCGAAGCCGGGCTCAAGCTCGATAGCTTGCGCAACCGCGGCGGGGCGACGGATGGCGGCCACACGCTCAGCCATCTGGAATTGAAGCTGCGCGCCGACCTGGAAAAACTGCTGGGCTGGAGCAATGCCGTCGCCTATGCCAATTCCATTACCGATGCCGGTGCCGGCATCAACGCACGGCACACCGGGAGCCTGATGGGCGTCAGCAACATCGAGGTACCGGTGCCGACCACGCGCCTGTTCCATGCATGGGTGCAGAAGGGCTTCCTCGACGATCGATTCTCCCTGCTGGCCGGCATCTACCCGATCGACTCGGAATTCTTCACCATGGATTCGGCGGCGACGCTGCTGCATCCGGCCTATGGTCCTCCCGCCGACCTGTCGCTGACCAACGCACCATCGATATTCAACAACGCCGCCTTCGGCGTTCGCGCCAAATGGCTGTCCGAGAATCGCGACTGGTATGCGATGGGCGCGCTGATGGATGGCGTTCCCAACGACCCGGCGCGGCCGAAAGCCACGGCGGTCCGCTTCGCCAAAGGCGATGGCGGCTTCGTCATCGGCGAAATCGGCTGGATGCCGCTCGAATTAGGTCATTTCTTTGAACCCGCTGACCCGGCCCATGTACGGCAAACCCCGGCACTCGTCGCCCACGAAAAATACGGCGGCCACAGCAAATACGCCATCGGCGTCTGGCGCTATGGCAATCGCGTCGCCGACCAGCTCGATGTCGACGCCGACAACAACCCGCTGCAGCGTCGTTCGCAGGGTGGCTATGTTTTGGCCGAGCGCACCTTGTTCAGCCTCGGCGGCGACGCCGGGCGTGACGTCACGGCCTTTGGCCGCTACTCGTTCAGTAGCGGCGATTCGACGTCCATCGACCGCATGTGGAATCTTGGCCTGCGCATTCGCGGCCCGCTCGCCAGCCGGCCGGATGACAGTCTGGCAATCGGCTGGACCGGCAGCCGTCTGGCGCCGAAGTGGCGCGCCGTTCAGGCCGCTGCCGGCGTGGACACCGCAAGCGCCGAGGAAGCGCTGGAACTGACCTGGCGTGTCGCGATCACGCCTTGGCTGGTGCTGCAACCCGACCTGCAATACATCCGCCATCCGGGTGGCGCGACGGCGGCGCGCCACGCGGCGCTCGCGGGCGCGCGTGTCGAGATCGTGTTCTGAGTTCTGGAAAGTCGGCGCAGCAGTTTGCAGGATAGGATTTGACCAGCGGCATTGGGAGACATCGCCCGCGCGCGGGGCATGAGCGAGATTGCCAAGGCTTCCGGCATCACCCGCGAGGCGCTGTACAAGGCCTTGGCCCCGATGCACATCCGTGCTTCGATACCGTCAACCGCGTGTGCGCGGCGCTGGGCGTCAAGCTGGTGGCGCAGGCCGCTCATGCCTGAAGAAATCGGAGGCTGAACATATTGCCGCTGGGCATCCCTTTGTTTCTCCACCAGCAGCCCCATCCGTGCCTGACCCACTGCAGCGGACTCGCTTCGCTCGCCGTCCCGCCAGCGCCGACTCTTGTTGCTCGACTCATCACCCCGCCGGCAGGGTCAGCCAGGCCTCCAAGCCGCCCTCCGAACGGGGACCGATGTCTATTCGCCAGCCATGGGTGTCGGCCAGTTGGCGCACGATGGCCAGTCCCAATCCAGCACCCCCGGTACTTGGGCTGCGGGACATCTCGACCCGGTGAAACGGCTGAAACACCGCGCTCATCTGTTCTGCCGGAATGCCCGGCCCACGATCCAGGACGCCGATGCGGACCGTCTTCCCGGCCTGTTCAACCACCAGTTCCACGGGCCGATCGCCGCCATAGCGCAGCGCATTGTCGAGCAGGTTGCCGATCACCCGGCGCAGCGCCGATGGCGGCGCCAGAAGTTCGCAGGGCTGCGGTGCGATCCTCGCTTGCACCCGGCCATCCGGCGCACCTGCCGCGATGTCGGTGAGCAAGGCCGGCAAGTCGATTTCTGCCGCAACTTCCCGTTCCATGCCGCGCGCCAGATCGAGTATCTGTCCGATCAGCCGGTCCATTTCTTCGATGTCTTTTTCCAGCCGGGCAATCAGCTTGGGCGTCGGCTTTTCCTCCAGCAACGCCAGGGCCAGCCGCATTCGTGCCAGAGGTGTGCGCAGGTCGTGAGAAACCCCGGCCAGCAGCGTGGTGCGCGCCGCCAGTAGTTCCCGCACCTGGCTCGCCATTTCATTGAAGCGGCGCGCCAGGTGCGCCAGTTCGCGCGGCCCGGTCTCGGGCAGCAGTTCCGGGACATCGCCGCGGCCGACATCGGCGACGGCCTTCTCAAGGCGAGCCAGCGGCTCCACGGTGCGCCGCGCCAGCCAGATGGCAGCGAGCAGGGCCAGTACCAGGCCGATGACCGCGGAGATCAGCAGGGTGCGAACCGGCTGGGCGCCCACGCGCGATTCGGAAAAGCCGACCGCGATGGTGCTCTCGCCGGAGGGCAGCGCGATCCAGTACCAGGTTTTCCCTTCAATGGTTTCGCGCGACAGATGCCGCATGCGTCCGGTTCTTTCCGCCAGGGCGGTCTCCAGTATTTGCACGTAAGGACTATGCAACTCGTCGGCGCCGGCGCGCGGAGCTTCGGCGCGCAGGACCAGCAGATGCCTTTGCGCCAGCTCCAGTTCGAAATCCGGGCGGGTCTCCGGCGGCAACTCGTTCCAGGTCTGGGCCGACAGCAGTATCAGGCCCGCCAGGTCGTCGGCCGAACGGCGCGCCACCGGCACCATCAGGAACCAGACGACGGTCGCCGCCATCAGCAACTCGAAAACGATGAACACGCCAGCCAGCAGCAGGGCGTTGTGGCGGGCCAGGCTGGCGCCGACCGGCGCCTTCGTGTTCATGCTGCCGCCGGGCCGCCCCAAGGCAGCATGCGCCCCCCGTGGGGGCAGCGAAGTCGAAGACTGAGCGTGGGGGCCACCTATGTGCTTTCGCCCAAGGGATTGAACAGATAGCCTTCGCCGCGAATCGTGCGCACGAATGCCGGTGCGGCGGGGTCGATCTCGATCTTGCGCCGCAGGCGAGTCACGCGGATATCGATGCTGCGATCGAACGGGTCGCGTTCGTAGCCTTTCAACTGGCTCACCAGGGTGTCGCGGGAGAGCACGCGGTTCGGGCGTTCGACAAAGACGCGCAGCAGATCGAATTCGGCGCCGGTCAGGCGCACCTCGACGCCGTCGCGCAGCAGTCGATGAGCGGCAAGATCAAGCTGGAAGGGGCCGAAACGCGGCAGCAGCGACGGCGTCTCGGGCGCATTGGGCGAATTGGGTGTAGTGGGCGTCATCGCCGCCGCGCGGCTGCGCCGCAGCAGCGCCCGCAGGCGCGCCAGCAGCTCGCGCGGGCCGAAAGGCTTGGCCAGGTAATCGTCGGCGCCCACCTCCAGGCCGATCACCCGGTCGATCTCCTCGCCGCGTGCCGACAGCATCAGGATCGGCACATCGGAATGGGTCCGCAGTTCGCGTGCCAGGCTTAGGCCATCCTCGCCGGGCAGCATCAGATCGAGCACGATGGCGCCCGGCATGCCGGCCAGCAGCGCACGCCGCATGGCGGCGCCATCCCCCACCGCCTCGACCACCATGCCATTGGCGGTCAGATAGTCGGAAAGCAATTCGCGCAGTGCAGGATCGTCATCGACGACCAGGACGCGTTCAACGGAGGATGAATTCATCGGGCGAGTGTAGCGCAAGCGACGGAGCGCTCGCGCTTCGGAAGCAGTCCGAAACAATCGGAAACATATCGGAAAAAACAGGAAACACATCGATGCCGTAAAGATATTGCGCTGTTACGGCTCACGGCGATGATGCTTACACCGAAGTTCAGTTCCAGGATCGCAGATCACGGCGCCTTCGGTTTCAGCAGTCAACCACGGGAGAAGATGATGAAAGCAGCACAGTATCTCAAGGCCGGCGTGATCGGCATCGCCCTGCTCGGCGCGGGCAGTGTTCTGGCGGAGGATCTGCCCTTGCCGACGGACCCCGCGCAACAGCGCGAGAAGATGCGCGGCATGAGTGCCGAAGATCGAACCGCCCAACGCGACCAGATGCGCGATCAAATGCAGGAGCGCGTGCGCAGCATGACGCCGGAGGAACAGAAGCTCATGCGCGAAACCCGTTCCGACGGACGTGATCGCATGGAGAACCAGCAGGCCGATGGAACGCGTCAGCGCAGCCGGGATGGTAGCGGACAGGGCGGCGGCTACGGGCAGGGATACGAGTCGCGTCGGGGTGACGGCAGTGGCGGTGGCGGTGGCGGCCGCGGCATGGGCGGCGGGCGCGGGCGCTGAGCGCGGGAGGCCATGAACATGTGCAAGCATTGGCTGGTTTATATGGCGGTCGCCGGCGGCGTCCCGGCGGCCGCCCAGGCAGCGGATTTCACCGACATCGCCCAGGTGATTTCCGCCACGCCGATTTACAGGCAGGTGGCCGAGCCGAGACAGGAATGCTGGACGGAGACAGCCACCACTAGCGGGGCCAAGGAACGTTCCTACGGCGGTGCGGTTATCGGCGGGGTGGCCGGAGCCATCCTCGGCAACCAGGTCAGCAACGGTCGCGGCCGGGATGTGGCCACCGCACTCGGCGCTGCCACGGGTGCGATCGTCGGTGACCGGATCGACAACTCCAAGCAGGCGGCGGCTCCCCAACAGGTCCAGCGTTGCCGGCAGATCGATTCCTACCGCCAGGAGGTCTCGGGCTACAACCTGGTCTATCGCTACAACGACAGAGACATCACGGCGACGCTGCCGTATCACCCCGGCAATACGGTCACCGTAGGGGTTGGCATCATCGGTGCCGCCCGATGAGACCGGGCAAAGCGTTCCGTTTGCTGCCGCGGTGTTATGGCAATAATTCGCTGCTCAAGCGTCGCGGTTTCATCCTGTTGTGCAGCCACATGCGTGCCCGCACGACGCTGTTGAGCCATATCGTCGGCAGCCACCCATCGGTCTGCGGTTACGCCGAGCTGCACCAGAAGCTGCGCGGCTGGCCGGACCTGCTGGAACTGTGCGCCAAGGCCGAGGATGCCAGTGGCAAGACCGCGGCCCACCGCTACGTACTGGACAAGATCGTGCACAACCTGCCGATCCGGCAGAAGGTCCTCGACCGCGATGACGTGTCGATGATCGTCATGGTTCGCGAGCCGCGGCAGACCATCGAGAGCATCCTGAAGATCAAGGCGGGCGGCATCCGCGACCTGGACGGCGCTTGCGACTACTACGCGGCCCGACTTGCCGCCCTGCGCGACCTGATCGACCGTCGCCGGGGCCGGGTTTTCTATCTGGACTCCGAGGCGCTGGTGGAAAGGACGACCGCCACGCTCTCGGCCCTGAGCAGCCGTTTGGCCATCGCGCCGAGGCTCTCTGAAAACTACCGGCTATTCAAGCACACGGGGCAACCCAAGTACGGCGACATGTCGGAGAACATCAGGCTTGGCCGGATTGTCCGTAGCGAAGATCCGGCAAAACCGGTCTTCCCCGATGCCGAACGCATGGATGAAATGCGGAGCATCTATGAATCATTCCGGAAATACGCCGGAGAAAATACGGAACATCATGTTTTCGCCTGACATCAGGCAGGCCTGCCACCCCGATCCCGGGGCACGCTCCGCAAGACCACGACGGACGAACACCCTCTGTCGCGTTTCCCATCAAGTAGCGGATGAGGAGAGAATCGCCCGATCGGGCCATGCAGGCGCGATTGTCTGGCTTACGGGACTGTCGGGTTCGGGTAAATCCACTCTGGCGATGAATCTCGAGCGCAGGTTGTTCGACGCGGGCTTCATGGTGTATGTGCTTGATGGGGACAATCTTCGCCATGGACTGAATTCCGACCTCGGTTTCACGCCGCAGTCGCGACGGGAGAACACACGCCGGGTCGGCGAAGCGGCCGCACTTTTCGCGGATGCCGGTTTCGTCTGCATAGCCGCCCTCATCTCGCCCTCGGCACAGGACCGTCAGATCGCTCGTGCCGCCGCAAGGGGACACCCGTTTTTCGAGGTTTATCTGCAGGCGGACATCGAGACATGCGAGCGTCGCGACC
>JBAYVG010000072.1:0-15546 GCA_041674785.1 Rhodocyclaceae bacterium
GAGCTGATCGACCACCCGGTGGAAATGGGCACATTCACGCTCGCCAGTTTCAAGGCTTGTGGCGTGCCGCACGAAATCGCCATCACCGGCCGCCACGATTGCGACCTGGAGCGACTGACCGCCGACCTGAAGAAGGTCTGCGAATGGCAGATCCGCTTCTTCGGCGAACCGGCACCAATGAAGAAATACGTCTTCCTCGTCACCGCCGTCGGCGACGGCTACGGCGGGCTGGAACACCGTGCCTCGACCGCCCTGCACTGTTCGCGCGACGACCTGCCGCACACCGGCATGAAGGGCCTGCCCGAGCGTTACCGCACTTTCCTCGGCCTGTGCAGCCACGAGTATTTCCACACCTGGAACGTCAAGCGCATCAAGCCTGCGGCCTTCACCCCCTACGACCTCGACCGCGAGAACTACACCACGCTGCTCTGGGCCTTCGAGGGCTTCACCTCCTATTACGACGATCTGGCGCTGCTGCGTAGCGGTGTCATCAGCGAGAAGGACTGGCTGGAACTCACGGCCAAGAATATCGACAACGTACTGCGGGCACCGGGCCGACTGAACCAGTCGCTGGCCGACTCCAGCTTCGATGCCTGGAGCAAGTTCTACCGCCCGGACGAGAACACCCCCAACGCGGTGGTCAGCTACTACGGCAAGGGCGCGCTTGTGGCGCTGGCGCTGGACCTGACGCTGCGTGCCGGCACAGCGGGCAAGCGCAGTGGCCCCGTTTCGCTCGACGACGTGATGCGTGCCCTGTGGCAACGCCACGGCCAGACCGGCATTGGCGTTGGCGAAAACGACATCCGGAAAATTGCCGAAGAATGCTCCGGCCTCAAGCTCAAGCGCTTCTTTGCCGACGCAGTGGACGGCACACGCGACCTGCCACTGACCAGATTGCTCAAACCCTTCGCCATCCGCCTGACCCGGGAAACTGCCGGTGAAGCCCCGTCACTCGGCATCAAGACCAGCAGCGAAGGCGGCGAGGTCAAGCTGGCCACCGTCTATGACGCATCCGCAGCGCAGCAAGCCGGGCTGGCAGCCGGCGATGTACTGGTCGCCATCAACGGCTTGCGGGTCACGACAGCGACACTGGACAGGCAACTGGCACGCCACCAGCCCGGCCACACGATCACCGTTAGCGCTTTCCGTCGCGACGAATTGATGACTTTCCCCGTAAAACTGGCGCCTCCCGCCCCCGGCAAGCACACACTAGTCGCCGAAGGCGAGAACGCCTTGCGCCGTGCCTGGCTGAAGGCGCCAACGGCGTAACCCGCCACCCCGCTGACATCTACCGCCGAGGTATCCGCTAAGATGCGTCGGCCAGGATGCGTCAGCCAAGCGGCAGCAACGAAAAATTTCAGGAGTGGAAAATGAGTTTGTTTGAGCAGCTGCGATCGATCGTCGGCAAGAAAAAAGACGCGAAGGAAAATCCGGGAATCGCCCCGATTCCCGATGCCTCCCTGGCCGAAGCCACAGAGGCTCCGGACCGGCGCCAGCGCGAACGCACGAACGCACGGGAAGGCACGCGCGTGCTGATCATTGATGATTCGCCGACCATCGTCGCCGCACTGAGGAAGATTCTGCGTTCCGCAAAGTACGAGGTGATCGAAGCCGATGATGCCGAAACCGGCCTCGAACTCGCGCGAAGCGCCCAGCCCGAGCTGATCTTTCTCGACATCGTCCTGCCGGCGATGAACGGCTTTGCCGCATTGCGCATCATGCGCAAAGACCCGGCGCTGACACAGATCCCGGTGATCATGATCAGCGGCAACGAGCAGGCGACCGAAGAGTTCTACGCCAACCGTATCGGTGCCGACGATTTCATGAAGAAGCCATTCAACCGCTACGAAGTCTTTGCCCGCGTCGAGCGCCTGCTCGACGACGCACGCGTGCCGCGCCGCCGGCAGGCAGCGGAAGCCTGAGCACCGCGCACTACTTCCGTTCGCGCAGCACAAACGGCGCCGCCATCGCCTCCTGCACGGACGCATCCCGGTTCAGTGCCTTGTCGAAATTGGCACCCCAGACATCGGCATTGGCGAAACCGGCCCCGGCCAGATCGGCTCCGGCAAACACCGCATGCCGCAGCACCGCGCCGGCGAGGCGCGTGCCCTTGAGCCGGGCGTTGGAGAAATCGACTTCCTCCATCGAGGCGCCAGTCAGATCCGCCCCGGAGAGATCGGTGCCAACCATTCTGGCACCGACGAAAACCCCGCGAAACGTATAGCAGTTGCGGATCGATCCGCCAGAGAGGTCGATGCCTTCCATCAGAATATCCTTCAGATAGGCACCGGAAAAATCGGCCTTCACGGCCTTGGTATCAATCAGGTTCGCGCCGAACAGGTTGGCGCCTGAAAGATTGGCCCCGGAGAGATCGGCCTTGTCGAAGATGGCATGGAAGAGATCGGCGTTGCGCAGATCGGCACCAAGCATTTTGGCGTGCCCGAACTGTGCCCACTTGGCGTTGCTACCGCGCAGGTCGGCCCCGGACAAATCGGCCTTGCGGAAATCCGTGCTTTCCAGCTTGGCCCCCGCCAGCTTGACGCCGCGCAAATCCTTTCCGGCCAGTTTCTGGCGGGAGAAATCGCAGCGCGAGAGGTCGGTTTGCGCACGCGGAGCAGCGCAATTGCCTGTGGGCAGGTCGGCAGCCGACACTGGCGATGAACAGGTAACGCTCATCAGCGCCAGCCAGGAAAGGGTAACTGCAGCAGTTCTGGTCATCACACCTCCAGCCGGCGCAAAGGTCGGAAGCGGTCGATTGTAGGCGCATGGCCGCCTGTGGCACAGCCGCATTTTTGATCCATGCACGGTCACAAAACGACATGCGACTTGAATGAAGCGCACAGCACCGATATTCTGGCCACTCACCCCAAACGTACCGCCCCCCGAACAGGAGTCCTCATGAACAAGCTTGCTGCCACCCTCTCCCTCTGCCTGCTCACCGCCCCCGCCTTCGCCCGGATGTCGTGCGAAGAACTCAAGTCAAACATCGCCGCCAAGATCGAAAGCAAGGGCGTGAAAAACTATCAACTGGAAATCGTCGCCGCCGACGAGGCAAAGGATGCAAAGGTTGTCGGCACTTGCGAGGGCGGCAAGAAGAAGATCACGTACAAGAAATCGTGAGGCGAGTGCCTGTCGGCACGAGCATTCTGGCGCGCGGATTTCGGCGCAGATGTTGAGTGAGTGCAATCGGCCAAGAGCAGCCATTTGCCAGAAGAGGCACATAGCGGACATAAACTTTCGAACTGCATGCCAAACTGACCCCTTATAACAGGCAGTCGATTAGGCACGACTGTAAGCAGCGGAAAGCACGCGTTAGGCTGGCAAAAATAATGATGGTATTTTTGCTATTACATTTCGTTCGAAAGCAACAAAGCTGGCCAAGGCATTACGACTCTTTCAATGAAGCTTGTATCAAGGATATTGAATGTGAAGAAAAATTTCATTTTTTGCTGTCTGCCATTAATCATTTCTGGCTGTGCAACTTCGTTGCCAAGGTACCAATCGGCTGAACCTCTTTTGCCAAATAACTCATTTGGGATGCGTGTTTCAACGAACATGGGCGAAGTTAGAGCCTATAAGTTTGACAACAAGACGTGTTCCGTTGGTGGTGCTGCGATTATCGAAGCTGCAACTAATTGGGGGTTAATACCTAAAGCAACAGGTGGCCCATTAAATCAAGGGGATAAAGGACTTCCAAAACTAAAAGAAGGAAAGAACCGCTTGGCTGGCGAATTAACAATCAAAGCACAAGAGGAGTTCTATGTTGCAGTTGCAGCAAACTCTCTGACATATATGGCCGCATCTAGCTGCATGGGATATGTTGGTTTTTCTCCGAAAGCAGGTGCTACTTATGAGCTGAGTATTGATAGTGTCGGTAACAAATGCATGATCGGCTTGGTTGAGATTGTTCAGCAAGGGTCGGAAACTTTTATGCAAGAGCCTGTTCCTCGACTACCTGCTGAAAAAAAAGATTGTCCGGCGGCTTTCAGCCACGCGAGTGGGGGATTTGTCCAAGAAGGCAGAGTGTTTTAGAAACTGTGCACTTGAATAATATGCCATTTGATTAGCAACGCTCGGCACCGGGTGTCAGCTTTTCAGAACACCGACCGGCAGCTTAGGGTCGATAACAGCCAGTGAGCGACGTGCCGACAATCGCCATGCAGATGGCGCTAACGCAACCTCCCCCTACTCCACCCGCCCCCGCCCGGCCTTGATTGCGCCGCGCTTGGCCTTGCCCTCCAGCCGCCGCGTTACCGAACCGCGCGTGGGTTTGGTTGGCCGCCGCTTTTTTGGCGCGGTGGCCACGCTGTCGATCAGTTCCTGCAAACGACGAATGGCTTCAGCGCGGTTTTTCTCCAGACTGCGGAATTCCTGTGCCTTGATGATGACCACGCCTTCCTTGCTGATGCGCTGGTCGCCGAGTTTGAGCAGGCGCTCGCGGATGTCTTCCGGCAACGCCGAGGCGGCAATGTCGAAGCGCAGGTGTACGGCGTTCGACACCTTGTTGACGTTCTGCCCGCCGGCCCCCTGGGCACGGATGGCGGTGATTTCGACTTCGTCGAGACTGACGGAATAAGCTGGGGACATAGCCGTCAGCGCAGCAGCACGACAAGCGCCACAACAAAGACCAGTACGATAACTGCCAGCCACCATGGCGAGCCCGAATGGACGGCGGCAGACTTGCTTCTCGGCGCGCGCGCACTTTTGGCTGCTTCGAACAGTGCCATGCCGCAGCCAGAGCAGATGGCGTTCCATGGCCGGGGAGCATCGAACACCGTGCTGCATTTCGGGCAGCGGCTGAAAAGCTGGCGACTCGGGGTTGCGGGTTCTTCGGCGGGCTGGGGCGAGACTGCAGGGGCGGGCATGGGCAGCGAAGTGACCGCCAAAGCGGCCAACGACGCGGCTGGCGGCGCAGCGGCCGGAATCGCCACAGGCACTGCAAGCGCTTTCTCGCGCGCTGCATTGCCCGCTGGCGGCAAGCTGACGGTGTAATCGGCTGGTGGCGGGGTGCCATCGGCACGCGGCAGGATCATCGCCAGCATCTCGCGCAGCGCCTCGCGGAACTCGGCGCCATTGCGGAAACGCGCCTCCGGTTTCTTCGCCAGCGCACGGCGGAACAGGCGGTCAATAGCTGGCGGCAGCGTGCCATTGAGCGACGAGGGTTCCGGGTGCGGCTCGCTGACGATGTTGTGGGCGATGGTGATCACCTCGCCACGAAAAGGCTTCGTCGCGGTCAGCATTTCGTAGAGGATGACGCCAACCGAGAAGAGATCGCTGCGGCCGTCGATCGGTTGGCCGGTGATCTGCTCCGGCGACATGTAGGAGGGGGTACCGAGGATGGTACCCACCTGCGTCAGTTCGGAGGCGTCGGTGCGGGCGATGCCGAAATCGGTCACGGTGAGGCGGCCGGCGGTGTCGACCATGATGTTCGCCGGCTTGATGTCGCGGTGGACCACCCCGCGCTCGTGGAAGAAATCGAGCGCCTCCAGCAACTGGTGCGCCAGTTCCAGCGCCTCCAGCAAAGGCCATGGCGCGCGTTGTGTGTTTAGCTCGCGCAGCGATTGGCCGTCGATCAATTCCATGGCCATGAAGGCCTGCCGGCTGTCTTCGCCGAACTCGAAAACGGTGACAACGTGCTTGTGCGACAGCCGAATGCCGGCGTTTGCCTCGCGCTTGAAGCGTTCGAGCATCTCGGCGCCGTGGGGGCCGGTGAGCAGATCCTTGTGCAGGGTCTTGATCGCCACGCGACGATCGAGGTCGGCGTCGAAACCACGATAGACGACACCCATCGCGCCCTCACCGAGGACGCCATCGATACGGTACTTGCCAATTTTCTCGGGAAGGGCGGAGGCGTTCATAAGCGAGATGAAACCACTATTTCATCGCGGCGGGAATGTTGGCAGCAATCTGCCAACGCCTGATTCGCGAAAATCGTGCAAATTGCGCCAAACCAAAAACAGGCGGAACCACGCAACCACGGGCGATGCGCACACAACATTGCATAATCCGCCATATTCTGGCGGTACTCATGGCCCCTCACGCTTCGCGCACCAGCCGCATTGCCCGCCACAGCGGCCCGCCGATCCGCACGGCCAGCCTCGATCTGGCTGACCAGCGAGGCTCAACACGTTGCGCGGCTGTCGCAACTGGATGCCTTCGAACGCCGCTATCGGCTCATGCTTGATGCTCATCGCCTTTTGGTGCTGGATGAGGAACACCCGGAACACAACCGATTGGAGACGGTTCCAAGCAGCCTCCCTTTCCAACCATCACTCCCCCTTCGGCCATTCTCCGCCGGATTCTGCCGCCTCCTTGCGCAAGCGCCGCGCGGTATCTTCCTCGCGTGCCGCTTCGATCACCTGCATGACTTCGCCCAGATCGGCCAGCTTTTCATTACGCTTGAAGTGGCCGGTGAGTTCGCTATCCGGCCGCAATTTTCCGGTTCCGTAGAGCGCCCAGATTTCCTTGCCATAGTCGGTGGTCAGAAGCTCGGGGGCGAACTGGCCGAAGTAGGTCGCGAGATTGTCGACATCGCGCTCCAGCAGGCGGCTGGCGTTATTGTTGGCTGCGGCATCGATGGCCTGCGGCAGGTCGATGATCACCGGCCCCTCGCTGTCGACCAGCACGTTGTATTCGGAAAGATCGCCGTGCACGATCCCTGCACAAAGCATGAGCACCACTTGCCGCACCAATACCGCGTGGTATTGGCGAGCAACTTCGGCACTGAGCACGACATCGTTCAAGCGCGGCGCCGGCTCGCCTTCTTCGTCGGCGACCAGTTCCATCAACAAAACACCCTCGTGAAAGTTGTACGGGGTTGGCACACGCACACCGGCTGCAGCCAGGCGATAGAGCGCATCGACCTCGGCATGCTGCCACGCCGCCTCCTGCTCCTGGCGCCCATAGCGGGAGCCCTTGCCCATGGCTCTCGCCTGCCGGCTGTTCTTGACCTTGCGGCCCTCGGTGTAGTCAACCGCCTGACGAAAGCTCCGCTTGTTGGCCTCCTTGTAAACCTTGGCGCAACGGATCTCGTCGCCACACTGAACGACGTAGACCATCGCCTCCTTGCCGCTCATCAACTGGCGGAGGACCACATCAACGAGCCCGTCGGTGACCAATGGCTCGATCCTGCTTGGGGTTTTCATGCCGGCGATTGCTTCCTGCTCACTGCCTGAGCCTTGATTGCTGCGTAAAAAAATACGACGAATAGTGTGACGAGGCAGTAACGCTATTTTGCCGCGCCCTAATCGACCCGCCCGCCCCGCCCGCCCCCTGGGCGCGGATGGCCGTGAACTCGACTTCTTCGATCGGGGCGGCAATCGACATGCGCATGTTCCGCTCAGCGCCCGGTGTCGCGCACTGCCCGCCACAGCAGCCCGCCGATCAGCACGGCAGCCACGATCAGGCTGACCAGCGAGGCCAGCCAGAAACCCTCCACCCCCATCGGCTGCGGTGCCTTGAAGGCCAGCCACCAGCCACCGAAGAGGCCGACGCCCCAGAAGGCGACGGTGTGCACCAGCATTGGCGCGAAGGTGATCTTGTAGCCGCGCAGCGAATAGGCGGCGATGGTCTGCACCGCGTCGAAGAACTGGTAGAGGGCGATGTAGGCGATCAACCCCATCGACACCGCACGCACGGCGGGATCTACGGTGTAGGCGAAGACGATCGGTTCGGCCGCCAGCCACAGTGCCACGCCAAGTATGGTCGAGAGGCTGCCGGCGAGCAGCAGGCCGGCGGCGATGGCCGCGCGCGAACGCGGCCAGTCACGCGCGCCGGCCGCCTGGCCAACCTGCGCCAGGGTGGCGATGGCCAATGCCAGCGGCAGCATGTAGCAGAGCGCCGCCAGGTTGGCGACGATGCGGTGGCCGGCCACCGTGGTCGCCCCGAGCTGGGCGACGAAAAGTGCGATGAGCGTGAAGGAAGTGATCTCGACAAAATTCGAAAAGCCCATCGGCAACCCCAGGCGCAGCAATTCGCGGATGGGCTGCCAGCGCGGGCGTTGCCAGTGGGTGAATGGCTGGTATTTCGCCAGCGCCGGCGAAAAGCGCAGCCAGGTGGCAGCGGCAAGGCAACCAACCCAGTTCACCAGCATGTTCGAGACGCCGCAGCCAATGGCACCCATCGGTTCACCAAACTGGCCGCTGACCAGCGACCACGCCAGCACCCCATGCAGCAGCGTGTTGCACAGGCTGATGAGCATCATCGGCCGGGGCCGGCGCAGGGCGTTGGCAAAGGAATAGAAAGTCCGGTAAAGCAGCGCTGCCGGCATGCCGCAGGCGAGGATGCGCAGATACAGGCGCAGCTTTTCCTCAACCGCCGGCTCGATCGTAGACAGCGCCAGGATGGGATCAGGGAACCACAACACCAGCATGCCCGGCAGCGAGATCACCAGCGCCAGCCAGACCGTCTGCTGTAGTGCGCCGGCCACTTCCTCTTCACGTTTGGCGCCAACGTGATGTGCCACCGTCGGCGCCACCGCCTGCAGGATGCCGACCAGCGCGAAAACAACCGCAATGTAGATGCCGCCCCCAACCGCCACCGCCGCCAGATCGACCGTGCCGTGGTGTCCGAGCAGCACGGTGTCGATCACCATCATGCCCATCGACGCCAGTTGGGCGATCAGGATAGGCAGGGCGTGACCGACGATATTCCGGGCTTGCTGACGGATCATTGCTTTGTTGATGTTGAGGTAGGGTGGCTTGGTGCAGCGAAACGAGGGCTGCAGTATCGCACGGCGCGTGCGGCAGAGGGCTGCATGGCACCGAACCGGATGACTACGCTTGTAGTCGCACGGGCCTTGCACCACATACCCAATATGGATAACCTCTCCCCCCAACAATAATCGCTCGCCGCCAAGGTGAGCGGACAATTCAGGGAGACATCGCTTGAGTGCAACGCCCATCACCTGTCATTACACCGCCCTTGGACTGCGCCCGGAGGCCACGGCCGAGGAAATTGCCAGCGCTTATGGCCGGGCGATGTCGCGATTCAAGCGCCGCCTGTCGGCTGGCGACCCCTTGCCTGCCGAGCATCTCGATACGATACGGGCCGCCTACCGGACACTTTCCGTTGCCAGTGCGCGGGCGGCTTATGACGAGGCCCGCCGGCCTGCAACGCCCCTGGGGGCTGCAACGGAAGCGACGGCAACGACTGCCGCAAGCGCTGCGGCCCCGAGCATGGCGACAGGCGCGCCGATTGCGCCGGCAAAGGGCGCGAACGACCCGGCCAGCGAGTTTGATACAAGTGCTGCCAGCGTTGAGTTCCGCGGCGAGGGCCGCGAGTATCTGCGGATCTGGCTGGTCAACGTGGCCTTGAGCGTGGTCACGCTCGGCATCTATTCGGCCTGGGCCAAGGTTCGCCGCGAGAAGTATTTCCACCGCAATTTCATTGTCGATGCTGCTGCCTTCGATTATCACGGCGACCCGCGCGCCATTCTGGTCGGGCGCATCCTGCTGGTGGTGCTGCTGGGTTTGATGAGCCTTGCCGAAAACATCGATCCGACCGTGCATCTCATCGCCTCTGTTGCCGCCATGTTTGCCTTCCCCTGGCTGCTGGTGCGTTCGATGCAGTTTCGCGCCCGCAACACGAGCTACCGAGGCATCCGCTTCGCGTTCGTCGGCACCTATCGAGAGGCGCTGGTGCTTTACCTGGTGCACGGCGGCCTGACAACGATCACCTTCGGCCTTTATCTTCCGGCCTTCCTGCAAAAGCAGAAGGCGTTCCTCGCCAACCGGCTGCGGTTTGGCGATAGCCCCTGCACTTTCGAGGCCGGCGTTGCTGCGTTCTATCGCGGCCTGAAAGTCCCGCTGGTATTGTGGCTGTTGTTGCCCGTCGCAGTGCTGGTGCTGGTCGGTGCAGCTTCGGCACTGGGGCCAGCCGGCGGTATCCTGCTGATCGTACTGATTCCCCTCAGCATCCTGCTGGTCGTGTTGCTGCTCAGCCTCCTGCTGATCCCGTACATTCGCGTTGTCGGCACCAACCTGCTGTGGAACCACACCCGGCTCGGCGAAACCCGCTTTGCCAGCACGCAGACCGTGCGCAGTTATCTCAATCTGGTCGTCGCCAACTGGCTGCTGGTGCTGCTGACCCTGGGTTTCTACTGGCCATTCGCGCAGGTGCGGCTGGCGCAATACCGGGCGCGCAATCTTTCGGTCATCAATCCGGAAGCGCTGGCCAGCGCTGTGGCCGCACAACAGGCCGTTCCCGCTGCACTGGGCGACGAAGCAATCGATGCCTTTGATTTCGATATCGCGCTGTAGATGCTGACAGCGCATTACTACGATGGCCGCAGCGCGCAACGAAACCCGGTGCGGCTCTACGTGCGCGACGGTGCGTTGCAGGTCGAAGGCGAGTCCTTTAACCGCAACATTCCGCTCGGCGACATCGTTGTCGATGAACCGCTGGGCAATGCGCCACGCTGCATCACGCTACCGGATGGCGCCCGCTGCGAGGTAGACGATCACGAAGGAATGAAGCAGCTTCTGGCCGATGCAAAAATCGGCGAGACCCTCGTCGTGCGCCTGCAGAAGCGTTGGCAGTGGGCACTGGCGGCTTTCTGCATCATTGTCACCGGCGCTGTTTCCGGCTATTTCTGGGGCCTGCCGGCCGTGGCCAAGGCACTGGCGCCGCAGATACCACAAGCCGCTTCAGCCCGGCTCTCGGCCGCTGTGCTGGCCCGGCTCGACACACAGATTCTGCAGCCCAGCCGACTGCCACCAGCGCGCCAGCAGGCCATTCTCCGGCTGGCCGAAACCACGCTACGAGAGCCGGGAATGCCGGTCTGGCGCATTCATTTCCGCAGTTCGACAAAGCTGGGGCCGAACGCCCTCGCCCTCCCCGGTGGTGATCTCATCATTCTCGACAAGCTGGTAACGCTGCTGGAGAGCGAGGACAGAATCAATGCCGTCGTCGCCCACGAGATCGGCCATCTGGCGCACCACCACTCGATGCAGCAGATGATCCAGGGGGCCGTAGTCTCGCTGGTACTGGCCACCTGGTTTGGCGATATCTCATCGGCTGCGGTGGCGATCAGCGGGCAGTTGCTGCAGTCGGGCTACTCGCGCGATGCCGAGCGCGAGGCCGACCGCTTCGCTGCCCGGCAACTCCTGCGTTGCTGCGCTGGCAGCCAGCCGCTGATCGAGGCACTGGAGCGGCTGGAGAAAAGCGAAGGCGGGAGCGGATCAGCGTTGCTTAGTTCGCATCCGGAGACGGTCGAACGTATTGCGGCGATACGGGCTTGGGCACCACCCGCCGGCATCGCACGGCCGTAGTGAAGGTGACATGACGGCGGCTTCACACCTGGCCACCGACACCTCCTGATCCAGATCAAGGCAGAAAAGGGGCTGAAAAGCCAGACTGGCCGGCTCTGGGAGGATGTCCAATGACCGATCGCAACACGCTAGAACCCATCGAAAAAGCCAGCCGCGACGAGATCGTGGCGCTGCAGACCGAGCGCCTGAAATGGTCGCTGAAGCACGCCTACGACAACGTGCCGCACTACCGTGCCAAATTCGACGCCGCCGGCGTGCACCCGGATGACCTGAAGACGCTGGCCGACCTCGCAAAATTCCCGTTCACCACCAAGCAGGACCTGCGCGAAAACTACCCCTTCGGCATGTTCGCCGTGCCGCGCGAAGAGGTGGTGCGCGTCCATGCTTCCTCCGGCACCACCGGCAAGCCGACCGTGGTCGGCTACACGCAGAACGACATCGACATGTGGGCGACGCTGATGGCGCGCTCGATCCGCGCTTCCGGCGGCAAGAAGGGCGACATTGTGCATGTGGCCTACGGCTACGGCCTGTTCACCGGCGGCCTCGGCGCCCATTACGGTGCCGAGAAGCTGGGCGCCACGGTGATCCCGATGTCCGGCGGGCAGACCGAGAAGCAAGTGCAGCTGATCATGGATTTCAAGCCGGACATCATCATGGTCACGCCCTCCTACATCCTGAACATCGCCGACGAGTTCAAGCGCCAGGGCATCGACCCGCGCGAAACCAGCCTGAAGATCGGCATCTTCGGCGCCGAGCCGTGGACCGACCAGATGCGCAAGGAGATCGAGGCCACCTTCGGCATCGACGCGGTGGACATCTACGGCCTGTCCGAAGTCATCGGGCCAGGCGTCGCCAACGAGTGCATCGAGACCAAGGATGGTCCGGTCGTCTGGGAAGACCATTTCTATCCGGAGATCATCGACCCGGCGACCGGCGAAGTGCTGCCCGACGGCGAGCATGGCGAGCTGGTGTTCACCTCACTGTCGAAGGAAGCGCTGCCGGTCATCCGCTACCGCACGCGCGACCTGACCCGCCTGCTGCCACCGACCTCGCGCTCGATGCGGCGCATGGGCAAGATCACCGGCCGCTCGGACGACATGCTGATCATCCGCGGTGTGAACGTCTTCCCGTCGCAGATCGAGGAACTGATCCTCAAGCGCGAACGGCTGTCGCCGCACTACGTGATCGAGGTCTCGCGCGACGGGCATCTCGATGCGATCACCGTCAACGTCGAGATGAAGCCGGAGTTCCAGTACGCCACGGCGGTGGAAAAGGAATTCGCCGCCAGCGACCTGCAGCACCACATCAAGTCCTACATCGGCATTTCGGCGAAGGTACGCGTGGTCGAGGTCGGCGGTATCGAGCGCTCGATCGGCAAGGCCAAGCGGGTCATCGACAAGCGACCGAAATAGTCGGCCGACCTTGCGCTATCATAGGCCGCCGCAATCGTTGAATTGCTGGCGCAGCGAGCGCTGCGCAATCAGCGGAATCAGAGATTACGGCGGCCTCCATTTTTCGTAGCGCAACTTTCATGTTACCCACCCCGAAACACACGGCCGATGTCATCCTTCCGGCCGGCAAGAGCAAGCCCGGCGCCTGGCCGAGTGAAAAGATCGTCGCCATTGGCACCTCCACCGGAGGCACCCAGGCGCTCGATACCGTGCTGCGCATGTTGCCGAAGGAAGTGCCAGGCATTGTCGTCGTGCAGCACATGCCCCCACAGTTCACTGCCACCTTTGCTGAACGGCTCAACGCCCATTGCACAATAGCGGTACGTGAAGCACAGCATGGCGATCGCGTTGAACCGGGGCTGGCACTGATCGCCCCCGGGGGCAAGCACATGGTGGTTCGCCGAGGCCCCAGCCACTACTATGTCGATGTCGTTGACGGCCCCCCCGTCAACCGCCACCGCCCCTCGGTTGACGTCCTCTTTCGCTCGGTTGCAGCGTGCGCTGGCCCGGCAGCAACCGGCATCATCATGACCGGCATGGGCGACGACGGTGCCCGTGGCATGAAGGAAATGGAAGAGGCCGGCGCCCACACCGTTGCCCAGGACGAGAAAAGCTGTGTGGTTTTCGGCATGCCAAAAGTGGCGATAGAGCTCGGCGGCATCAAGCAGATTCTGCCGCTTGGCCGCATTCACGAAGCGGTTGTCGCTGCCGGTCGGCGCTAATGGTCCGCTTCGCAAGTATCCGAAAAGAAAGTTTCACCAAGAGAACCAAACGTTAACTTGCTGCCTTGGTGATTTACTTTTTCCCGTTGACTGACTGTCAGGTGTCTAACACAGCGCACTACGGGTAGCGGACCCGGCGTCAAGCCGGAACATGCCGACCGCCCTGACCAGCCCCTGCGCCTGCTCTTCCAGACTCTCTGCGGCAGCAGCGGCCTCCTCGACCAGCGCTGCATTCTGCTGCGTCACTTCGTCCATCTGCGATACCGCCAGGGTTACCTGGGCAATACCGCTTGCCTGCTCACGACTGGCTTCGCTGATTTGCTCGACCAGCTCGGCAACCTGCTGGAAGCTGCTGACCACATCGGCAACAGTGGCCCCTGCTTCATGAACCAGTCGGGTGCCGCCCTGAACAGTTGCTACCGAGCCTTTGATCAGCCCCTTGATCTCCTGTGCCGCATCAGCGCTGCGCTGTGCAAGCGCACGCACCTCGGAGGCCACGACCGCGAAGCCGCGCCCCTGCTCTCCGGCTCGCGCCGCTTCGACAGCGGCATTGAGCGCAAGCAGATTGGTCTGGAAGGCGATCGAGTCGATGACGCCAATGATGTCGCTGATCCTGCGCGAGCTGGCCTCGATCTCTTCCATCGTCGCCACGACCGACTGGACGAGCGTTCCCGAGCGCACGGCGAGGACGTTCGATGATTTCGCCAGCTCGCTCGCCTGACGGGCGTTCTGCGCATTCTGGCGAACGGTGTCGTTCAACTGTTCCATGCTCGATGAGGTTTCTTCGAGGCTGGAAGCCTGCTCTTCGGTACGCGAGGAAAGGTCGGTGTTGCCGGCGGCGATTTCCTGCGCTGCCGTGTTGATTGCATCCGCCGCTTGCTTGATGCGACCGACAACATCGCGCAACTGGCCGACGGTGGCATTGGTATCGCCCTGCAACTGGCCAAATAACCCGTGGTACTCGGCATCGACATGGTGCGTCAGATCGCCGTTGGCAACGGCCCGCAGCACTGCGGCAACGTCCTGCAGGGCATGTTCGGTAGTGGCGGACAAGGTGTTGAGGTCGCGGGCGAGAGAAAGAAAGAAGCCCTCCTTGTCGTCTTCCAGCAGGCGCAGGCTGAAGTCACCGCGTGCGGTGGCACTGATCAGGCAGGCGACTTCCTGCTGCGCCTCCTGCGTTACGCGTTGGCGCTCGCGTTCGCTGCAGGCATTGGCTTCCATAACGCCGAGCGACTGATTACTGCCGTCGAGCGCTTCGCGAAAAACACCGTGCAGCCCGACCGGCTGCGCCTTGCGGAAATATTGCCCGGCACTGGCCATGCGCAAGACGCTCTGCTGCTCGCGGAAGCAGGTTTCGAGCTGATCGAGCATGTTGTTGATGTGCCAGCAAAGCTGACCAAGCTCATCCTTGGCACCGATGTTCACGATGCGCCCGTCCACCTTGCCGGCAGCCACTTCGGATACCAGCGTCTGCAGGCGTGCCAGGCGCGGGTCAGCCGCCACCTGACGTCCGCGTGCCAGCAGCACGATCAGCACGGCGGCCAGCAGCAGGCCGAGCAACAGAAAATCGACGCCGTGGAGATAGAAAACCCACAGCACACCAACCGCGAAGAGGGCGCAGGCTACGGCCGCCAGGCCTTTAGAGGGCGAGGACGAGTTCGTCATAGCGCATTCCTTTCTCGTTAAGGACGCTGATCAGCAGCGCCAGCGAAGCGTCGCAGGCATCCTTCGGGCCAGCCTGCTGCTCAGCCGCCAGCATCTGTCGGTAGAGCGGCTCCAGCACTTGTATCGCCGAGCGCCGTGGTGCGCGCCGGACGGAAAAATAGCCGATGATGTTGCCGGCAGCATCGTAGTCCGGCGTCACGTTGGCAAAGACCCAGTAGAAGCTGCCGTCCTTGGCCATGTTCTTGACGTAGGCAAATACCTCGCTGCCGGCGGCGATGTTGTCCCAGAGGAATTTGAAGACCCCGCGCGGCATGTCCGGGTGGCGGATGATGTTGTGCTGCGCACCGAGCAGCTCGGCTTCCGTGTAGCCGGAAAATTCGATGAAGATCTCGTTGCCGTAGGTAATGCGCCCCTTGAGATCGGTCTTCGAGACGATGA
>JBAYVG010000073.1:0-15326 GCA_041674785.1 Rhodocyclaceae bacterium
GCTGATCTTGCCGGTGACCGACGGCTGTTCGTGGAATCACTGCACTTTCTGCGAGATGTATACCGCGCCGCAAAAGGCTTTTCATGCGCGCAGCGAAGATGAGGTGATGGAGACGATCCGGCGTTGCGGCGAACGCTTCGGCAAGGAGGTGCGCCGGATATTCCTCGCCGACGGCGATGCGACGGTGCTGCCGACCCGCCGCCTGCTGACCATCCTCGAAGCCATCCGCACCCACCTGCCGGGCGTGCATCGCATCTCCAGCTACTGCCTGCCGCGCAACCTGAAGAAGAAATCGCAGGAGGAAGTGAAGGCGCTGGCCGAGGCCGGATTGTCGATGGTCTATGTCGGCGCCGAGTCGGGGGATGACGCGGTGCTGGCGGCGGTCAACAAGGGCGAGTGTTTCGACAGCACGCGCGAGGCACTGGAAAAGCTGGGCGAAGCCGGCATCACACGTTCGGTGATGATCCTCAACGGCCTCGGTGGGCAGGGGTTGTCCGCCCAGCATGCGGACAACTCGGCGCGCCTGATGAATGCTACGCAGCCGGAGTACGTGTCGACGCTGGTGGTCAGTTTTCCGCTGGGTGAGGAGCGCTTTCGTGCTGGCTTTCCCGGTTGGGAACCGCTCGATCAGCATGGCCTGTTCGTCGAGCTGGCACGCTTCATCGGTGGGCTGGAACTGCGCCGCACCGTCTTTCGCAGCGACCATGCCTCGAACTGGCTGGCGCTCAAGGGAACGCTGGGGGCCGACAAGCCGCGGCTGCTGGCCCAGCTGGCCGAGGCCATCGATCATCCCGAGGCGGCCCCGCTGCGCCCGGCGTGGGCGAGAGGGCTGTAAGACGATCCGGGGCGCGGCCAGTCGCCCCGGATGTATTGGCGCAATTTGCAATGTTTTTAGGTCAGCCCTCTCGTAGCAAGGGCTGTAGCCAAACAGGCGTTTGGCGCAATTTGCACGATTTCTGACGGCGCGCCGCGCCGATCTGGCGCTACGCCCGTGCTTGGCCCAGCGCCTTGCCGACGATCTCGGCGACATCCGGCGACAAGCCTTCGCTGGCCTGTACCGATTCCAGCGCTGCCCGCATCGAGGCCTGCAGCGCTGGTGTGAACCCCTTCCAGTGCTCCAGCGCCCGTGCCATGCGGGCGGCCACCTGCGGGTTGATGGCATTCAGCGCGATGATCTGTTCGGCCCAGAAAGCATGGCCTTCCGGCGTGTGGAACTCGCCTGGATTGGCGCGGAAAAAGGTACCGAGCAGGGCGTAGACCTTGTTCGGGTTGCTGGCGGTGAAAGCCGGGTGAGCCATCAGCCGGCGCACGCGGGCCAGGGTTGGTTCGGCGCCGGCTTCCCAGTGCCAGGCACCGGCCTGCAGCGCGAACCATTTGTCGAGAACCAGTGCATCGTCGGCGTAACGGCCGTGGAAGGCCGTGATAGCGATTTCGCGTTCCGGGGCCGGGCTTTGCGCCAGCGCGCTGAGGGCGCCGAGACATTCAGTTATGTTGTTGGCGGCTTCGAACTGGGCCATGGCGACTTGCCGGCCGGTGTTGCTGCCAGCGGCGCACAGGTAGCGCAGGCACAGGTTGGCCAGTGCGCGCTTGCCGATGTCGGCGGGGTGGTAGCGGTACTCGCCCTTGATGCAGCAGGCTGCGTGCGTGTCTCGCCAGGTATTGAGGAAGCGCAGCCCGAGGTCGTGCATCAAGTGCATCAGTGCAGCGCGCAGGCCGGCCGGGTCAGCTGGGTGCATCCGTTCGAGCAGGTAGGCTTCGCCCGGAAGCGCCAGTGCCTGTGCGTGGAACGCCGGGTCGAGCGACGGGTCGGCGAGCAGCTTGCCGAAGGCGGTGATGAAGGACTCGGGGCTTGTCAGCGGACGCCCCGCAGCTGCGTCGGACGCCAGCGTGAGGACGGTACGTTCCATGAAACGCTGTGCCGCATCCCAGCGGTTGAACGGGTCGGCGTCGTGCGCCATGCGGAAGGCGAGCGTCGCGTCGTCTTCCTCGAAATTGACGAGCACCGGCGCCGAGAAGCCACGCAGCAGCGACAGCACGGGGCGCTCGGTGATGCCGGTAAAGGTCCAGGTCTTCTCGGGGGTGCCGAGTTCGAGCAGGCGTGTGGTGTCCGGAAGGTCGCGGCCGTTGCTGCCGATCAGGCCGACGGCGACCGGGATCAGCAGCGGTTCGTTGCCCTGGGATTGCTGGGTCAGCGTCAGCGTGTAGGTCTGTGCCGCTGCATCGTATTTGCCGACGGCGTTCAGTAGTGGCGTGCCGGGGCGCGAATACCAGCGCAGGAACTGCGTCAGGTCGCGGCTATTGGCATCGGCCATGGCGGCGACGAAATCGTCGCAGGTCACCGCCTGTCCGTCGTGGCGCTGAAAGTAGAGGTCCATACCTTTGCGGAAGCCGTCACGACCGAGCAGCGTGGCGATCATGCGGATCACCTCGGCACCCTTTTCGTACACGGTCGCCGTGTAGAAGTTGTTGATCTCCTGGTAGCTGTCGGGGCGGATCGGGTGCGCCATCGGCCCCGAATCTTCCGGGAACTGGGCGGCTCGCAGCACGCGAACGTCCTCGATGCGCTTCACGGCGCGCGCGGAATCGCCCCCTTCGGTGGCGAGCATGTCGGCGGTGAATTCCTGGTCGCGGAAGACGGTCAGGCCTTCCTTCAACGTCAGCTGAAACCAGTCGCGGCAGGTGACGCGGTTGCCGGTCCAGTTGTGGAAATACTCGTGAGCGACGACGGCCTCGATGTTCTCGTAGTCGACGTCGGTAGCGGTGTCCGGCGTGGCCAGCAGCAGCTTCGAGTTGAAGATGTTGAGCCCCTTGTTCTCCATCGCCCCCATGTTGAAATCGGAGACGGCGACGATCATGAAGCGGTCGAGGTCGAGCTCCAGCCCGAAGCGCTGTTCGTCCCAGCGAATGGCGCGGATCAGCGATTCCATCGCGTGTTCGGTACGGTCGAGGCTGGCGGCCTCGGTCCAGATCTGCAGCAGCACCTCGCGGCCGGACATTGTGTTGATGCACCGTTCGTTGACCGCGAGATCGCCGGCGACCAGCGCAAACAGGTAGCAGGGTTTGAGGAAAGGGTCTTCCCAGCGGGCGAAGTGACGGCCGTCGGGCAGCTCGCCCTGATCGACCAGATTGCCGTTCGAGAGCAGCACCGGGGTCTTCGCCTTGTCGGCTTCGAGCGTGACGGTGAAGCGCGCCATGATGTCGGGGCGGTCCGGGAACCAGGTGATGCGGCGGAAGCCCTCGGCCTCGCACTGCGTAAAGAAGCCGCCGCGCGAGGTGTAGAGGCCGGACAGCGTGCTGTTCTTTTCCGGCACGATGCGGGTGATGATCTCGGCCGTCGCTTCGTCGCTTTCGATGTCAATTTCGATGCGGGTGTCGGAGATGCGCGGCGCGACAGGCGCCTTGCCGTCGATCTGCAGCGACACCAGTTCGAGTTCGTCGCCGAGCAGCACCAGCGGGCCTTGCGGCGCCAGCGGGTTGCGCTTCAGCGTCAGCCTGCTGGTAACCAGCGTGCTCGCCGGGTCAAGGGCGAAGTGGAGGTCAACGTCGGCCACTGTCCACGAGAGCGGTTGGTAGTCGGCACGATGGATGGTCTGCGGCGTTTCAGTGCGCATACGGAGTCTCTACGGAAAAGCAGGGTTACAGGTAGTGCGGAACGAGGATCAATCCCCAGACGGCAGCCGCCAGCGTCAACGTCAGCAGCACGGCCGCGCTGCCGATGTCTTTGGCGCGCTTTGATAGTTCGTGGTGCTCGCCCGACACCCGGTCGACCACCGCCTCAACGGCAGAGTTCAGCAATTCGACGATGAGGACCAGCAGGATCGATCCGACCAGCAGTGCCTTCTCGATCCCGCCGTGACCCAGCCAAAGCCCGAGTGGCACGGTGATCATCGCCAGCATTACTTCCTCGCGGAAGGCGGCCTCATGCTTCCACGCAGCGGCGAAGCCGTCGCGTGAATAGCCGAAGGCGTTGATCAGGCGGGTCAAACCCTGCTTGCCCTTGAACTGTTCGATGGCGCTCATGCTTTTGCTTTCTGCTTTTTCAGCAGCGGCTTGAGGAAATGCCCGGTGTGGCTCTCAGCTACCTTGGCGACTGTCTCCGGTGTGCCTGTGGCAATGATGCGGCCGCCACCACCGCCGCCCTCGGGGCCGAGGTCGACCAGCCAGTCGGCGGTCTTGATCACGTCGAGGTTGTGCTCGATCACCACCACCGTGTTGCCGTGGTCGGCGAGACGATGCAGCACCGAAAGCAGCAGTTCGATGTCCTGGAAATGCAGGCCGGTGGTCGGCTCGTCGAGGATGTAGAGCGTGCGGCCGGTGTCGCGTTTCGACAGTTCGAGCGCCAGCTTGACGCGCTGCGCCTCGCCGCCGGACAGCGTTGTCGCGCTCTGGCCGAGGGTGATGTAGCTGAGGCCGACATCGACCAGCGTCTGCAGCTTGCGGGCGACGACCGGTACCGCGTCGAAAAATTCGCGTGCCTGCTCGACCGTCATCTGCAGGATGTCGTAGATGTTCTTGCCCTTGTACTGCACCTCCAGCGTCTCGCGGTTGTAGCGCTTGCCGTGGCAGACGTCGCAGGGCACGTAGATGTCGGGCAGGAAGTGCATCTCGACCTTGATCACGCCGTCGCCCTGGCAGGCTTCGCAGCGCCCACCCTTGACGTTGAACGAGAAACGCCCCGGGCCGTAGCCGCGCGTGCGCGACTCGGGGACGCCGGCGAACAGCTCGCGGATCGGTGTCAGCAGGCCGGTGTAGGTGGCCGGGTTGGAGCGCGGGGTGCGGCCGATCGGGCTCTGGTCGACGTTGATGACCTTGTCGAAGTTGTCCAGCCCGATGATTTCGCCGTGCACTGCCGGTTCCGTCGATGAGCCATAGAGGTGCTTGGCCGCTGCAGCGTAGAGCGTGTCGTTGATCAGTGTCGACTTGCCCGAGCCGGAAACGCCGGTGATGCAGGTGAACAGGCCGACCGGCAGTTCCAGTGAGACTTCCTTGAGGTTGTTGCCGGTGGCGCCGAGCACGTGCAGCAGCTTCTTGCGGTCGGGCTTGCGCCGGTTCTCGGGCACGGCGATCTTGCGCTTGCCGGAAAGGTAGGCGCCGGTCATCGAATCCGGATGGTTTTCCACCTGGCTGGGCGTACCTTCAGCGACGATTTCGCCGCCATGGACGCCGGCACCGGGGCCGATATCAACCACATAGTCGGCGCTGCGGATGGCGTCCTCGTCATGCTCGACGACGATCACCGTGTTGCCGATGTCGCGCAACTGCTTCAGCGTCTGCAGCAGGCGGTCGTTGTCGCGCTGGTGCAGGCCGATCGACGGTTCGTCAAGCACATACATGACGCCGGTCAGGCCGGAGCCAATCTGTGAGGCCAGCCGGATGCGCTGCGCCTCGCCGCCGGAGAGCGTCTCCGCCGAGCGGTCGAGCGACAGGTAGTCGAGGCCGACGTTGATCAGGAACTGCAGGCGGCTGGTGATTTCCTTGAGAATCTTCTCGGCCACCTGCGCCTTGTGGCCGGTCATCGTCAGCTTCAGGAAAAAATCGCGTGCTTCGCCGAGCGGCATGTGGCTGATCTGATGCAGCGTCGCGCCGCCGATGCGCACGTTGCGCGCTTCCAGGCGCAGCCGGGTGCCTTCGCAGGCTGGGCAGACCGAATCGCTGATGTACTTGGAAAGCTCCTCGCGCACGGCGACCGAATCGGTTTCCTTGTAGCGCCGTTCGAGGTTGGGGATGATGCCTTCGAAGGTGTGTTCGCGGATCGTCGCGCGGCCTCGCTCGTTGAGGTAGCTGAAAGGAATCTGCTGCTTGCCCGAGCCGAACAGCACCAGTTGCTGGATCTCTTCCGGCAGCTCGTTCCACGGCGTGTCGATGCTGAACTTGAAATGGCTGGCCAGCGAAGTCAGCAACTGGAAATAGAACTGGTTGCGCCGGTCCCAGCCGCGGATGGCGCCGGCCGACAGCGAAATGTCCGGATGGGCAACGACGCGCTTCGGGTCGAAGAACTGAATGACGCCCAGCCCGTCGCACTTCGGGCAGGCCCCCATCGGATTGTTGAAGGAGAACAGGCGCGGCTCCAGCTCCTGCAACGAGTAGGAGCAGATCGGGCAGGCGAATTTGGCCGAGAAAAGGTGCTCGGTATCCGAATCCATTTCCAGCGCGATGGCCCGGCCTTCGGCATGGCGCAAGGCAGTCTCGAAGGACTCGGCGACCCGCTGGCGCATGTCCTCGCGCACCTTGAGGCGGTCGACGACAACGTCCACCGTGTGTTTCTGGGCCTTGGCCAGCTTCGGTACAGCGTCGATCTCATAGACCTTGCCATCGACGCGAACCCGGGCAAAGCCCTGCGCACGCAATTCGGCAAACAGATCCATCTGCTCGCCCTTGCGGTTGGCTACCACCGGGGCAAGGATCATCAGCTTGGTGTCCTCGGGCAGCGCCAGCACATGGTCCACCATCTGCGACACGGTCTGCGCTTCCAGCGGCTGTTGGTGCTCCGGGCAGAAAGGTGTGCCGGCGCGGGCGAACATCAGGCGCAGATAGTCGTGGATCTCGGTGACGGTGCCGACAGTCGAGCGCGGGTTGTGGCTGGTTGCCTTCTGCTCGATCGAAATCGCCGGAGAAAGGCCTTCGATCAGGTCCACGTCCGGCTTTTCCATCAATTGCAGGAACTGGCGGGCGTAGGCCGAGAGCGATTCGACGTAGCGCCGCTGTCCTTCGGCATAGAGCGTATCGAAGGCGAGCGAGGACTTGCCGGAGCCGGAAAGCCCGGTAATTACGATGAGTTTGTCGCGCGGCAGGTCGAGACTGATATTTTTGAGATTATGCGTGCGCGCGCCGCGTATGCGGATTTCTTCCATTGGGGGGTCTGGGGCCTGAATGTTGAACGGGGCAAACCTGCTAATATACGCCCCTTCCCAGCATGAACCAATCTCGAATCCAGCCCATGTTTTCTCCTTCGGCCGATGCAATGACGCGTGACGAAAAGCGCGCCGGCGCCAGCCTTGCCGCGATTTTTGCCCTGCGCATGCTCGGGCTATTCCTGATCCTGCCGGTCTTTGCCGTGCACGCCCAGGGCATTCCCGGCGGCGACAACCTGACCATGGTCGGCATTGCTCTCGGCGCCTACGGCCTGACCCAGTCGATGCTGCAGATCGCCTTTGGCGCCGCCTCCGACCGTTTTGGTCGCAAGCGCGTGATCATCATCGGCCTCATCATTTTTGCCATCGGCAGCTTCGTCGCCGCGCTGGCCCCGGATATTTACTGGGTCATTGCCGGCCGCATCCTGCAGGGTGCCGGGGCCATTTCGGCCGCTGTCACGGCACTGGCCGCCGACCTGACCCGTGAGCAGCACCGGACCAAGGTGATGGCCATGATCGGCTCCTCGATCGGCCTGGTTTTCGCACTGTCGCTGGTCATTGCACCGGTGCTGTACAAAGCCATCGGCATGGGGGGGCTGTTCTCGATGACCGGCACGCTGGCGCTGGCGGCCATTCTGCTCGTGCTCTACGTGGTGCCGGAACCGCCGCCGCCCGAACATCACGAAATGGGGCCGATTCCGTTTTCGAAGGTGGCTTTCGACAAGGAGCTGCTACGCCTGAATTTCGGCATTTTCACGCTGCATCTGGCGCAGATGGCCATGTTCGTGGTCATTCCGCTGGCGCTGGTGAAAGCCGGCGGCTTGGCGCTGGCCGACCACTGGAAGGTCTACCTGCCGGCGCTGCTGCTGTCCTTCGTGCTGATGATCCCGGCGATCATCGTTGCCGAGAAAAAGAACAAGACCAAACCGGTCTTCAACCTCGCCATCCTGATCATCCTGCTGACGCAAGTTGGCTTTGCCATGTTCGGCGAGGGCGTCTGGTCGCTGGCTTTCTTCCTGTTCCTCTTCTTCGTCGGCTTCAACATCCTCGAGGCCTCGCTGCCGTCGATGATTTCGCGCATCGCGCCGGCACAGGCAAAGGGATTGGCTCTCGGCATATATAATACGACCCAGGCTTTGGGGCTGGCTGCGGGCGGTGCCCTCGGCGGCCTGCTGGCGCAGCGCTTCGGCGCCGACGCCGTGTATCTGGTGTGCGGCGTGCTGACGCTGGCCTGGCTGGGCTTGGGACTGAGCATGGCGCCGTTGCCGGCACGGGTGAAGAAACAGGCTGCTTGAAAACGACTTGATGCGCGCTTAATACAAATTTCTGGAGGTAGACAGTCAAATGGCTTCGGTTAACAAAGTGATCCTCGTCGGCAACCTCGGTGCCGACCCCGAAACGCGCTACCTGCCGAGCGGCGACCCGGTGACCAACCTGCGTCTGGCCACCACCGACTCGTGGAAGGACAAGGCCAGCGGCGAGAAGAAGGAAGCCACCGAGTGGCACCGCGTCGTGCTCTTCCGCCGCCTCGCCGAAGTGGCCGGACAGTACCTGAAAAAGGGCTCGCAGGTCTATATCGAAGGTCGTATCCGCACCCGCAAATGGCAGGACAAGGACGGTCAGGAGCGTTACACGACCGAGATCGAAGCCGAGGAAATGAAGATGCTTGGCTCGCGTCAGGGCCAGGGTGAGCCGTCGCCTTCCTATGGCGGCGGTGGCGACAGCGCCCCGGCCTACGGTGGCGCCAAGCCGGCGGCTGCCGGCAAGAAGCCAAGCTTTGACGATATGGAAGACGACATCCCGTTCTAACGCGAACGTATCCGATCGAAAGATTGAGCCGATCTGATTTCAGGTCGGCTTTTTCTTTATTGTCAGTCGCTTATCGTAATCTGTTGCGCCGAGCATCTGTTTTGCGGGATGGATAGGCAGGAAAGATTTTAATTCCGCCCTGAGAGCCGCATTCGACACAGAGAACACGGGAAAAACGCAGAGAACACAGCGGGGCATCATGAATCCGCCATTCACCCTCAAGGGGGTGTCTGTTTTTCCTCGGAGTCCTTTGCGTCGCTTTGCTCGCTGAGTCGAAAGCGGTTTCAACTGAGGTTTTCAGTTTCATCCGGCCGGATGCGTGTTTTTCCAGCCTAGCGGCTGCCGCCGACCAGCTCCGCGCGGCGACGTGCCTGCGCGGCTGTATTGCGGTCGCCAGCGCCTTCGGCCTGGCGCGCCTGCAGTTCCAGCCAGGCCAGCAGCGGGCGGCGCCAGCCCTGCGCCGAGGCCGTGTCGACAGCGAGGGCGATACCGGCCGGGTCGAGGCGCCCCGTGCGCAGCAAGACACCGGCGGCGATGAGGCGCGAGAGCGGGGCATCGATTGATGCCAGCACGCCCTGGCTGCTGCCGCCATCTGTCACACGGCGGTATTGCTCGGGCAGTAGCACTGCATCCGTCGTCTTTCCGAGCAGGAAGGCGGCATAGGCGTTCTCGGCGGGGCCGGCGTCTGGCGCCAGCGTGGCAAAACCCGGGCAGTCGTTAAACTCCAGGCTTGCCACCTCAATGCCGCAGCGCACCAGCTCGGCGCGGGCTACGAGATCGAAGCGCCCGGTGCGCGCAAGGTCGCTACGCGCTCGCTTGAACTCGGCTTCGGCCACGCGGGCATTGCCGCTCAGGTAGGCCGCCGAAAAACTGTTCAGTGACTGATGCGCGTCGTTCTGCCAGTCCGGCTGGACGGGGCCACCGCCGCAGGCGGCAAGCAGCAGCGCGAGGGTCGCGGTGCCGCTGGAAAAAAGCCGGAGTCTGGTCATGGCAGCTTGATCTCCGTGTCGCGGGCGAATGGCCACTTGCGGTTGATCTCGTCGATCAGTTGCGTCGTCTTGCGCAGGCTGCGCTCAACCTCGCTGCGCAAACTGTCGAGGTCGGCGGTGGCGGTTCGCGTGTTGCTGGCAATCACCTGGGCTTCGGCGAGCACGCCATCGACCTTCTTCAGGCTTGCACGGGCCTCACGCAGCATGCCGTGCAGTTCCTTGATGGCCCCGTGCGATTCGTCCATGAGGCCGCCCTGGCTGAAAACGCGGGCATCGGTTTTGGCCAGCAAAGTGTTGGTGCGATCGAGCGTGGCAATCAGTTTCCTGGCGTTGTCTTCGCTGCCGAGCAGGCCGGCAAGTGCGCCATGCGGGCCCTTCATCTTGTCGGTCAGCGTCTGCAGGGCGCCAAGGCTGCTATTGAGCGGCGAATCTGCAGCCGTCATGCGTTCCAGGTTTTCGAGCAGCGCCCGCATCGTCGCCATCACCTGCGGGATTTGCTCGCCGGCATCGCCGCGCAGCACCGTGCGTTCGGCGCCTGCCGGGAGCAGCGGGTCGGCCAGCGAACTCGAATAGGCACGGATTTTGGTCTCGCCGACGAGGCTGCGTTCCATGGTGAAAATACTGGTTTCACGCAGCCATTGCGCATCTTTTCTGACGACGTCGATGAGGATGCGGACGCTGCCGTCGGCAGCGAGTTCGACGCGACGGACGCGGCCGATGGGGAAGCCGGAGAAGGTCAGGTTCATGCCCGGCATGACCCCCTCTGAATTGTCCGAGAGAAGGACCAGATCCTGGGTTTCCTCGAAGACGCCACGGGCAACCATGACATAGGCAACGAACGCCACGATCAGCCCGGCGATAGTCAGCAGCAGCAGGCTGGCCTTGAGCTCGGCATGCGGTACCTGCGGGTCAGGTGGCGTGTTTGGCGTTGTCGGATCGGGTGGGTTCATTGGTGTGGGTGTTCAGAAGAATTCGGCGGTCAGGGTGAGTATCTCGATAATGAAGAGCACGGCAAAGAGGCGCACCGTACCGTGCAGTACCGCCACAGAATCGCCCTGTTCGTTGCGCGGGCGTTCGAGCCCCGCACTGGCTGGAATGGTGGCTACGGCAAGGGCAAAGAGCAGGGTCTTGAGCCCCAGCGCCATGAGAACGACAGGCTCGAAGACTTGTCCGACAGTGCGCGTGAAGCTGGCAACTCCCCAGGGAGTGAAGCCATAGACACCAAGGTAGGCGAGGAGAAGGGCGATACCGCCACCGACAGTGGCGAGGAGAATGACGGCGATGCCGCTGCCGGCGACGCGTGGCAGCACTTCGCGGTGAAGAAGTTCCGAGTCTGCCAGATTCTGCGGCAGATTTTCCGGTGCACCTTGCGTGCTCCGTGTCCCCCGCGCGGCGGCAATGGCGCCGATCTCGGCGTTGATCATCGCGCCAGCGCGCAAGGCCACGAAGAGTGCGGCGGACAGTGGCAGCAGCTCGACAACGAGTACGCGTACAACGGTGCCAAGTGCAAACTGCGAGAGGCCGTAGCTTTGCGCGGTGACGACGACGATGTGCACCAGCACCACGCTGAGCAGGGCTGACAACAGGATGAATGCGGGGGCTGTCTGGCTGCAGGTGAGGCAGATCTGGGTGGCCAGCCGGCGCCGGTTCGCTGGCGTGTAGGTGGCTGGTGAAGCCGCCATTATCAGCAACAACGCGCTGAACCTGAGTGCGCGCCCACTGGCGGCGAGCCAGCCGAAGGGGGGGCTGGCCGCTGCGGTGCCGGGGATATGCCTGAAACGTGCGGAGTGGCGAGCTTCATTCATGAAGTGATCATACCAGCCTGATGCCAGCGCTGAATTCTGCCGCCGGCGCGGTGTTGCGGATGCGGTATCAGCGTGGTGGCGACGCGGTGACCAGCGGCGGGATAGTTGCCCGGCGCGCGGCGAATTGGTGCAAAATTGCGGCAGCGCAACATCCGAGGGGGCAGTGTGAGCAAGCAGATCAGTTTCAAGGTTCTGGAGGACGTGGCAAAGGATCTTTCCGGTGACAAGGTGAGCTTCCCCACCTTTCTGGATATCACCTTCCAGGTACGTACGGCCCTGAAGAACCCCAACCTCAACGTCGATCAACTCGCCCAGCTGGTGGGGGCGGAACCCTTGATGAGCGCCAAGATCATCAGCATGTCCAATTCGGTGGCAATGAATCCGAGCGGCCGTGCCATTGCCGATGTGAAAACGGCGATCAATCGCGTCGGCATGGAAGCGGTCCGCACCGTTTCCTTTGCCGTAGCCATGGAGCAGTTGCTGAAGTCGAAGAATATGCAGAACTTCGGCGATTTGTCGCAGCGGCTGTGGGAGCACACCGTTCATGTTGCGGCGCTGTGCCGTGTGCTGGCCAAAAAATTTTCGCGCAGCAACCCCGATGAGGCGATGTTCGCCGGCTTGGTACACGACATCGGTGTCTTCTACCTGCTTTCGCGGGCGGCTAACTTTCCGGAGCTGGCAGCCGACAAGACAGAGTTGCACTCCCTGCTGGAACAGTGGCACGACAATATCGGCCACGCCTTGCTGGCCGCACTCGGGCAGCCGGAGGCCGTGCTGAAGGCAGTGCAGGAGCATGAAACGGAGCGTGTGCTGAGCGAAATCCGCACGCTGCCCGACGTGCTCTACATCGCCAACAAGATGGCCAATACCGTCTGCTCCTGGCGCGACCCGGTGTTCGGCACGGCGGTCGATACCTCAGCGCTGGCAGACCTTTTCGATACCGACACCTTGCAGCAGTTGCTGGAAGCCTCGGACGAGGAAGTGGCGTCGCTCAAGTCGGCGCTGCATGGCTGATTGGCGTCGAGCCGCTGCCCCCCAATAAATTTCGGACAATCGATCAATGCAGGCTCAGACTCAAACTGACTCCCAGAGGAAAACATTGTTGGCCGGCATCGCTCTGGCCGCACTCGGGGTGGTCTATGGCGATATCGGCACCAGCCCGCTCTACGCGATGAAGGAAGTCTTCGCCGGCAACCATCCGATTCCGCTGACCGAGGCAAACGTGCTCGGAAGCCTCTCACTCTTCTTCTGGGCACTGGTCATCGTCGTTTCGCTGAAATACGTGGCAATCATCATGCGCGCCGACAACCGTGGCGAGGGGGGCATCATGGCGCTGATCGCACTGGCGCTGCACGATGCCCAGGGTAATCCCCGGCGCATGAAGATCATCACCATCATCGGCGTTCTCGGTGCGGCGATGTTCTACGGCGATGGCATGGTGACGCCGGCGATTTCGGTGCTTTCCGCCGTCGAGGGGCTGGAGATTATCGCGCCGGCATTGCATCCCTTCGTCATCCCGGTGACGCTGGTCGTGCTGTTCGGGCTGTTCTTCGTGCAAAAACGCGGCACCGGTGCCGTGGGGAGCTTTTTCGGCCCGGTCATGCTCCTCTGGTTCGGTACACTGGCGGTACTCGGGATCTACAACCTGGCCGCCAATCCGGCGGTTCTCAAGGCGATCAACCCCTGGTACGGGCTGAGTTTTCTCGATGCCAACAAGTCCTTGGCGCTGATGGCCATGGGCAACGTGGTGCTGGCCGTGACGGGGGCCGAGGCGCTTTACGCCGACATGGGGCACTTCGGCCGCAAACCCATCCAGCTGGCCTGGTACGGCTTCGTGCTGCCGTCACTGGTGCTGAACTATTTTGGACAGGGGGCGCTGATTCTTGCCAACCCGGCAGCGGCGGACAATCCCTTCTTCCTGTCAGCACCTGACTGGGCACTGATTCCGTTGGTGGGCCTGGCCACCGTGGCGACAGTGATTGCCTCGCAGGCGGTGATTTCCGGTGCCTTTTCAATCTCGCGCCAAGCCATGCAGCTTGGTTTCATGCCGCGCATGGAGGTGCAGCATACGTCGGCAAAGGAGCAGGGGCAGATCTACCTGCCAGCGGTCAACTGGGGATTGTTTGCGGCGGTTTCCATTCTCGTTATTGGCTTCAAATCCTCGAACAATCTGGCGGCGGCCTATGGCATCGCGGTTACCGGCGACATGGTCATCACCTCGCTGCTGGCGACGGTGGTCGTGGCCAAGGTCTGGGGTTGGGGGTGGAACCGGGCGATCGCGCTGTTCTCGGCGTTCATGGTCGTCGAACTGACCTTCCTGGCGGCCAATATCCTCAAGATTCCCGATGGCGGCTGGTTTCCACTCGTTGCCGGCTGCGCCATCTTTGTGTTGATGACGACCTGGAAGCGCGGGCGCGAACTGCTGAATGAACGGCTGCAGGGGGAGGCGCTGCAACTCGACGCCTTCATCGATGCCTTGCTGATCGGCCTGCCGACACGCGTACAGGGAACGGCCGTATTCATGAATGCCAACCCGAATGGCGTGCCGCACGCATTGCTGCATAACCTGATGCACAACAAGGTGTTGCATGAGCGGGTGCTGCTGGTCTCGGTACAGGTGTTCGATGTCCCCTACGTGCCGGAAATCGACCGCGTCGAAGTGCACAAGCTGAAGGGCGATTTTTATCGCGTCATCGTCCAGTACGGATTCAAGGACGAGCCCAACATCCCGGCTGCGCTGGCCTTGTGTGCCGATGCTGGCCTGCATCTGGAAATGCTCGATACCTCATTCTTCCTCGGCCGCGAAACCTTGATTCCGCGCTTCGGCTCGGAGATGAGTATCTGGCGCACCAAGCTCTTCATTGCCATGTTCCGCAATGCCGGCAGTGCCACGGCCTTCTTCAAGATCCCGTCGAACCGGGTGGTCGAACTCGGTACCCAGATCGTCCTGTAATTGCCGTTGCGCGTCAGGCGCACATCGTCCGGGGGTAGTGCCGGTGGGGTGGCGCCTCCTCTGCGCTGGCCGAGGAAAGCACCAGAAATAAGAGGAGAGAGAAGAACCGCAGGAGTGGCGCCACCGCACGAGCCTGCGCCACTTTTCTTAAAGCCGGCTTAAAGAACCTTATAGCCGCCGGATCTTGTCCAGCAGCGCCGTCGTCGACTTCTCGTGGATGAACGGGATCGAGTGCACCGAGCCGCCCCATCCCTTGACTTCGCTGGCCCCGACGATTCTATCCGGCGCCCAGTCGCCGCCCTTGACCAGAATATCCGGCTTGATTTCGAGAATGCGCTGCAGCGGCGTGTCTTCGTCGAACCAGGTCACCATGTCTACACAGGTCAGCGAGGCCATCACCGCCAGCCGGTCTTCCAGCTTGTTCACCGGGCGGTCATCACCCTTGCCGAGGCGCTTCACCGAATCATCGCTGTTCAGCGCCACAATCATGGCCGCACCCAGTGCTCGCGCCTGCGCCAGCAAAGTGACGTGGCCGCGGTGGAGGATGTCGAAACAGCCATTGGTGAAGACCAGCGGGCGCGCTAGCGTACCAATCCGCGCAGCGAGTTGGTCTGGCGGGCAGATCCTGGTTTCGAAGGAAGGGGGCGCGTAGGCGCTCATGATGCGCTCCAGAAAGTGGAGTGCGAATTTTAGCCGGTTTCTTGCCGTCAGCCGTTCAGCGAGGCGGCTTCAGCCCCGGTTTTCTCTCCAGCTGGCCAGTGCGGCGAGAATCCCCGGCAGTGATTCGATGATCTGCGCCCCCTTCTTCGGTGCGTTCCGCGGGCATCCACCGCCGCCAGCCCAAAGTGCGATTGTTTCCGGCAGCAAGCCGCGAAGCTGTTCGAGCAACGGGCCAACCTGGCGTGATGCAAAGGCAGAC
>JBAYVG010000074.1:0-15270 GCA_041674785.1 Rhodocyclaceae bacterium
AGAAAAACCGGGCGCTGACCCTGTTCGCCACGCACTACTTCGAACTGACGCTCTTGGCCAACGAATACCCGGCGCTGGCCAACGTGCATCTGGATGCGGTCGAGCACGGCGAGAAGATCGTCTTCCTGCATGCGGTGGAAGAAGGCCCGGCCAACCAGAGCTACGGTATCCAGGTCGCCGCGCTGGCCGGCATCCCCGGCTCGGTGGTGCGGGCGGCCAAGCGGCAGCTGCGCGAATTCGAGCAGCGCGCCTCGGTCAATCCCCTGCAGCCCGACCTGTTCACCAGCAGCCCGGCGCCTGAGCCTGAACTGCCGATCGCCAGCCATCCGGCGCTTGAGGCGCTGGCTGATATCGACCCGGATTCGCTGACGCCACGACAAGCGCTTGATGCGCTCTACGCGCTGAAATCCCGGTTGGCTTGAGGCAGCACTGAGCGTGACGAAACACCTGCTGTCGCTGCTGTTGATGCTCGCCGTCGGCAGCGCACACGCCGACACCTGGCGCATCGCGCTGATTGGCGACACCCCCTACAGCGATTATGAGCGGCAGGAATTTCCCAGGATGCTGCAGGCGATCAACGCCGAGCACGTCGACCTCGTGGTCCATGCCGGTGATTTCAAGCACAGTCGTGACGCCTGCAGCGACGCACTGTTTGCCGACCGGAAACAGTCCTTTGATGCCTCCGCAGCCCCCTTTATCTACGTGCCGGGCGATAACGAATGGAGTGACTGCAACCGTGTCATCGCCGGCCACCATGACCCGCTGGAGCGCCTTGATGCCCTGCGCCGCATTTTCATGGCCGATGACGAATCGCTGGGTCAGCACCGCCTCCCCCTGCAGCGCCAGACCGGAGCGTATCGCGAGCACCAGCGCTGGCGTCTGGGCCCGGTGCTGTTTACCAGCCTGAACGTACCTGGCGGCAACAATAACTATCTGCTGAACGGCCGCCCCAGCAAGGAGGCGGAAGCACGCATGCCGCAGGTGCTGGCCTGGCTGCGCGAAAGCTTCGCGCTGGCTCGGCAGGAAAATCGCCGTGGCGTGGTCGTGGTGATGCAGGCCAACCCGGCCTTCAAGACCTTCCGCACCGGCATCGGTCACGGTGGCTACCGCAGCCTGCTCGAGGCCCTGCGCACGGAGACGCTGAACTTCCCAGGCCAGGTCTTGCTGGTGCATGGCGATACGCACTGGCAGCGCGTCGACCAACCGCTTCGCCACCCGCTCACCGGGAAGAAAATGGTCAATTTCACCCGCGTTGAAACCTTTGGCTACCCCTACATGGGTTGGGTCAAGGCTTTCATCGACACGGAATCGCCGGCGCTCTTCCGTTTTGAAGCCCGCAGCTGGCCGCAAGGCAGCCCCTGAGCGGCTTTGCCGGCGCCTACTGTGGAAACTCCGTAGTGGAAACTCCGGATGGACGAAGCCGGCGCCGAATCCTAGATTGCCTCCTCGATACCTATAAGGAGGAGACCATCCATGCTGCACATACTCTCGCGAATCATCGCCACTGCCACCGCGCTCGCCTGCGCCACGCCGCTTCTGGCGGCCGATATCGTCATCGGTCAGGTCGGGCCATTTTCAGGGCCGCTGACACCGACCGGAACCCACTTGCGTGCTGGCGCTCAGCTCTACTTCGACGCCATCAATGCTACTGGCGGCATTCACGGCAACAAGCTGCAACTCGTCAGCAAGGATGATGGCTACAAGGTTCCGGAAACAGTGCGCCAGACCCGCGAACTGATCCGCGAGTCACAACCACTGGCGCTGTTCGGCATGGTCGGCACCGGCAATGTCGAAGCCGTACTCAAGGACAAGGTGCTTGAAGAAGCCGGTATTCCGCTGGTTACCGTGCGGACGGGTGCTTCCACGGTGGTCAAGAGCGGCAATCCGTGGGTTTTCATGACCCGCGCCAGCTACGCCGAGGAAATCGACAAGATCGTGCAGCAGTACGAAACCATCGGCTACAAGCGCTTCGCCATCTTTTACCAGAATGACCCCTTCGGGCTGGATGGTCTGGCCAGCGCAGAAGCATCGATCAAGGCAGCAGGTGGCACGCTGGTGGCAAAAAGCGGCTACGAGAAGAACACCACCGAGGTTGCGGCTGCGGTCAAGGCGATTGTCGCCGCCGAGCCACAAGCGGTGATCATGGTTTCCAACACCGCTGCCAGCGCAGAGTTCGTCAAGCAGTCACGCGCAGCGGGCAACCTTGCACAGTTTGTGGCCCTCTCGGTGACCGACGGGCCACAGGTGGTCACCCGTATCGGCAAGGATGCAGCCAAGGGCCTGGCGCTCACCCAGGTGGTGCCTGACCCGAATGGCCGCTCGGTTCCGCTGATCCGGGAAATCCAGGAGAACTTCGAGAAATTCAAACCGAAGGAAGTGACGCTGAATCACACGTTCATCGAGGGGTATCTGGGAGCCAAGATCCTGGCGGAAGGGCTGCGCAAGGCGGGCCCGAACCCGAGCCGGAAAAAACTGCGTGACAGTATTGAGCAGTTGACCGACTACGACGTGGGCGGCCAGTACATCGGTTTTTCGGCCACCAATCATGTCGGCGCCCACTATGTGGACATCACCATTCTCAACCGCGAAGGCAAGCTGCTACGTTGAGCGTGAAATGAAAACTGGCACCCCGGCTTTCACCGGCGTGCCAGTTGCCTGAACCTGTTCCGCAGTTAGTGGCAGTGGCCTTCGTCACCCTCGTCGCCATGCACGTGGCCGTGAGTAATTTCCTCGGCACTGGCCGGGCGAACCGAAGTGACAGTGCAGGTAAAGATCAGCGCCATGCCGGCAAGCGGATGGTTGCCGTCGAGCACGACCTTGTCTTCTGCAATGTCGGTAACGCGGTAGATAACAAAATCTTCGTCATCGGTGCCTTCCGGAGCACCTTCGAACTGCATGCCGACCTGAATTTCCTTGGGTAAGGAATCACGCGGCTCGACCTGGATCAGCTCTTCATCGTATTCGCCAAAAGCCTCGTCAGGCAGCAACTTGACCTTCACCGACTCGCCGACGGCCTTGCCCTGCACCGCTTCTTCGATTTTTGGAAAAATGTCGTCGTAGCCGCCGTGCAGATAGACCAGCGGTTCCTTGCCGGCATCAACCAACTCGCCATCCGGATCGGTGACGTTGTAGTCGAGGGTAACAACGGTGTTCTTGGCAACCTGAGTAGTCATTTAATGTAGATCCTTTACCGCGCGCAGCACATCCATCGCGTGGCCTTTGGCGTTGACTCCGTAAAGCACGTGGCGGAGCACGCCGTGTTTATCGATGATGAAGGTGGAGCGGACGATTCCTTGCCGCCTGACGCCATCCACTTCCTTCATCTGCAGGACACCATATTGCTTGCAGACCGTGCCCTCGGTGTCGGAGAGCAGGCGTACTGAAATTCCGTGTTTATCGCGAAAATCCGCATGGCGGAGACAATCGTCTCGACTGATCCCCATGATCGTGCACCCATGCCGCTGGAACTCGTCCTCGTGATCGGAAAAATCCGTGGCTTCAAGCGTGCAGTGCGGGGTATCGTCCTTCGGGTAGAAAAAAAGGATGAGGTTGTTCTTGCCCAGATATTGCGCCATGTCGACTTCCTCCATGTCGGCATCCGGGAGGATGAAACTGGGTGCTGCCTGGCCCGCTTTAAGCATGTCGCCTCCTGAAAGACGTCCCCTTGTTTGCGTCCAAGGTTGATGGATTCTACACACACTTTTTGGCGGCTGACTACAAGCATGCGCAGTTCATTTCAACCTTTACTCGCAGCAGGTTCGCAACCTATGATGACATGGCAATTCAGCGTTACCGGTTGTTCAAAATAATCAATCACGTGACCTGACGGTCAACGTGTGAGGAGACAAATGATGAACTGGTTCGACAATCTCAGTCTGCGTGGCAAGCTCATCCTCAATTTCTTCGCCAGTGGCGGCGTGCTCATCGCCGCCATTGTCTTCTGTGTCCTCCAGATCAACTCCGTCGGAAAGAGTACCGATGAAATCGCCAAGAACTGGTTGCCCTCGGTACAGCTGGCCGGCGAAATCAGTCAATTACGTTTGCGCTACCGCGTACGCAGCCTCGAATACATGCTGCCGGGTAGCGATGCCGAAAAGGAAAAAATCGAGAAATCCCTGCAGGAGCTCGACGCGTCGCTGAGCGCCGTGCTGAAAAAATACGAGCCTCTGGTCACCACCGAAGAGGAAAAAAAGACTTTCCAGGAAGCACTCAAGGCTGTTGCAGCCTACCGGACAACGGTTGCCGAGGCGATCAGCCTGAACAAGGCCGGAAAACCAGAGGAAGCACAACAACTGCGCAAGACTGCCTGGGTCAAGGAAGCCAACAATGTCCGCGACCAGACCGATGCGCTGCAGAAGATCAACAGTGCCGGTGCGGCGAAGGCGTCGGCCAATGCCACCAGTGATGTCGAAGCGGCAGTCAAGGGCGGCACGATTTCACTGATTGCAGGTATCGTGCTCGCCTTTGTCGCCACGTTCCTGATTTCTCAGCGCATGTCGACGCGCCTCGGCCATGCGGTCAGCGCCGCACGCGAAATTTCCAAAGGCGACCTGACTGGATCTATGCCCGCCGGCAGCAACGACGAAGTTGGAAAACTCATTCTCGCCATGGGCGAAATGCAGCAGGCACTGCGCGCGGCTTTGCGCGAAACAACCAACAGCGCAGGTTCGATTCTCGAAACTTCCCGACACCTCAACGAAGCGGTGCAGCAAATGGATCAGTCGGCGACCATTCAAAGCACGGCCGCATCGGCTATAGCTGCCAATGTCGAGGAGCTGACTGTTTCGATCAACGTCGTTGCCGACAGCACCAGCGAGGCCGCCCGGCTTGCTGCTGCCTCCGACGAACAGGCCGGCGAAGGCCATACCGCGATTGAATCGCTGGTCGGCCAGATCGGTGAAGTCGCCAACGTCGTGCGCAATGCGGCGGAGCAGATTGCCCAGCTCAAGGATGAGTCGGAGAAGATTTCCGACATCGTCGCTGTCATCAAGGACATTGCCGACCAGACCAATCTGCTGGCCCTGAACGCCGCCATCGAAGCCGCCCGTGCCGGCGAGCAGGGTCGCGGTTTTGCCGTCGTCGCCGACGAAGTACGCAAGCTGTCAGAGCGGACCGCCCTCTCCACCGGGGAAATTGCCGAAATGGTCAGAGCCATCCAGCAATCGACCGGCCAGGTCGTTGCCGGAGTCGGCCAGGGAGTGGAACTTGCCGACAGCAGTGCTGCCTACGCGGAGCAGGCCGGTGCAGCCATTGCTAGGCTGCGCGAAATGGCGCAGCGTGTCTCGGAAATTGTCGGCGACGTGGATGTAGCGCTGCGCGAACAATCGGCTGCATCAACCGAAGTGGCAAAGAAAATCGAGGATATCGCCACCCAGTCGGAGGAAGCCAGCGCCATCGCCCACGAAACCTCCCGCGCATCCGACTCAATGACCGATACGGCCCACAACATGCAGCAACTGGTGGCACGCTTCCGGGTCTGAGTCACAGCCTCGGGCGCCGCTTTTTTCTGCGGAAAACACTTCCAACCAAACGTCGATCCCTGGATCGCAAGGAGTCCCGGATGCACTGTCGTAATCGCCAACTATTCTTTGTACTGCTTGCTGCACTGACCTTTTCTGCACAGGCCGCATCGCCATCTCTGACAACAACGATTGACCTGAGCGCCGAGGCCAGCCGCCCGGCCGCCAACGATCTGGCGCGAGCCACTGTTTTCGCTGAAGCCACCAGCACCTCACCGGGAGAAGCGGCGAAGAAGGTGAACCCGCTCGTTGCCGAGGCTATTGATACGGCAAAAACCTATGCGCGGATCAAGGTGCAGACGGCAGCGACGCATACCTACCCGGTGTATGCGAAGGGTGGGAAGATCGAAGCTTGGCGGATGCGTTCGGAGATTGCCCTGGAGTCCACTGACACGGCGGCACTGTCGGAACTGCTGGGCAAGTTGCAAGCGAATATGGGCGTTTCTGGCGTGACGCTGAACCCCTCGCCGGAAACACGCAAGAAGGCGGAGAGCGAGGCTACGCTGGAGGCCATCGCGGCCTTCAAGGGGCGCGCAAAACTGGTTGCCGATGCACTTGGAAAGCCTTATCGCATCAAGCATCTGGCAATTGGCGGCCAACAGTACCGCCCACCGGCGCCGATGCTGCGTGCCGCGCCTATGGCGGCGATGGAAGCGGCACCGATGCCGATCGAAGCCGGGGAATCATTGATCACCACCAGCGTCAGCGGCCAGATCGAGCTGCTTGACTGAAGGAACTACGCATTCATCTTTGTCGTGAACAGGCTGGCGGCAATGATCATGGCGCCGCCGAGCCATTCCTGCAGGCCGAGCAGTTCTCCGGCCAGCAACCACGACGATACCGCCGCAAAGCCGACCTCAGAAAGCATGATGACGATGGCCTGATTAGCCGGCGTATTGGCCAGCCCGAACTGAACAACCAGGTTGACCACCAGCAATACCCCCCCCACCAACAGCAGCAGGAGCCAGGCACTGGCGGGTGCAGCAGCAGTCGCTGGCAATTGCATGCCGCCAAGCAGCAGGCCGATGACGATCACGCCGGCAAATGACACCATGACGCGTTGCTCGACCGGCACCGCGCGGGCGCGGCGAGAAAGCACATTGAAGAGGGCAAAGCTGAAGCCGGCCCCCAGCCCCATCCAGTCAGCCGCATCGCGCGGTAGCGGCCAGCCGATTTGCGGGCGCCAGAGCATGGTAGCAGCCCCCACCAGTGAGAGGAAAATGACGAAGAATCCAAAGCGATTGAGTCGCTCGCCGAGAAGCAGACGCGAAAGCAGGACGGTCCACAAAGGTGCCAGGTAGAAGAGGAGAAGCACGCGCATCACCTCGCCGGTGAGCGTGGCCATCACGTAACCCAGATTGCAAGCACCGGCAGCCAGGGCCAGGAAAATCATCAACCACGGATGCGCTGGCCGGGTCGGGCGTGGCCGCCAGACAATAACGGCCAGCACGAGGGCCACGGCGTAAGTGAGTGTGGTTGCCGGGATGCAGCCGATACCAGCATCGCGCAGGATGCGGTAGGGATACCAGATAACGCCCCAGACGAGCGCCCCGGTGACCAGCGCAGCCACAGCCGCGTGCTGCTGGCGCACCGCTACAGCAGCGACCGCTCCGTCGTTGCCTTTGCCGCCGCCGCTGCCGCCACTGCCTGCGCTGTCGTTTCCTTCCGCCACCCGGCGATGCCCCTTATAATCCTCGGTTCAACAAAACCACAAACCACCCCGAACGCAAACTCGCCCCGTGAACCCCAATCTTTCCAAGCTACACCCCTACCCATTCGAGAAGCTGCGTCTGCTTTTCTCGGGAACCACGCCCAACCCGCAATTCCGGGAAATCAAGCTTTCGATCGGCGAGCCGCAGCACGCGACACCAGCCTTCATCAAGGAAGCTCTGACTGCCGGCCTGGGCGGATTGGCAAACTATCCTACCACGCAGGGTCTGCCTGCCCTGCGCCAGGCAATTGCGGCGTGGATGGACCGCCGCTACGGGCTGGCCGGAATCAACCCGGACACCGAAATTCTGCCGGTCAATGGCTCGCGCGAGGCGCTGTTTGCCTTTGCCCAGACGGTCATTGATCCGTCGAAAGGCTACGTGCCGTTGGTTGTCAGCCCCAACCCGTTCTACCAGATCTACGAAGGTGCCGCCTATCTGGCCGGGGCCGAGCCGCGCTTCATCAACACGCTGCCGGAAAACGACTTCGCACTCGACCTCGATTCGCTGTCCGACGCCGACTGGGCCCGGGTGCAACTGATGTACGTCTGCTCGCCCGGCAACCCGACCGGCAAGGTACTGAATCTGGAGGACTGGAAGCGTCTGTTCGCGCTTTCCGACAAATACGGTTTCGTCATTGCCTCCGACGAGTGCTATTCGGAAATTTTCTTCGATGAAGCCAATCCACCCATTGGTGGCATGCAGGCAGCCAGGCTGCTTGGCCGTGGCTTTGAGCGACTGGTGATGTTCTCCAGCCTCTCCAAGCGCTCCAACGTACCCGGCATGCGCTCTGGCTTCGTTGCCGGGGATGCCGCCCTGCTCAAGCAGTTCCTGCTCTATCGCACCTACCATGGCGCAGCCATGAGCCCGGCAGTGCAGACCGCCTCGGTCGCGGCCTGGAACGACGAAGCGCACGTGCGCGAAAACCGCCGCCTGTACGTCGAGAAATTCAATGCCGTCACCCCGCTGGTCGCGTCGGCGCTGAAAACCGGCATGCCGGATGCGAGTTTCTATCTCTGGGCACGCGTAGACCAGCACGTGCCGATCACTGATACAGAGTTCGCCCGCCGGCTGCTCGCTGAATATAATGTGGTCGTTCTGCCAGGCAGCTATCTTGCCCGCGAAGCCAACGGGGTAAACCCCGGCGCAGGGTTTGTGCGCATCGCTCTGGTGGCCTCGCTCGCAGAAACCCTTGAAGCCGCTGACCGCATTCAAAAATTTGTTTCAAAACTCTAGGAAGAACAACATGCAGCAATTCCAGCAGATTATCGAAGACGCCTGGGAAAACCGGGCCTCCCTGCAACCTGGCAGCGCCCCGGCCAAGGTCGGCGAAGCCGTCAACGCCGTGCTTGCAAAGCTTGACGATGGTTCGATGCGCGTCGCCGAGAAAATCGATGGCGACTGGGTGACCCACCAGTGGCTGAAAAAAGCCGTTCTTCTCTCTTTCCGCCTCGAAGACAATCAGGTGATGGACGGTGGCGCGATGCGCTATTTCGACAAGGTGCCAACCAAATTTGCGAATTACGATGCCGAACAATTCGCACGCGCTGGAATCCGCGTTGTACCGCCGGCTGGCGCACGTCGCGGCTGCTACCTGGCAAAGAACGTGATCCTGATGCCCTCCTTCGTGAACATCGGCGCCTACGTCGATGAAGGCACCATGGTCGACACCTGGGCCGCCGTCGGCTCCTGCGCCCAGATCGGCAAGAACGTGCACCTCTCCGGCGGCGTAGGCATCGGCGGCGTGCTTGAGCCGCTGCAGGCCAACCCGACCATCATCGAAGACAACTGCTTCATCGGCGCCCGCTCAGAGGTCGTCGAAGGCGTCATCATCGGCGAAGGTTCGGTGCTGTCGATGGGCGTCTACATCGGTCAGTCGACCAAGATCTACGATCGTGAAACCGGCGAAGTCACTTATGGCCGCGTCCCCCCGGGCTCGGTGGTCGTCTCCGGCAACCTGCCTTCGAAGGACGGCTCGTACAGCCTCTACTGTGCCGTCATCGTCAAAAAAGTTGACGCCAAAACTCGCGCCAAGACCAGCATCAACGATCTGCTGCGCGGCGATTAAGCCACTACCACCCAACGCGGAGAACTGAAGATGATTCTCGACAAGCTGTTCCAGCTGATGGCCGAAAAGCAGGCCTCGGACATCTTCATCTCCGCCGGTGCGCCGATTCATATCAAGATCCAGGGCGCCACGGTTCCGGTGAATCAGCAGATCATGGACTCGGGGATGATCGAAAAGATCGCCATGGAGTTGATGACCGAAGACCAGACCAGAACGTTCGAGGCGACGATGGAGATGAACCTCTCCTTCGGCGTTCCAGGGATCGGCAATTTCCGCATCAACATCTTCCGTCAGCGCGGTTCGATCTCGATCGTCATCCGCTACATCCTCGGCAATATTCCGACCATGGAGTCGCTGGGGCTGCCGCCCGTGCTCTCGGAACTGATCATGGAGAAGCGCGGGCTGATCCTGATCGTTGGCTCCACCGGCTCCGGCAAGTCGACGACCATCGCCTCGATGCTCGATCACCGCAATGCCAACCGTTCCGGCCACATCCTGACCATTGAGGACCCGATCGAATTCCTCTTCAAGCACAAGAAATCGATCGTCAACCAGCGCGAGCTGGGCATGGATACGCTGGACTGGGCCAGCGCATTGAAGAACGCCATGCGCCAGGCGCCAGACTGCATCCTGATCGGTGAAATCCGTGACAAGGAAACCATGCAGGCCGCCATTGCCTACGCACAAACCGGCCACCTGTGCCTCGGCACGCTGCACGCCAACAACAGCTACCACGCGCTGAACCGCATCATCAATTTCTTCCCGCTCGAAAACCGTACCTCACTCAACCTTGACCTGTCGGTGACGCTGAAGGCTATCGTCTCGCAGCGCCTGGTGCGCAAGCCGGACGGCAAGCGCATCCCGACCTGCGAGGTGCTGCTCAACACGCGCCACGTTGCCGAGCTGATCGAGCGCGGCGAGGTGCAGGCGATCAAGGAGGCCATGGAACAGACGCTGGCTCCGGGGTCGCAGACCTTCGAGCAGGATCTGTTCCGCCTGTACAACGAAACGGTCATCACGCTTGACGAGGCGCTGGCCAATGCAGACTCTCCCACCAACCTGTCGTGGCTGATCAACAACTCCGAGTTCGGTACCGAAAAGAAGGAAGACAAGCGGCCGGAATCACCGCTGAACTTCGGTGCAGAAGGTGAAAGCGGACCGTCCTTCAAGGAGTTCACCCTCAGCCTTTCCGATTCCGAAGAAGACGAAACCAAAGATGCCTCATGACCCGACGCTCGGCCTTACCGAGCAGCTGATTTCCCGCCGCTCGGTAACCCCCGAGGACGGCGGTTGCATGCCCCTGATTGCCGAGCGCCTCGCGCCCCTCGGTTTCACCTGCGAATACATCAACCGTGGCGGTGTCACCAACCTGTGGGCGCGCCGCGGCACTGCGGCACCGCTGCTCTGCTTTGCCGGTCACACCGACGTAGTGCCGACCGGGCCGCTCGACCAGTGGTCTTCCGACCCGTTCGTGCCGAGCATCCGTAACGGGCTGCTCTACGGCCGCGGCGCTGCCGACATGAAAGGCTCGCTGGCCGCCTTCGTCACTGCCACCGAAACCTTTGTTGCCGCACATCCGCAGCATGCCGGCTCAATCGCCTTCCTGCTCACTTCCGATGAAGAAGGTGATGCCACCGACGGCACCGTGGCCGTTACCGAAGCATTGAAGGCGCGCGGCGAGCAGATGGACTGCTGCATCGTCGGCGAACCGACGGCGGTCAACACGCTTGGTGATACGGTCAAGAACGGCCGCCGTGGCTCGCTCTCGGGCAAGCTGACGGTCAAGGGTATCCAGGGCCACATCGCCTACCCGCACCTGGCGAAAAACCCGATCCACATCGTCGCCCCGGCCATTGCCGAACTGGCCGCCACCGTCTGGGACAAAGGCAACGCACACTTCCCGCCGACCACCTGGCAGATTTCCAACATCCATGCCGGCACCGGCGCCAACAACGTCATTCCCGGCACGGTCGACATCCTGTTCAACTTCCGTTTTTCGACGGCCAGCACGGCCGAAGGATTGAAGGCCCGGCTGGAAGACACGCTCAAGCGTCATGGTGTCGATTACGACATCATCTGGACCCTCGGTGCCAGCCCTTTCCTGACGGCTGAGGGCAGCCTCGTCGATGCAGCACGAAGCGCCATCCGCGACGAGCTCGGCATCGATACCGAACTGTCCACGACTGGCGGCACCTCCGACGGCCGCTTCATCGCGCAGATCTGTCCGCAGGTCATCGAGCTTGGCCCGGTTAACGCCACCATCCACAAGATCGACGAATGCGTCGCCGTAGATGCCCTCCCCAAGCTCTCCGGTATCTACCGCCGCATTCTCGAGAAACTGCTAGCGAGCCAGGCATGACCGAACAAGCCCACACCGAACTCCAGACCCTGCGCGACCTGCTGCGCTACGCCGTCAGCCGCTTCAACGAAGCCGGCCTCTTCTTCGGTCACGGCAGCGACAACGCCTGGGATGAAGCCGTCTATCTGCTGCTGCATAGCCTGCACCTGCCGCTGGATCGCCTCGAACCTTTCCTCGACGCCCGCCTGACCGCGCCCGAGCGCGACAGCGCACTCAAGGTTATTGACCGCCGCGTTACGGAACGCCTGCCAGCCGCCTACCTGACGCATGAGGCCTGGCTCGGCGAGCATTGTTTCTATGTCGACGAGCGCGTCATCGTGCCGCGCTCCTTCATCGCCGAACTGCTCTCCGAACAACTGGAACCCTGGCTGGACGATCCCTATGCAGTGACCCGCGCTATCGACGTGTGCACCGGTTCCGGCTGTCTCGCCATCCTGACCGCGCTTGCATTCCCGAATGCGCGGGTGGATGCCGTCGATCTTTCGCCGGATGCGCTGGCAGTGGCCAGGCGAAACGTTGCCGATTACGGCATGGAAGATCAGGTACGCCTGATCCATTCCGACCTCATGGCCGGGGTTGCCGGTGAGCGTTACGACCTGATCATCTCCAACCCCCCCTACGTCAATGCCGAATCGATGGCCACCCTGCCCGAGGAATATCGGCGCGAACCGGAAATGGCGCTGGCTGGTGGCGAGGACGGACTCGATCTGGTGCGCATCCTGCTGCGCCAGGCGAAGGAACAGCTGAATCCCGGCGGCCTGATGGTCGTCGAGATCGGCCACAACCGGGAGGCGCTGGAAGCCGCATTCCCGCAGACACCATTTACCTGGCTGGAAACGAGTGCCGGTAACGAATTCGTTTTTCTGCTGCGTCACGACGAACTACCTTGAACCAGGGACAATCTGGAAATTCCCGGTATCCCCATTCAGGCCAGAAGTGATAGCCTTCAACTTTCTCACTGCAAAACATCACACTCATGGTCGATAAAACTGCGCTCAAATTTCTCGTGGTGGACGATTTTTCCACTATGCGCCGCATCGTCCGCAACCTGCTCAAGGAAGGCGGCTTCAACAATGTCGAAGAGGCTGAAGACGGCGCCATTGCCCTTGGCCGATTGAAATCGGGCGGTATCGATTTTGTCGTTACCGACTGGAACATGCCGAATATGGACGGGCTTACCCTGCTCCAGTCGATCCGCGCCGACCCGGCGCTGAAGAGCTTGCCGGTACTGATGATCACGGCCGAGGCCAAGAAGGAAAATATCATTGCAGCAGCGCAGGCGGGAGCGTCCGGCTACATCGTAAAGCCATTTACAGGAGCAACGCTTTCAGAAAAACTCAATAAAATTTTCGAAAAAATGGGGATGTAAATGGCAACCAAACCAACGAGCAAAACCAAGTCGGCCCCTGTGCGCCAAACCACCAAGACCACGGCCAAGCCCGCACCCAAGAAAACCGTACGCAAGACCACTACAACGCGAAGAACAGACAGCAGCCACGTCCTCGATGAACTCAAGGGGCTGGCACGCCAGTTGAAGGATGCTGCAAAGGGCCTGAACAAGAAAGCCGCGCAGAACCCGCGCGCCGTATCGGGCATTCTCGGTAGTGTCGAGCGCATGACTGCCGACGCGGCAAACAAGTCCCTGTCCGAAGCCGAAGCTGCCAAGTTGCTCGTTGGCGCAACACTGGATTCGCTTTCGAAGAACTGGAGCCGTCAGGACATTGAGGCCAGCCTGAAGCTGATCAGCGGCCACCTCACCAACATCATCGTCGCGCAGGAATTCCAGGACCTTGCTGGCCAGTCGTTGCGCAAGGCGATGAAGGCCCTGGTTGGCGCCATCATCGTCGTCGAAGGCGGCGGCCCCACCGAAGAGAAACGTCTGTCGCAACTCGAAATTGACGGTCTGCTCAACGACCTGATGCCCTAACAGCACGACGTCCGCTGCATGCAAATGGGCCGCGACTGCGGCCCATTTTTTGTCCCGAGAATTTAAGTGAACAAACAAAAACGGCGAGTGATTTTCATCACTCGCCGTTCCTGCACAGCTGGGGCGACATACCGGGATCGAACCGGTGACACCTGGAATCACAATCCAGTGCTCTACCGACTGAGCTAATGCCGCCACTGTTCTGGCGCGCCCGGCGAGACTCGAACTCACAACCCCCGGCTTAGAAGGCCGGTGCTCTATCCGGTTGAGCTACGGGCGCGGGTTGAATCTCTCCAGACAACAAATACCAATTTGCTCGGTAACTACTCAGTTACTACAAACTGCATGCGAAAATGAAACTTCGCTGTTTGAAATATGGTCGGGGCGGTGGGATTCGAACTCACGACCCTCTGCTCCCAAAGCAGATGCGCTACCAGGCTGCGCTACGCCCCGAGGAAGGGCGCATTATAGAGAGAGCGCCTGTAACGGTCAATTGTATTGCGGCGTATTTTTACAATTATGTGAGCTTGCTTGCACCCCTTTTATATTTCTGCTATTAAAGCAGCTTTTCCAAAACGGACGCACTCCGAAAGACCCCCCGAAAATGGCTGAAGACCTGCTCCACAAACATTTCACCCCCTACGCTCCCAAGAAGGGCGAGGAGTACATGAACACCAAGCAACTGGCGCATTTCCGCAAGATTCTGGAAACGCTCAAGCAGGAGTTATCGGAAGACATCGAACGCACGGTTCACACCATGCAGGACGAGGCGACTGTCTTTGCCGACCCCAACGATCGCGCCAGCCAGGAAACCGACATGGCGATCGAACTGCGCAACCGTGACCGTGAGCGCAAGCTGATCAAGAAGATCGATGAAACACTCGGCCGCATCGATAGCGGTGACTACGGCTACTGCGACAAGTGTGGTGTTGAAGTCGGTATCAAGCGCCTGGAAGCCCGCCCGACGGCCACCTTGTGCATCGACTGCAAAACGCTGGAAGAACTGCGCGAACGGCAAGTCGCCAAGTAAGCAGCCCTCGCCCACCCCGTTCGGCTGAATCCAACCGGACGGGCAAATAAAAAAGGACGCCGAAGCGTCCTTTTTTGTTGCCTTGAGTTTTTCAGGCTCAGGCTTGCGGAGCGGCTTCCGTTGCCGGAGCGGCTTCTTCGGTGGCTAGACCCTTCATCGAAAGGCGGACACGCCCCTTCTCGTCGGCTTCCAGCACCTTCACGCGCACTTGCTGACCTTCCTTGAGCTTGTCGGAAACTTTCTCGACGCGCTCGTTGGCGATCTGCGAAATGTGCAGCAGGCCGTCACGGCCCGGCATGATGCTGACGATGGCACCGAAGTCGAGCAGCTTGAGTACGGTACCTTCGTAGATCTTGCCGATTTCAACTTCTGCGGTGATGTCGCTGATGCGCTTTTTGGCAGCATCGGCGGCTTCGCCGGAGACGGAGGCGATGGTGATCGTGCCGTCGTCCTGGATGTCGATGGTCGTGCCGGTCTCTTCGGTGATGGCGCGGATGACAGCGCCGCCCTTGCCGATCACATCGCGGATCTTTTCCGGATTGATCTTCATCTTGATCATGCGCGGCGCGTAGGTGGAAACCTCGCCGCGCGCTTGCGGCATGGCCTGTTTCATCAAATCGAGAATATGCATGCGGCCTTCGCGTGCCTGGGTCAGGGC
>JBAYVG010000075.1:0-15021 GCA_041674785.1 Rhodocyclaceae bacterium
GCTTTGCCCGCTGGGTGCGCGACGCCGGCTTCACCGTCTACATGCCCTCGCTGTTCGGCAAGGACGGCGCCGTGGTTTCCGCTGACGAAGGTGCCGCCGTGTTCCGCAAGGCCTGCGTCAGCGCCGAATTCCGCGCACTGGCCGCCGGCCAGACCAGCCCGGTGACCTTGTGGCTGCGGCAACTCGCCCAGCTGGCGCATGACGAGTGCGGCGGTGAAGGCGTGGGCGCCATCGGCATGTGCTTCACCGGCAACTTCGCGCTTTCGATGATGCTTGAACCGGTGATGCTGGCGCCGGTGCTCTGCCAACCCACGCTGCCACTCAACGACCCGGCCGGGCTCGAGATCTCGGCCGATGATCTGGCGGCGGTAAAGAAGCGCCTCGACAAGGACAAGCTCGATGTGCTGGCCTACCGCTTCGAGGGCGACAAGTTCTGCCAGGCGCAGCGCTTCGCCGCCTACGAGCAGGCACTCGGCCCCCGCTTCAAGGCCCGCGTGCTGCCCGACTCTGCCGCCAACTTCGGCGACCCTCCCCCCTTCTTCCAGACGCACGTGCCCTTCCCGCACAGCGTGGTCACCGTGCACCTCGTCGACAAGGCCGGCGAGGCCACTGTTGCCGCACGTGACGAGATCCTCGGCTTCTTCAAGGCGCGGCTGAAGTAGCCGCCTCGACAAGCGCATCAGGCACAATAGACACACTAGGCAACACTGATTTCACGGGGCTATCGATGAAAATGCAGAACATTCCATTCGGCACGACTGAATGGTCAAAAATTGAACGAACCGAACACCCTGGCGAGAGCGGCGTTGCCTACTGGCAAACGCAGAACTTCGGTGGCATCCGGGTCAGGATGGTCGAATACTCGCCCGGCTACCTGGCCGACCACTGGTGTGTCAAAGGCCATATCCTTTTGTGTATCGAAGGTGAGCTGCACACTGAACTTGAAGACGGCCGCGTATTCGTTCTACGGCCCGGAACAAGCTATCAGGTGGCCGACGATGCCGAACCGCATCGCTCCAGCACCACAAAAGGTGCCAAGCTGTTCATTGTTGACTGAACTCCCCCCCCCAGCAGGAGCATCGACATGCTTGAACTCCGACCAGGCTGCGAGTGCTGTGACAAGGATCTGCCGCCCGACTCAATCGAAGCCCGGATCTGTTCGTTCGAGTGCACCTTCTGCGCCACATGCGCCGACACGGTACTCGCCGGCAAGTGCCCGAACTGCGGCGGCGAACTGGTCGCCCGCCCACGGCGCCCAGCCAACAAGCTTGCCAACAATCCGCCCGCAACCAAGCGCACCTGGAATCCCGGCGGTTGCGGGAAGTTGCCCTCAGGCGCCGGAGGATAAGTTGCGGTGAACCCCACCGAGCGCCCGCGGGTCGATACCGGCCTTGAGCGACACCATGGCGGCCCGGCCTTCGTCTAGAACGTAAAGCAGTTCGGAGGCAAGCACCCAGCTCGTGTACTCGGCAGAGTCGACATCCGCGTTCTGGCTGGCCTTGTCCTTCATCAGGCCCTCCAGGCCGGAGGCAAGCCGGCAGGCGCGTTCCAGCGTTTCGGCCAGGGCCAGGAGATCCTGAGCATTCTCCACCGGCGCCCTCGTCACACTGACCGCCACAACATGATCGAACCGAGGAACAGAAACACACCGTACAGCAGGCGTTGAAACACCAGCGGCGAAAGATACTTGCGCAAAGCAGTGCCGGCCCACAACCCGACAAATACCGCCAACAGAATTGCAGCGACAACCCAGGTATCGGCGACACGGGGAGCAGCACCGACGCTGCCGAGCCGGATGGCCAGGGCAATGGTCGCCACCGTGAAGCCAAGACCAAGCGCCTGAATGAGTTCATCCTTCTGCAACTGCTGGCACTGCAAATATGGAACCATCGGCATGACGAAGACCCCGGTCGTGGCCGTCACGATCCCCGTAACCGCACCAGCCACAACGCCATGGAAGCGCGCGCCTTGGCTCAGGTCCGGCAGCGATGGCCTGACCAGACCCCAGACTGCATAGGCAACGAGAATGGCCCCTAGAGCGACCCGCGAAAGATTATCTGCAGCGCCCAGCCCCGGAAACGGACTGAATATCGTCGCCAGCGCCATAACCAGCCACATGGGCCAGAAGCGGCGCACCAATGAGCGGAAATTCGGCCCCATGCACTGCGCAAGGTTTGTCGCCAATGACGGCAAGATCATCAGGGCTGCGGCAGCGGCCGTCGGCATCATCATGCCGAGAAGGGCCATGGAGAACGTTGGCAGGCCCATGCCGGTAACGCCCTTGCCAAAACCGGCGACGAGAAATACGGCACTGATCAGGATGACTGAATTTTCTTCCATGACAGAATGGTCCGCGCATTGGCGCCGCGTGTATATCTCGATCCCGATCAGTCACCCTCAACCTGCTACGAAGGATGCCCGCCATGGTGCGACCCCGTTCGACCCCAAGCTATCGCATTGACCCGTTCGACCTCCGGCTGTTTGCCGCCGTTGTCGAGGAAGGAACGATCACCGCGGGCGCACGCCAGATCCACCTTTCTCTCGCCGCCGCCAGTGCGCGCCTGCAACGCCTGGAACACGAAGTGGGCGCCAGGCTGTTGCACCGGTCGAAATCCGGCGTTACGCCGACCGATGCCGGGCAAACCCTGCTGAGACATGCGGGGAACCTGCAGCGCGAAATCGATACGCTGCACGCCGAGATGGCTGCCCATGCACGGGGCGTTCGCAGCACGATCCGCGTGCTGTGCAACACCGCCGCGATGACGGAATACCTGCCGCCGCTACTCGGCCGTTTCCTCGTCGAGCACCCGGACGTGGATATCGACCTGCGCGAGCTGGGCAGCCAGGACGTGCTACAGGCCATGCATCAGGAGCGCGCAGACATCGGCATCGTGGGCGACTACGTCGGGCTGGCGGGTCTGGAGACACATCCCTTCCGTGAAGACCAGCTGGTGTGCCTGGCACCGAAATCCGGCCCGAAATTTGGCAAGCGCTGCGTGAACTTTCTTGATCTGCTCGACCATCCATTTGTCGGCCTGCCGGGCGACAGCGGGCTCAGCCGCTTCCTCCAGAGCCAGGCGCTTCATTTCGGGCGGACATTGCATCACCGGGTTCGTGTCCGCAGCCTGGACGCCGTGGTCAGGCTGGTGGCAGACGGCGTCGGGATAGCGGTAGTCCCGGAGCGTGCAGCGCAACGCTTGGCGACGGACCAGATGGTCTCACGCAGATTAGCGGATCAATGGGCCAGACGGCAGCTGTTTCTGTGCACCACCGGGAATGCGCCCTTAAGTGTCAGTGCGTCGGCGTTGCTGGGGTTTCTGGCGCCGGCTGACCACAGTGCCGGCAGCTGAACGAATGTTGCGCGTTTAAACTCGCAGGGCGGGCAATTCACACAATCCGGCCGGAGCAAGCGTTACCCGCAGATAGAACGACTAACTGCTACCGGCCCGAAGCTGTCTGTCAAGCACTTCAAATTTGAACTCGCGAAAGAATTCAAACCTCATTGCTAGCGATATATTTGCAATGTTTGGTTTGCAAGCTGACGCGTATTCATACCTATCGCTCTGGCAGCTGACAACACAATAGCGCTCTTCAAGGAACCGGTTCGCCACTCATTTTGAATTTTGCCTTTTAGCTCCGAATCGGTTTGAGGGCCATCCCGATCCACTATCTTGTGGACAGCGAGATGGACTCCACGATCAACCACAACTAGTTTCTGTACATGGATATCGATTGTCGATAAAACACTATCAAAATCAGCAATCATCGATTTCCATGTAGCCTCATCAATCGCTAATCTACGCCCGATTATTTCTATAGCACTGCTGTCAGGATCGTCCGCACTATCTATACTTTGATCGTGTGCGATCAAATGCCGTTTGCTGTAGTACGCATTAAGCTTTGTCAATACTGATCTTGGCAGAGCAGGCAAAGACCAAGTACTAACCAACACCCCAACTCTCTTCGAGTACTTTCCGTGCAGCGCTGCATTGCAACGCAACTTGAGCGCCGCTTTTCGAGCCTCAAACGCTGCGGCGTTTTTTAATAATTGTGGGACAGCGTCTCCGGTGTAAGTGCTATCTTCCTTGAGAGGCTGATAGAGACAACAAAGATAAAAATAGCCGCACAAAGCGTTCTCAAATGCCGAACACATTTGAAGAATTGAGGTTGTACGTAGCGCTTCCGCATTGCTTGCTAGCGTATCCAAGAACTCAGACAACGAAACCGTCAGGGTGGAAGCTTCTCCTGTATCACAAGATCCCCATATGTGATCGACTCGCGGGTCTTTTGCATGGATACCAGTTGCAGCGATAACTTCGAGCAAAGCAGCCAATTTAGTGTAGGAGTACTTTGACGTCCAATAGAGTCTGTTTAGTCGTGTAATTTCGGATTTGAATACAAGGTAAGGCTGAAGAGATGGCATAAGATTCCTATCAATCGACTCACGACTAAGCTAAGGGCCAAGTGGCCTTCATTGGCGCCAAATGGGGTCAGCTTCATTTGAGCTGCTGAAAAGTAAATTCAAGCTTCGCATTAATACAAAGCGAATCTAACCCCTTTGATCGCTCGCGCCCAATGCGTCGCTGCGCTCTGTTACGTCAGTGTCGTCATACGCGGATGTGCATGGCGGAGGCAATGCGGCTGGTCGACCAGTTGACCGCGCGCAGAGCGCGGATGCCGTCGTTGTACACCGGCAGATCGTCGCTGAGTCCTCGCATAGAGACCAGCACGATGGCGCGCTGCGGTTCCGGTTGTCGGGCTTCGCCGGCGCGGCGCAGCAATTCCAGATAGAGCCGGAAGTTACAGCCCGCCTTGCCTTGGCGGAACCGGGCTCGATACACCTTGACCGGTGACCACTTGAAGCCGTGGTCGATCATCGCCGCTTCGTAGAGATCCTGCTTGTCCGGGGTGTCGAGCGGCACGATGCCGTGATGTTTGATCACGCCATCAGCATCGGGGTCATAACTTCCGAAATGGGCGTTTACGTTGGCGCGGATGTACTCGGCGCCGTGTCGCCCGTCGACTGGAGGCGCATATGCCAAGGTCAGGATGATCTCACCTTTGAAATGTGTGCCGCCGGGATGCAGACAGGCGGGGATGGGGAAAGGCGTTTTTTCCCAGAAAACTCCGTCGTACATTTCCGCATCGAATAGCAGGGTAAATGTGTCCGGGCGGCAAAACAGGGTCTCCATCACGGAATCTGGCACGCCGGTGCCGTGGTAGTTGCGTTCGTCCGGCGTAAAGCCAGGCGAGCTCAATGCTGCGGCGTGAATCATCAACGCCTTTACCATGTCCGGACGCACGGCGTGACCTTGCTGTTCCATGACCTGCCAGGCATTGGCCGCCAACGTAGCGGCCAATGGCGTGGCGAAACTGGTGCCGATGGATTCGCCGATGTGGCCGTCAGGCAGCAGCGAGCGAACGCCCGTGCCGCCGAAATTACCTGCGGTATCCTGGTTGCCTCCGCGATGGGTGATGTCCGGTTTTGGCGTCTTTGCCGGACCCGGTCCACGTCGTGAAAAAGGTGAAGGGCTGCCGGCAGTAACATGAGCATCCACGTGCGCCACCGAACCGACGGTGAGGCCGCGCGCCGATTCTGCGGGCAGCGAGATGCGATCCTCGCCGCCGAAATCGGGCGGGTTGGGCCAAGCTCGTAACGGATCGCTGTTGAAATTCCCGGCGGCGATAACGAACAGCACGCCGAACTTATCTGACAACGCGTCCAGCTCCCTTGCCAATTGGCCGAATTCATCAGGGTCGCCGGCGCAGGGGCTTCCAAACGAGCAGTTCCATACCTTGACCTTCGGATGCTTCTTTAGGCTTTCGGTAATGGCGTTGATCATCTCATCGGCGGTAGTGTTGCCGGTGGTAGCCAACGCGGCGATGTCGAGAATGCGTGACTGGGCCGCCGGAAAGTGCGCGTCCCCGCCGTTGATTGCGCGTGACCCCGCCACCAACCCGGCCACGAAGCTGCCGTGCAGGTAATCAGTGTCGCCAGGGAGGACGTAGGTTTCGCGCCCAGCAAGCCAAGGCTTCAAAAGTTTGTGTTTTGGATCGACCCCGGTATCGATTACGGCCACCACTGGCAGATCGCCCGGCGGTGCCGGCAGCATTCCGGCCGGCGCGTTTCCGATCTGAGTAAACCACTGCGGGATGATGCGAATCGGGGAGAATTCTTCCGCTGGCGCCACGGAGCGTACCCCGGGGAAGGCAGCAATGGTCAAGGCGGCTTCGAGCGACTTGATCTCGACGAATTGCGCCCGCCGTGACATTGCAGGCTGTTGCTTGCTAACGCGACATTCGGTCTTGCGTAGAAGGGCCTGCAACTTCTCGCCGATCAGCGCGTCGATGCCTTCGTCGGTATTCGAGAAGCGTTCCAGCACAAAGGGTTTGCCGGCTTTGATCCACGCCTTGACGTCACCCAGTTCGCGAAAGCGCTTGCCGATCTGCAGCGCTTGGTCGGCGCCGTAGACGGTGAAGGATTCGATGGTGGAAATGTTGGCGCGGATGCCTTTGGCCTGATTGTCGCTGATGACGCTGGCCAGATGGGTCAGGCTATGGGTAGTGACGGGGAGTAGTAATTCCCCCAGACCCTGGGTGCCGATCGGTAGCATGCCCACCCGTTCCAGCAATTGCATAGGCCGGTTAGATTTGGCCATCGCCTCGGTGCGTAGCCGCAGGGTAATGACGGACGGCAGCTCCGGATACTTCTTGTGTGTGCCAGCAACCGCTTGCTCCACCATTCCGAGTTGATCGATCAACATGCCGCGCAGTGCGCGGTTGACCGGAACCAGCTCTTTGGGCTCGCCAAAGCCGCTAATGACTTTTTGTTTGAGGTCGTTTGCCCGTGGCGCGACGACCAGAATCGGGTGTTCCTTCTTTGCCTTCATGCTGACCCCCTGATGCGGCCTTATTCGTTTGTCTTACTGAAATGCCATAGTAATCAGCCAGTTTCCGTAGAGCAAGCCACCGTGGCGCCCATTGGCGCAGGAATTCGATTTCCTTTTCGCGTGAATCGAGGAGTATGCCGTTGTGCATGGCGATCACCAGCCCGAGACGGCGCAATAGATCGATCGGCTGGATGGTGTCATCTCCGCGCAGGATGGCGGCGCGGATCGCATCATGCGCGGCATGTTCGATCGCCGCGCCGGAAAGTCCGGCAGAGAGCTCGGCCAGCGTCGCGCAGGATAAATCGGCATGAGCGTATTGACCAAGCTTCAGTGCCCAAATGTGTGCACGCAGATTGGCGTCAGGCAGTGACAGCTCGACACGCCAAGCAAAACGGCGCCAAACTGCCCGGTCGAGTAGTTCGGCGTGGTTGGTCGCCGCCAGCAGCAGGGTTTCGGGTGCCAGTGCATCAATGTTCTGCAGCAATGAAATCACGATGCGTTGCAACTCGCCCACCTCGCGCTCGTCGCTGCGGGTCTTGGCCAAGGCGTCGAACTCGTCGAGGAACAGCACACAGGGCCGGTTTTCGGCGTGCTCGAAAACTCGGCGCAGGTTGCGGCTGGTTTGGCCAAGCAGCGACGAAACCAAGGTGTCGCAGCGCACGGTAAGCAATGGCAGGCCCAACTCGGCGGCGATCAGGCGCGCGGCTTGGGTCTTGCCACAGCCCGGTGGTCCGGAAAACAGTAGGCGCGCTGGGTGGCGGATGCCGGCGGCAGCCAACTTCTCCGTGGCGCGTGTTGACTGTACGAATTCTTCAATGCGCACAGCGGCATTCTCGGGCAGCACCAGGGAGATGTCGACGCGCGCGGGCAACTCTTCGTCCAGCGTATGCAACTGGCTCTCCGAATCGACCGGCAGAGAATGCTGCAGCGAGACGGGCGCCAGAGTCTGGGCAGGCATGCGCGCGAGCTTCTGGCGTAACATGCCGGCTTGGCGTATCTCGCCGTCGGATTCAAGTTTTTCCGCAAGCAGGCCGGCGTAGTCGGCGGCCTTGCGGACATTGTGCTGTAGCGCCCCTTCGAGGATCTTCAGCACTTCATTGAGATGATCCATTTCAACTCCCGTGTGAAGCGCAAATCCTAGCATGTGTTCCGGTTTTTCGTGGTTTTGTTTCAATTTCACAATCATTTGTACCGCTTTTTCGGGCACAAAGCCTCAGCACCGTCGATCATGCGGTTGATGTGGCCCAGTCCTCGGACGTGAGTAAAGAAGCCAGGGCGTCAGAGCGGCGATCGGCGCGCTGTATTGAGCGGCTGCAATACGCATAGGAGTGGCCGCTCGGAAACTGCCTTCTGAGCGCGTCCAGCAGCAAAGGGCCGGGTTCTGCCGGTAGATTACTAAAACGCAGGCTTTCGATTCGACCTAGATGTTGAATGTCCGGTTTGTTGTCAGAAGCGGCACTGACCGCTTCGGCCGACAATCAGACTCATGCCCTCCCCTCCGCCCGGCAGCCATATGAACAAATCAAACCCCCCGCATGAAAAACCCTCATGCTCACGGCATCCGTATGACGGGATGATTCATCGCAACGGCCAGCGCTAGGTACTCCAGTTGCCACGCAACCAGCCTTGCCGGACCACCTTCGCTGGCTACTCCCGCATTTGAACCGGAGAAGTGAATGTCTGCACAAATATCGACAAAGCGCGTTACGGCGGCCGATCTCTTGAAAATGAAGCGTCAGGACGAGCGCATTCCTGTGCTGACCGCCTATGACGCCAGCTTTGCTGCGGTGTGCGATGCGGCGGGGATTCCGGCGATCATCGTTGGCGATTCGCTGGGCATGGTCATCCAGGGGCATGACTCGACGCTGCCGGTGCAACTTGGGGATGTGGCGTACCACGTGGCTGCGGTCAAGCGCGGCTGCGGCCGGCCGCTGATCATTGCCGACATGCCCTTCGGCACCTTTCAGGAATCGAAGGAACTGGCCTATCGAAATGCGGTGCAGCTGATGGCGGCGGGCGCGCAGATGGTGAAGGTGGAAGGCGGATTTGAAGTGCTGGAGGCCACCCGCTTCCTCGTCGACCGGGGCATTCCCGTATGCGGCCATGTGGGCCTGACGCCGCAGCATGTGAATGTGCTGGGCGGGTTCAAGGTGCAGGGGCGCGACCCGGCTGCCCGCGAACGCCTGATCGAGGAATCGGTGGCGCTGGCCAAGGCAGGTGCCGCGCTGCTGGTGCTGGAGGCCATGCCGGAAGAGGTGGGTACGGCGATCACGCAGGCGATCGAGATCCCGACTATCGGCATCGGTGCCGGCAGGCATTGCGATGGGCAGGTGCTGGTACTGCAGGATCTGCTGGGCATTTCCGCCGGCAAGCCGGCCAAATTTGTGCGCAACTTCATGCTGGGTGCGGCTTCGATCCAGGCGGCCTTCGAGGCCTTCGGGCAGGCGGTGCGCGATGGCAGCTACCCGGCGCCGGAGCATTGCTACTGATCGGTTTCCGGCATTTTGCAGAATGACGGATGCGGAAGGGGCCGGTGCTTGCCCGGCCCCGCCGCTGTCTTGCTTTGCTGCGCTACCTCCCCGGCCGCAGCACCAGCGCCAGCCCGGCCACGATGGGCACAACCCCCAGCAACTCGTTGGCGCTGACCACTTCACCGAGAAACCCGATCGCCAGCAGCGTGCCGAAGGCGGGGTTGAGCAGGTGAAAGCTGCTGGCCCGCGCGGCGCCGCCGTGGCGGATGAGCCAGAGCAGCATCACCGTCACGCCGATCGAGACAATGGCGGTCTGGTAGAACAGGCTGCCGAAAAAGGCGGCGTTGGGCACGAAGGCCAGCCCTTCGGACCACCAGGCCATTGGCAGCAGCGCGAGGCCGCTGGCAAAGAGCTGGATCAGCGTGATGCCCCACAGGTTCGCCCGCCCGACCGCGCGGCGGTTGATCAGCGTGGCCGCCGCCAGCGCCGCCGTACCGAGCAGGATGAGGGCAATGCCGGTCATGTCGGCCGGCGCAGCCGCCGCCCTGCCCCACATGATCCACACCACGCCGAGGAAGCCCGAGGCCAACCCGAGCGTGCCGCGCCAGCCGAATGGCTCTTTGAGCCATAGCGAGGCGAGCGCCGAGGTCATCAACGGGTTGGTGCTGACCAGAATGGCGGTGAGCCCGGCCGGTACGGTTTTCATGCCGGTGTAGGTGAGGCCGAGGTAGACCACGTTGGTGAGCAGCCCCGAGGCCAGCGCCAGCCCGATTGCACCGCGATCCATCTGCCGCAGCGAAACGCCGGGGGCAAACCAGCGCATCAGCACCCAGAGCAGCCCGCCGGCGAGCAGGAAGCGGAAGCACAACAGGGTGAGTGGGCCGGTGGCTGTCATGCCGATCTTGCCGGCAATGAAGGCCGAGCTCCAGACGAAGCTGAAGACAGTGCCGACCAGCGCGATGTGCAGCGTGGGCACCGGCGGAATGGCAGGGTTGATGGTAGTTGTGGTCATGGTGCGCTCCGTTCATCGTGGGGGTCGTCGTAGGTGTTGTCGTAGGTGTTGATCAGAGCTTAGAGAACGGTGCATCATTTGAGAAATTGATATATAACACTCCATCATTTCATTTATAAATACATGAGGCCGCCATGGAACCCTCGATCCGCAACCTGGATATCGACCTGCTCCGCACGCTGGTAACGATTGCCGATGCCGGCGGCTTTTCCGCCGCTGCGGCGCGGCTCGGGCGCACGCAGTCTGCGGTGAGCCTGCAGATCAAGCGGCTGGAGGATGCAGTGGGCCAGGCGCTGCTGCAGCGCTCGCACGGGCGCGTGGCCGGGCCGACGGCGGAAGGCTCGGTACTGATCGATTACGGGCGCCGCATCCTGCGCCTGAACGACGAGGCCTACAGTTGCTTCACCCGCCCCGATTTTTTCGGCCGCTTGCGCGTGGGGCTGCCCGAGGAGGTGATGGAGAGCGCCTTCCCCGCCGTGCTGGCAGAGTTCTCGACGGCCTGCCCGCGTGTGGAGCTGTCGGTACGCTGCGACCTTTCCAGCCGCTTGATCGATCTGGTGGAAACGGGAGAACTCGATCTGGCCCTCGCCCGGCGGGTGGCCACGGCGGGCGATGCGGGGCTGCGTAACGGCTGGCGGGTGATGCGCCGCGAGCCACTGGTGTGGGTGACGGGCGAAGGCAGCAACGCCATCGACCAGCGGCCGCTGCCGATCGGCGTTTTCCACGAGGGATGCGTGTTGCGCACTGCCGCCATCGCCGCATTGTCCGGCGAGCGGATTCCCTGGCGCACGGCCTTTGTCGGCAGCAGCTTTTCGACTCTGCGCCATGCGGTGGCTTCGGGCATTGCCATCGCGCCCTTGCCACGAAGCTCGCTCGCGCCGGGGCTGGTGGAGGTTCGCGGCATACTGCCGGCGCTGCCCGAGGTGGAAACGATCATCGGCTTCGGCCCGGGCGAGGTGCTTTCGGTGGCACGCCAGCTGGAGCAGATTCTCGACGCACGGCTCGGGCGCTGAGGCGCTTGCCGTTCAGCGCGCTTCCTCCTCCCAATGGTGGAAGCGTTCCTGCCGTTCCTTGCGGAAGTTGGCGAGTTCCAGGCGGATGCCGTCGGGATCGTTGAGGAAGGTGGCGTAGTAATCCTCTGCGTACTGTGCATAGCACTGCACCGGCGAGGCCTCGATGCCGTGCGCGTGCAACGCTTGCCATGCGCGGCGCACGTCGCCCTCCGTTTCAACACGAAGGCAGAGGTGGTGGAGACCCGGCGAATAGGCGTCGTGCCGGCTGGCCATTCGCGCCGGACGCAGCACCAGCCCGAAGTGCCGGTTGAAGTAGTTGATGTGCGGCTCGTTGCCGAACGCGAACGTCGACTTGCGGAAGCCGAGTACATCGACCAGCAGCTTGTCGTAGAACGGTTCGGAGACCGTCAGCGAACTGACTGTCAGGTAGAGGTGTTCGATGCCGAGCACTTCGACTTTGTCCTTCATGTCTGGCGCTCCTGATGATCGCGTGGTACTTCAAATCATGCTGGTTCGACGTGCCGTACATCCTTCTGCAGAAACGCCATGACCGCACTTGCCGCAAGGATTGCCGATGACACAGCGATTGCCAGCGCAAGCGAACCGGTGAGGTCTCCCAGCCAGCCGGAGAGCACGGGGCCTGCCGCCTGCCCGATGCCGAAGGCGGTGGTGAAGGCCGCAATGCCTGCCCCCCACGCACCTTGCCGTGAGCCGTTCTTCACCATGACGGTGATGGCCGCGGGGCCGATGAACATCGAGAGGCCAAACAGCACAGCCGAGACGGTCATGATGACTGGCGCCGCGCTCAGGCACGGCAGGAGCGCGGCAACCGCGAGAACAAGGTAGGACTGCCCGAGCGTCGTGCCGCCACGACCGTGCGCGAGCCTCGATCGCCAGAGGTAGGGGGAAGCCATAACGGCCAGACCGAGGAGCCCCCAGAAGATGGCGATCTCCAGGGTGCTGGCCTGATTGGCGCGCATCCACGCGATGATGAAGGTCAAGTAGGTGATGTAGCCCCAGCCGTAAACAAAGTAGGAAACGAGGCCGGGCCTGAAGTCGCGCCAGTTCCAATGTCCCACCACGCTGGCTGCAGACGGATCCTTGCTGCGGAATGCGGCAAGAATTGGGAGCGCGCTGAAAGCGATTGCCAGCGCGCCCATTGCGATCCACGCTTCGCGCCAGGCGCCCTGCCCGCCCCATGCGAGAACGCCCGGGATACCGATGCCGGAGAGGACCATGCCGATGCCGGCACCCCCGAAATACATCGGGATGGCGAAGGGCTGAATGCGTGGATGGAGGTCTGACTGGGCGCTCGCCAGCGCGCTGCCGCAGATGAATACGGCGGCGCCGAACAAGCCGGCCATGAAGCGCCAGAGCATCAGCCACTCCAGGCTGTCGGTAAGCCCGGTTGCCACCAGCGACAGTGAGGTCACCGCAATACCGGCGATGTAGAAGCGCCGGTTGCCCAATTTGCCAACGGTAGCGAACACGGTCATCGCACCGGCGATGTAGCCGATTGCATTGGCGGTGTTCAGTGCCCCTGCGGTCGAGTAGCTCCAACCGAACGCATCGCGCATGGCGGGCAGCAGGAGGGCGTAGGCGAAGCGGGCAAAGCCGTTCGAGATGGCCGGGCCGAGCGACAGTGCGAGGACAAGGAAGAGCGACATGGTGACCCCATGTGTGCAGGTAGGCACTCCGTTTTTCATATCAGCCCCGCGCTTTCAGCCACTCGGCGAGCAGGCGGTTGACGGCCTCGCTGTTGTGCTGGTGCAGGAAATGTCCGGCCTGCGAGAGGAGATGGACCGACAGGTCTCCCGCGACGAAGCCGAAGGTGTCGCGCACGCCTGCCGGCAGCGCATAGGGATCGTCACGCCCGTGGATAAGGAGCGCGGGTACGATGACCGGCGGGTAATCCGCGTCGTCCTCGAAGGCGGGGGGCCGCGGGAAGTTCTCGCGGTAGTAGTCGAACATGGCTTTGAGGCTTGATCGACCCATCGCCGCTTGGTGGATTCCGGCAAAGGCTTCGTCCTGCACCCAGAAGCCGAGGCGCGCCGACGGGTAGCGCAGATGGGCGTCGGGTGACTGGAAGAACAGAACGTAGTCGCTCGATCGGCGCTGCGCGGGATTGGCCCGCAACCCGGGGGCGATGGCGCCCGGATGAGGCATGCCGAGAACCACCAGCGAGCGCACGCGCGCCGGCACGGTCATGGCGGCACGCCAGGCTACGTAGCCACCCCAGTCATGCCCGACGACCGTGGCATCGGCGAGGCCTTCGTGATTGAGCACGGCGACCAGATCGTCCACCAGATACTGCCAGTGATAGGCACCGGCTTCCTCCGGCTTGTCCGACAGGTTGTAGCCGCGCTGGTCGATGGCCAGCAGGCGGTAGTCGTTCTTCAGTGATTCGATCTGCTTCCACCATCCGAGCGAATGGTCGGGAAATCCGTGCAGGAAGACGACGGGGCTGCCGCTGCCGGTGGCGTAGTAGTGGATGTTCACCGAACCGGAGCGTGCGGCCTTGCTCTCCAGCAATGCGATGAGCGTGTCGAGGTCTTTACCGGTGGGCATCGGGCACTCCATAGGTTTGCACGGTTGATGTCCGTCCGATTGTTGCCGCTGCCGACGCGCGGAACATGAGTCTCTTTCATCAATTCCATTTGAATCATTCACTGTTCGGCGAGACGGTTTCCCTATAGTCGAATCCATCGCGCATGGGCGCTCTGCAGGACTGAAGGCTCTGTTAAATCGAGAATCAACATGACACCTATCCGGAACATCGACAACCTGATCCTGGAAGAACAATCCGCAGGTGTGCGCTTTGCAGCTCGCTTCGCACAGATCGGACCGCTGATCGGTGCGAGGAAGCTGGGCTGCCGCCTCAACGTGGTGCCGCCGGGCAAGGCGGCCTGGCCGTTTCACAGCCATCTGGTGAACGAGGAGCTGGTGTTCGTGCTGAGCGGCCATGGCGAACTGCGCTTCGGTGAAAACCGGCATCCGCTACGCCCGGGTGACGTGGTGGGAATGCCGCCGGGCGGTGTCGAGTACGCGCACCAGATCATCAACAACACGGACGACGAACTCCGCTATCTGGCGATCTCGACGATGGAGGAACCGGATATCGGTATCTACCCGGATTCCGGCAAGTTCGGCGTGTTCGCCGGTGTGGCGCCGGGCGGCGACAAGCTGCAACGCACCTTTACTTTCATAGGACGCCAGGCATCGTCGCTGCAATACTGGGACGGCGAGTGAGCGCGGCCGCAGACATGATTCGCAACAGACAGGAGAGCAGCAGATGAAACTAGCGACAGCACAGAGTGGAAAGAACTACGCGGTCTCGCAGGTTGGCCCAACGAACGGATGGCGCCAGTTCACGTGCGAGGTCAGCGCCATGCCGGGTATCCAGGTGCCAGGCAAGGCGTTCCTCGCGGTGCCGCTTCGGATGACGGGCATGGAGATCTCGGTGAACGTGATGCCTCCAGGCAGCGGCATGCCTTTCCGGCACCGCCACCAGCGGCACGAGGAAACCTATTTTTTCCTGAGCGGCCGCGGCCAGATGCAGGTCGACGGCGAGGTCGTGGAGGTGCAACCGGGAAGCGTGGTGTGCATCCAGCCGAACGGCGACCGGGCCTGGCGGA
>JBAYVG010000076.1:0-14919 GCA_041674785.1 Rhodocyclaceae bacterium
GTGGCGAATTTCGATGCCCGCCCGGGCCAGCCGGTACAGGTACTGATGGCCTTGAACAAGCAGCGCTGCTCGCGTTGCGACCGCCATTTCGTCTCCGCCGTACCGGAGAAAACCTGCGCGGTCTGCCGCGATGACGAAGACGCATTTACCGCCCTGTTTGGCTGAACACCAGGAGATCAACGATGCAATGGGATTTTTCGCCGGAAGATGTCGTCAAGGCCAGAGCCGATTACAGCCTTGCCGATTTTCGTCGTGACCTGGCCGAAGAAGTGCGCATGAACCTGCCGCCGGCCGATGCGCTGCAGGAACAACGCAGTTTCAACCTGATCTACGACCTGTGCTACGCGCTAGCCACCAGCAAAGCGCTCGACGCCCACCTCGGCGCCTATGCCTACGATCCACCCACCATCCAGTTCCTGCGCGAAATCGAACCGATGATGGGAGAAAACGTGGAAATGCTCGGTGCCATCCTGCAACGCCTGATCATGGATCGCATCGAATCTGGCATGGCGCTCGAACAGGCCATCGAAGATCTCGCCGCCTGGCATGCCGCCCTGACCGCCGAACCGCTCGTTGCGTAAAGCCGGCCGCATTGGCGCCAAACGCTTTACCGAGCGCTACGGTCGCCGTATCGAAACCTGCGCCTGTCGCTAACTGACCGCTACGAGCGGTGCTGCGCTTACTGCCTGCTGAGGACGGCAAACTAGGAAAGCACCGCAGACACTGAAAAGACACGCACAGAAACCGGACACCATCAATCATTCCGCCCCGGACAACCCCAGCTTGCGCATTTTTTCCCACAGATTCTTGCGTGAAATACCCAAGGCTGCCGCAGTGTCTACGATCCGCTTGTCATGCTGATCGAGTGCGCTGGCGATGTAGACCTTTTCGCAGGCACGCAGATAGTCCGACAGCGTTTCCGGCCCACCGGCTACCGCATCCGGCGCCCGTCCACCGTCGAACAGCATGGGCTCCGTCAGCAGCGGCGCGGAGTACAACACCGTCGCCCGCTCAAGGCAGTGCTTCAATTCGCGCACGTTACCCGGCCACGGGTAGGCGGCGAGCGCCTGCCGGGCCGCCGGGTCGAGCTGGCGCAAACTACCGCCATCCTGACGGGAGAATGCTTCGAGAAAACGCATCGCCAGCCACAGGATGTCTTCCTTACGCTCGCGCAGCGGCGGAATCGGAATATGAATGACGTTGACGCGGTAATAGAGATCTTCACGGAACTCGCCGCGTTCAACCATGGCCCGTAAATCCTGGTTGGTCGCGCAGACCAGCTTCAGGTTCACCGGGATCAGTCGCTCACCACCAACGCGCACGATGGCCCGTTCCTGTATCGCACGCAACAACCGGACCTGCATCGATAGTGGCATTTCGCCGATTTCATCGAGAAACAGCGTACCGCCATCGGCTTGCTCGAATACGCCTCTGCGCTCCCGCGCGGCACCGGTAAAAGCCCCCTTCTCGTAGCCGAAGAGCTCCGACTCGATCAAGGTTTCGGTTATCGCACCGCAGTTGACCGCGATGAACGGGCGCCCTCCGTCCTGATAACGTGCTTGATGCAGGGCGTGTGCGACCACTTCCTTGCCAACGCCGGATTCCCCGGAAATCAACACCGTACTGGAATTGACCGCCAGCCTTGGCAAGGACTCGGCAACCTGCCGCATCGCCGCCGAAATGCCCAATAGGGGGCCGTCTGCACCCGCTGCGCTGGCAACAGATTCATCCGGAAGCGCACGGGCACATAGCATATGCAGCTTTTCCATCAGCTTGCCGACATCGAAGGGCTTGGTCAGGTAATCCTCGGCACCGAGTTTGAGCAGGCTCACGGCAGCGTCGACAGCACCGTAGCCCGTAATGAAAACAAAGGGGGGGAGCTTGCGCCCCTCCGCTACAAGCCCCTCGAACAGCGCCTGGCCGGTAATGTCGGGCAAGTTGATATCCGAAAGAACGACGCTATAGCGCTTGTGTGAAAGCGGCAGCAGCGCATCCTTCCCACGTCGAAACCAGTCATGTTCGAAGCCTTCGAGCTCGAACCGGTCTACCAGCGCCTCACCAAGGATTTCATCATCCTCGATCAGGCAGATACGATGTTTTGCCGGAGTCATGCCGCATTCTCCAATGGCAGCTGTACGAAAAACCGCACGGCAGCGTCCTCGTTTTCTGCCCGGATATGACCGCCAAGCTGCCGGACGATCTGGTAGGTAACCCACAGTCCGAGGCCATGGCCAGATTCCCTGGTCGTCATGAACGGTTCGAAAAGATGTTGCAACAGTTCATCACTGAGCGGCGGCCCCTCATTCCTGACATCCAGCGTCAGTCGATCCGGGAATACCGAAACGACAACACCGGCATGCCCGCCCTCAGGTGCCGCCTGGATCGCATTGAGGACAAGGTTGATCAATACCTGACGGAAAAGACTGGCCGGCAACGAAACCTGTGACGCCATGTTGACGCGCCATTCGAAGACCAGTCCTTTCCTGGCGATTTGTGCATGCAAGAGTGTCTGCACATCGGAGACATCCTCCGGCGCCAGCGAACGACTCTGCACCTTGGCTTCGACCAGCAGCGCACGCACGGCGTCGGCTATCTGGTTCAGGCCTCGCTCGACGAGCCCAACGGTCTTCAGCACCTTGGGGTCGAGATCGGCGCGCTGTTTCAAGGTATCAATGGCGGTCAGCATGCCGGCCAGTGGATTATTCACCTCGTGGGCGATCCCGGCCGCCAGCCGGCCGATGGCGGCCAACCGCTCCGAGCGCAACACTTCCTGTTCCAGGGAAGCCTTGGCGCGCAATTGCTCGGCGGTCCGGTTATAACTCTCGAACAGTCGGCCGACTTCGTCGTGATAGGCATAAACATGCGCGGGCAGCGGTTGCGGCTCACCCCGTGCGAGTGATTCCATGCTGTCGGCCACCGTTGCCAGCGGCTCGGCCGTACGCCGCCCCCAGTACCAGTTGATCGGCAACAGGATGGTCAATACCAGTCCGGCCATCATCGCGGCACGGTCGGCGCTTTCAAGAAAACGCGGGATCAGTACCGATTTCGAGAAAACCTGAATCAGGGTACCCACCTCAGCCGACTCTTCAACAATCGGCGTAACCACAAAAATTCTGCCGGCGCCCTCCGGCTCGATCACCCGAGTGTGTCCGTCACGCAAGTTCCAGCTCGCCTCCAGCAAGGCATAGTCCGGCGCAATTCGCGCCAGAGGCGTCAGCATCGGTATTTCCTCTGGCCGGGTCGAGACATAGACGTGGCGAGTGCGATTAACCACCAGCAGGGTTTCCGCCTGCACCGGAAACTCGGGCGTAGCGCCATGAAACGGCGCTGTAATGATCTCGTAGGCCCGCCAGACATCGTCATGCAGGAGCGCCTTGAACAGGCTGATCGCCAACGTGTTCCCCTGGCTTGCCGCATTGCGCAGCAGGTCAACCTTGAGGTCGGCATAGGCGCGAAAAAGAAGCGTCGCAGAAATGATGATGGCCGTCGTGACGATGAGAAAACTCCCCCACAGAGGCATCTTGTAACGGAAGCTGAGATTAAAAATGGCACGCATCATACTTCGCCAAAAGCCCGCATCATTTCGGCGACGGGATCGTACAAGGCATCCTGTTCAATACCAAAACCATCGAGATTCAGGCGTGCCAGCAAGGCCTGGCCTTCGGGGTCATTCTTCATCGAGAGCAACATCTGCTGCATCTCCAGAAAAAGCGGCTGACCGACGCTGCGATGCGCGACCAGCGGCGGGAAACCATAGGCCGGACTACGTTCGACGATGCGTGTGCGTCGGGTCACCTCCGGTTTCAAGCGGTTGAGCGTGTCCCACACGTAGCTGTCGACCGATGCGCCATGTGCAAGTCCGGACGCTACGGCGTCAATCAGCTTACGGTGCGAATAGGTAAAAAAGGTCTTGCCAAAAAACTGCGCCGGATCTTCCGCCTGCTGCTTCAACTGAAAGCGTGGCGCCAGATAGCCGGTATTCGAATAGGGATCGGCGTAGGCGAAAACACGCCCCTTCAGCTGACGAAGTTCAGCGGTGTGAACATCGCTGGCCGGCACAATCAGATAGGCTTGATAATGCGGTTTCCCACCGTAGATCGGCACGGCAAGCAGGCGGACCACTTTGCGCAGATGCACGTAGGGATAATCACAGATCCACGCAAAGTCGATTTTTTCCAGCCGCAGCAGATCCATCGTTTCGCGATAGCTGTCGCGCTGGACAAATTCGACGCGGCGACCAATCCGCTTTTCCATGTACTGCCGCCAGTCAGCCAGCAGCCCGTGCTGATCATGAAGAAAGGCAGGCGTCATGCCAAAGCGCACACGGGTCTCGGCAGCCAACAGCCGGGGGCTTGCCAAAGCCAGCGGAAGCCAGCTGAGAAACGCACGACGTCGAATCATCTCCATCTCCTTGCCGGTTACCAGGCGGTAACCATTCTAATCATCCCACGACCCGGATGTCACCGCCCGGTAACACCGTCTGCCGGCAATAGCCCCCGAGTGACCGCGCCGCTCCCGTAACGGCATCGTTTCCGGCCGACTGGCACGGGCGTTGCAGCTTCTGGTGCATCAGACACAGCAAAGTGCGCACCATGACCAGCCAACACCAGCAGCCTCCGCCGGCCCATCCCGCCGAAAGTGCAAAACCGATCGATGCGCTCGGACGCATCCGACTGGCAGCACCGTCTTGCCTTGCTCTGCGCAGCGGGCCAGGAGCCTGCCAGGCCTGCATTACCGCCTGCCCCTCATCGAGCATTGCGCTGCGCAACGACGGCTTTGCAGTCAACGACGATTGCCTCGGCTGCGGTCACTGCGCTGCCGTCTGCCCAAGTGGTGCGATCACGGTCAAGGGCTTCGAGAATCTGGCGCCGTTACCGGACGGTAACCACGTGCGTATCGAGTGCTGGAAGGTGCCGGCCGCGCTTTCCGGCCACAACACGATCCGCGTTCCCTGCCTCGGCGGCGTCTCGCCCGCCCAGTGGCTGGGCCTTGTCGAGGCTGCCGACCAGCGCCGCGTCGTCCTTGTCGACCGTGGCTGGTGCGCTGCTTGCAGCGCAGGCAAGCACTCCGCCGACGAGCACCCGGCCACACCTGCACTCGATCAGGCCGATGCCATTCTTGATGAACTGGGCTGGGCAGAAATCCACCGGCCGACACGCCAGACCGAGCTGCTTCCAGTTAGCCTGATGCCGGCCAGCATTCCCGCCGAACGCCCGGCCTCGCTGGCACGACGCTCATTTTTCCGCCGCCTTGGCAAAGAAGCGCAACGCGCGGTCGGCCCTGTAGAGACGGTCGAAGATCACTCCCCGCGCGCCCTGCGCCACCACGACATGCCCCTGCCCGAGCGGGCGCTTCTGCTGGCCGTTGCCCGGCGCCTGGCCACCGCCGCCGCAAGGCCGATGCCGGCGACTGCCTACGTTGCGCTCGACGTCTCATCCAGTTGCGGCCACCACCAGCTGTGCGCCCGCCTCTGCCCGACCGGAGCGCTCTCGCTGTATGAGCGCAACGGCACGGCCGGCCTCGAGTTCGATAGCGAAAGCTGCACCGTTTGCGGACTTTGTGCCCGCAGTTGCCCGGAACGGGCGATCCGCATCCTGCCGGCAGCACAGGCTCCGGCCCGTGGGCAGCGGCAGCCACTCACGGCCTTTGGCGAGCGGCCGTGCGCACGCTGCAGGACCCCATTTTCCGGTTCGCCAGGGCGCACAGAGTGCCCGGAATGCTCGCTATCGCAACGACTCGGCGCGGCCCTGTTTGGCGGTGGCATAGAGCTTGCAGACAAACCCATGCCAGTACTTGCAACTTCAGCTTCATGTTCAGGAGGAGTCCATCATGAGTAACCCGCTAAATCCGACCGTATCGCGTCGGCGTTTTCTGCAGGCCACCGGCGCCGCCGGCGCGGCGACTGCTGTCGGCGTCGGCACCGGCGCCTTGCCCGGCTTCACGGCGATAGAGAAGGTCCATGCCCAGCCCGCCGCCGAGAAGAGCGGCGAGACGGTGATCACCAAGAGCTTCTGCCACCAGTGCCCGGCACGTTGCGGTATCGATGTCTACACCACCAACGGTCGCGTCCATTCGATCTTCGGCACACTCGACAATCCGCTGTCGAACGGCAAGCTGTGTCCGAAGGGACACCTCGGCACCTTCCTGCTCTATGACCCCGACCGCTTCAAAGGGCCGATGAAACGGACCAACCCGAAGAAGGGTCGCAACGAGGATCCGGGCTTCGTGCCGATTTCCTGGGACGAGGCGCTGCAGACCGTTGCCGATCGCCTCAACACACTGCGCGACAAAGGTGAATCGCACCGCTTCGGACTGCTCTTCGGACGTGGCTGGGGCGCGGTGGACGCTGGCCTGCTGGGTACTTTCGGCAAGCTCTACGGCACGCCTAACAGCGGCCTCGGCCACTCCTCAACCTGCGCCGACGGCTCGAAGAAGGCCAAGCTCTATACCGACGGCAACTACGACTACAGTTCGTACGACTATGCGCACTGCAACAACCTGCTGATCTTCGGCGCCGGCTTCCTCGAAGCCTTCCGCCCCTACAACTACAACATGCAGGTCTGGGGACAGATGCGCACCAAGGCGGCAAAGACCAAGGTCACCGTCGTCGATGTGCACATGTCCACCACCGGCGCCGCCGCCGACCGCCTGATCATGATCAAGCCCGGCACCGACGGCGCCATGGCGCTGGCGATGGCGCACGTGATCCTCACCGAAGGCTTGTGGGACCGGAAATTTGTCGGTGACTTCAAACCCGTCGTCCAGCCGAAAGATCCGGCCGCAGCACGTCTGCCGTCGCCGACGTTCGAAACCGGCAAGGAAATCGACCCGGCACTGTTCGAGGGCAAATGGACACACGGCCTGATCGAATGGTGGAATGCGGAGCTGAAGGACCGTACGCCGGAGTGGGCCGAGAAGATCACCACCGTACCTGCCAGGGAAATCATCGCAACGGCTCGCGAACTTGCGACGGTCAAACCTTCAATCGCCCTCTTCGAGCGCGGCCCGACAGCGCACACCAACGGCGTCTACAACGGCATGGCCATTCATTCGCTCAACGCGCTGACGGGCAGCTTGTGGGTCGAAGGCGGCATGCTGAACCAGACCACGAAGACGCCGTGGGCCAAGCTGAGCCTGAAGTACGAAGACTATATGGACGACTACGCCAAGTCGGACGATCGCAAGAAACCGAAGATCGACGGGGTCGGCACCAAGTACAAGATGGCCAGCGCGCAGATCCAGCGGATCGGCGAGTACCACCTGAAGGGCGACCCGTACAAGATGGACACGCTGATGTTCTATCTGACCGCACCGATTTTCTCGTCGCCGGAAAACAACGGTTGGGAAAAGGCGCTGCAGGACATCTTCGTCATCGACACCACGCCCTACCCGTCGGAAAACGCCATGTTCTCCGACCTGATCCTGCCCGACAACACTTACCTGGAGCGCCTGCAGATCGCAGACACCTACTCCTTCCAGGGGTACCCGATGTCGATGATCCGCACGCCGGCGGTCAAGCCGGTGCATGACACCAAGACGTTTGGCGACACCCTGATCGAGATCGGCAAGCGCATCAAGGGACCGACGAGCGAATACTACAAACAGCTTGGCAATACCGAAAACATCATCAAGCAAATGGTTGCCGGTTTTGCCGAAAACCCGGGTGACAACGGTGTCAACGATTACGAATCCTTCAAGGCCAAGGGCGTCTGGTTCAACAAGACGGTTCCCTATCGGCAGAAGGATGGCGTCTTCTACGCCTGGGACAAGGAAAGCAAGTCGCACTCGATTCCAATCGACGCCGCCAAGGTAAAGGAAAAGATTTTCAAGACACCGACTGGCAAGTTCGAATTCAAATCGGGCTACATGGAGCAGGAAAAGTACGCCCACTACATTCACGACAAGCACGGTATCGCGGAAGACCGGGTCGGATTCCCGCAGTGGATCGCACCGAAGTATTCCGGCACCGGCGATCTGCACTTCATTGCCTCGAAACTGCCGATCGCTGCCGAAGGTCGCGCCGGCAACCTGGCCCATGCCATCGCCGTCGCCCAGCCGACGCAAGGCGGCAAGCGCGATGTGTTCGTCGAGATCAACCCGGAAACCGCCGCCAAGAAGGGCATCAAGGACGGCGACGTGGTGCTGATCAAGAGCAAGACCGGATCGGTCAAGGCGCCGGCACGCATCTATGCCGGTGTGCGCCCCGACACCGTGTTCCTGCCTTACTTCCACGGTCACTGGGCACAAGGACGCTGGGCGAAGGCGGAAGAGCGCATTCAGAAAAACAGCGTCAATGAAGTGATCGAAAACGTGTCCGATCCAATTTCCGGCCTTGCCTGCTACTACAGCGGCATGTGCTCGATTGAAAAAGCCTGAGGAAGGAGCCGATCATGGCAAAGTGGGGAATGGTCATTGACCTTGAAAAATGTACCGGCTGCCAGGCCTGCACCATGGCCTGCAGCATGGAAAACGGCCGGCTGCCTGGCGAACACTGGCAGGACGTCATCTTCTACAACGAGGGCGAGTATCCCAGCCCGCAGCTGAAATGGTTCCCGCGCCCGTGCATGCACTGCGAGAACCCCTCCTGCGTCGCGGTGTGCCCTGCACGTGCCACCTACAAGACCGAGGAAGGCCAGGTACTGGTCGACTGGGAACGCTGCATTGGTTGCAAGTACTGCATGATCGCCTGCCCGTACGGCGTGCGCTTCTACACCGAGGAAAAGCCGCGCTATGGCGGCCCGGACATGAAATCGGTGTTCAAGAGCGGCGATGCGCATTCGTGGAATCCCCCATGGAAAGGCCCCGCCGAGAACTGGACACGCGGCGTTGGCACCCAGCCTGCAGGTGTGGTCTCGAAATGCACCTTCTGCGATCACCGCATTTCAAAAGCCCCGAAGGGAACCGCCGACCTCGACCCGCAAAACCCGGCAACGCGTGAATTCACCCCTGCCTGCGTCGTTACCTGCGCCCCTGGCGCCCGGATGTTCGGCGACCTGTCGAACCCGAATTCGGAGGTTTCGAAGGCCATCGGCAACAAGAACGGGGTGCGCCTGCTCGATCACCTCGGCAACAAGCCGCAGGTCTACTACCTCACCGGCGAAGGTGGCTCGGTACCGGGCAACCGCGTACTGCCAACCAAGAAAGCCTGAAGGCAAAGGAGAAGATCATGAAATACAAGTCTGAACCGCAAACCCTGGGCGAACTGCTGGCCGCAACCATCACGCTGGCCAAGGATCCGTCGGCCGCCGGCCGCTGGTTCATCGGCTCGATGGCCGTACTGGTCATCAGCTTCGGCTTCGTCATGTTCCAGTTGATCACCGTCGGTCACGCCTCATTCAACACATCGAGCGACGGCGTTAACTGGGGGCTGCCGATTGCCACCTACGTCTTTTTCGCACTCACCTCATCCGGTCTGACGATGATCGCGTCGCTGGCCACGGTCTTCGGGTTCAAGCAGTTCTACCCGATCGCCAAACGCTGCATCTTCCTCGCCATCATCACACTGGTTGCCGGCTTCTCGGTACTGGCGCTGGAACTCGGCCACCCCTTCCGCATGCTGTGGGTTGTCCCCACCGGCGTGCAGGTGATGAGCCCGATGTTCTGGATGGGGGTGTTCTACACGATCGATCTGGTGCTGCTGATCGTGAAGTTCTACCTGATGTGGAAAGAGGACTGGGATAGCCCGCTGTCACACCTTGTCGGCAACGCCGGGTTTGTCGCCGTCATCCTCGCCTCCGGCATGCTCGGTTTGCTGTTTGGTTCAATGGTGATGCGCCCGATGTGGTTCGGTTCATTCACCTCGATCTACTACATGCTGACTGCGGCGCTCTCGGGGGCTGCGGCGATCGTCGTCACCACCTACATGGCCTACGACTTCGATCGTGAAAAAATGCCGGCGCAACTCAAGGCCTTTGCCTCCGGCATCGAGCTGCCACGCGTGTTCACGACACTGATCGGGATCACCCTGGTGATGATGCTGGCCCGTTTCTGGACTGGCCTATGGAGCAACATGGACGGCCTGGAGGGGTTCGCCGGTCTCTTCCGTGACCCGCTCTTCCACGTCGAGATGTGGGTCGGCCTGGCGCTGCCATTCTTCATGCTGCTGTCCGAGAAGGCGGCACGCAACAAGAATGCGCAGATCATTGCCGCCTTCCTGGTCCTTGGCGCGATGTTCATCAACCGCCTGGAATTCATCGTCAGCGGCCAGACGGTGCCGATGTTCAAGGGCAACTGGACGAACAGCCTGATCGCCTACTCGCCGTCAGTGACCGAATGGGCCATGGCCGTGCTCGGGATCGCCATCTCGCTGGCGCTGTACGCCTTCGGTGAAAAGGTTCTCGATCTGTCGGCAACCCCCGACCATCTCGAATCGACGGAAGCAACAGCCGCCAGAGCGGCGACGTAAGACAGACTCCTAACGAGGAGATTGGGGCCGGCGATTTGCCCTCCTCTTGGCCGGCCCCCCTTTTTTGGAGAAAGCACCATGAACGATATGACGATCCCCGACCAGACGCCGACAACCGTCCGCACCGAAATGTGGCTGACGCTGGCGCGGGCCTTCCAGGCGCCGACATCCCCCGCCCTGGCCGGGGCTCTGCTGAACCTGCTTGCCGACGATCTCGCCGATTTTTCCGTCGAAGCCGGCTTTCCAGCAGCGGAGGAATTGACGGCGCTGCGTGACGCAGCCAAGCGCATTGGCTCCGCTACCGCACTGCTCATCCAGTTCAGCCGGCTGTTCCTGTCACCGCCGATGCCGGCCCACCTCAACATCGGCGTGTACCTCGATGGTGCCGTTAATGGTCCGGCACTCGACGCCATGGAAGTCTGGCGAGCACGCTATGGCATCGCCCAACGCGAGACCGTCCTGGGACTCCCCGATCAGTTGCCGGTACAACTTGAGTTCATTGCCTATCTCGCCAGCCACGACGATGAAGAGGCGCTTAGCGAATACGTCTCCAGCTTCCTGGCGCCGGCATTGCCACGTCTTGTCGCAGCCCTCGACGAAGCGGGATTTGCCGACACGTTCTACCGCGCCCTGCTCGCCTACACACAGCAATCCATCGCACCGCTGACCCAGCATGCCACTCAGGACGTCCGGGCCGAACGACGCAAGCACCGCCACGACATCAATATCGGTGTCTGGCGACACTGCGATCAGTGCAACAAACCGTATGCCCGGGAAAAAGAAATCCAGATCATGACCAAGGCTTTGACCGAGGCCGGCTTGCCCGCCGACCACCTGGCCGTCTGCCCTGACTGTCGCAGCCCCGCCCACGGCGGCCTGCCACAACCGGCCAAGTGAACGGGGGAAGCCATGCGCTGGTTTGCAGCTCTTTGCCACAAAGCATGTTCATTCGCCGCGCTCCTGGCGATCGCCGGCGCAGCCGTCGCCCAGAGCGATGGTGTCATCAGCGCGCCGGAAGCTTATGCGCTGGCGCACGGCAGAAAAATCATCCTGATCGATATCCGCACGCCGGAAGAGCAACGGGAAACCGGCATACCGGCAGGTGCCAAACGAGCCAATGCAACCAGCCCACAAGGCCCGGCCGGTTTTCTGCAGGAAATGCTCGACATCGTCGGCGACCGAAAGGACCAACCCATCGCCATCATCTGTCGCACCGGCAACCGCACCGGCAAGGCGCGTGCCTTTCTGCTCTCGAAGGGATTCACCGAGGTCTATAACGTCAGTGAGGGGGTAGTCGGTAGCGCGGCGGGGCCGGGCTGGTTCAAGCGGGGGTTGCCGGCAGAACCCTGCGCCTGCTGAACGCCATGAAGCGCATCGCTGCGATTGCCCTCCTTTTTTATGCTGGCAGCACGCTAGCGACCCCCTGCGACATTCCGCTCCCCGGCAAGGGCAGGACACTTAACGACTACCTGATGCAGATCAACCGGGGGGATGAAAAAAGCACGACGGCACAACTCCATACTGCCCTCCACGATCTGGTCGAGTACTCACCGATGGGCTGCGGCGATGCTGAACCGGATGATGCCTACGGAAAATTTTTGATTCGCAGTGCGCGCAGGGATGAAAAAGAATGCCGCTGGCTGCATCTGGGCGTTACCCCGCCCGGCGCGGCGGCAGACCGACCGCCAACGCAGGTGCTATGCGAACCGTCAAAAAACCGAGTCGGCGGCTGGTCGTGTCGCTTCATCGCACCAGACCAGAAAAAATACTGAAAGCCCTACGACAAATGAGCGTTGAACAGGAAAGCCGCACTGCCAGGTCCGTCCTCTACGTCCGCCTGCCGTGCTGGAAAATCTACCCGGGTGGCGTCGTCTATGTGGCCGACTACATCCACAAGCAGCGGCCCGATATCGACCAGCACCTGCTCGATCTGGCGATCATTCCGCCCCAGGAACGACGTCAGGTGCTCGACAAATACCTGCAGGAAAAGCGCCCCGATGTTGTCGCTTTCTCCTGGCGCAACATGCAATCTTTCGGCCCACACCCCGAAGACGATGCGCTGGACGTAGTCATGACCTATGACCATTCGCCCCACTGGATCAAGCGAATTCGTGCGGCCTTCAGCGCCATCCGTATTGTCTGGAATTACTCTGCCAGCCGCATCAACAATATCCGTTACCTGCATCTGGCGCGGCGCCGGCTACCGGCCGCGCGCATTGTTGTTGGCGGCACGGCCGTTTCCATCTTCGGCAAGCATGTCGTGGGCAAAGCCCCCATTGATACCGTCGTCACCATCGGCGAGGGGGAAGATACGATGCTTTCCATCGTCGACGGCTTCCACAAACCGGTGGGAGAGTTTTATCACAAGGATCGGAGTGGGCAGGTCAGCCATCGCCAGCGCAAAGAGAACTTCGATCTGGCGGCACTAAGCGCTGTCGACTTCGCTTACATCGAGGGCATTTTTCCCGGATTCCACGAGTACGCCGGCTTCGATATCGGCGTACACACCAAGCGGGGATGCCCGCTGCAATGTCATTTTTGCCTGTACAACCAGATCGAAGGACAAAACCAGCGCTATCGAGAACCGGTTGAAATCGTCAATGAGATCGAGGCCCTCACGCAACGCTATGGAATGCGCAACATCTGGTTCACGGACGCCCAGTTCTGCTCGACGAAACGCAGCATGCAACACGTGGAGAAAATCCTCGATGAAATCATTGCCCGCCGACTCGATATCCGCTGGAGCGGTTACTTGCGTCTCAACCACCTGACGCCAGAAATTGCTCGCAAGATGATTGCCTCGGGAATCGCCAGCATCGACCTTTCATTTGCCGGCTCGCAGGAAATTATCGACCGGCTGACGCTGGGGTACTCGCTGGCCCAGCAGATGGAAGCCTTCCGCATCATCAAGGCCGCCGGACAGACCGACCAGAAAATAAAGCTCTATATCCCGCTCAACGCCCCAGGCGAAACCATCGACACGCTGCGCGACACCATCGACAAGATCAACGAACTGTATGCGCTGTTCGGCCGCGAGAACGTACTACCTTTCATTTTTTTCATCGGCATTCAGCCGGGAACCCCCGTCGAAAGAATGCTGCTCGAGCAGGGCTATCTTCAATCCGGCTACAACCCTCTGACCCTGAACCCTTTTCTGATCAAGAAGCTGCTTTACAACCCGGCACCGCTGGGCCCGATCATCGGCCGCGCCTATCTCGAAGCGGTACAGATCACAGACCGCCAGGACGACTACATTGGCCGCAGCACCATCGACCTACTCGAACGGGAACTGGCCAAACTGCCTGACAGCCCTCCACGCTCCGCGTCACGCATATGGCGTATTTCCCCTGCCCGCACACCCGGCTGACCGGATCGCCAGACACACCAACACAGCCCGCCGCTCACGAAGACAGCCAGCCCTCCACTTTCGCCCGTACCGGCACCCCGCCGGCATGCACGACAGCGCCACCAATGACCACACCGGGCGTACTCATCACGCCGTAGCTCATGATGTCGGGCAGTTGATCGACCTTCTCGATGGCGATTTCAACGCCCTTTTCCCGGGCAACCGCCTCCAGCAGGGCGATGGTGTTGCGGCAGTTGGCACAACCCGTGCCGAGAACCTTGATGTTTTTCATGATGATTGCCTTTCGCGGCGAGAGAAAAAAAGCAGCACCAGCGCGCCGCAGAGCAGCGCTGCATAGGCAATGAACGACCAGTTGGCCAGCGACAGCCAGAGAACAACCAGTTCCTTGCTCTCGCAATAACCGGTGGCAAGAAAAAGCATCGGAGACTGCTGCCCGAGCCATTCGACCAGTAACTCGATTGTTCCCGGTTGCCCGCCGGCGCAGCCCAGCGCTGTCTCGGGAAACCATTGCAGCCAGCTCTGCTCGCCGGCGATGAACATGCCCCCGATGGCAACACCAGCAGCCAGCAAGAGCGCGGCACGCCGCAGCCAGATCAGCGGCCAGCCGATCGCAGCTGCCAGGAAGAGGGCAGCCAACGAAAGATAGAGCACGCGCTGGAAGATGCAGAGATGACAAGGTGCGAGCGACAACAACCCGGTCAGCACAATCGCGACGAGCACCAGCACCAGTGCGGCAGCCGCCATGGCTGCGGCAAGTTGACGATCCCGCCGGCCGGCGAGAGAAAGCAAGGTCAGCGTCATCACAGGCCTCCGAGGCGTTCGAGCAGCAGGTAGAGCGCATAGGCCACCAGCAATGCGCCCGCCAGCCGGCTGAACCACTGATTGAAATGTCCCGCCCAGCGCGACGCGGCGATCCACTGCGCGAAACCGATCGAACTACCGGCCGCCAGCAGGAGCGCGCCGTGACCGAGCGAATAGAGGAACATGAGCAAGGTACCGAAAACCACATCCCGCTGATTGCCGATCAACGCCAGAATGCCGACCATCACAGGCGTTGCGCAGGGCGCAAAGACCACGCCGGACAAGGCGCCGGCGGCAAAAGCACCGACCCACCCGCGCCACTGCACGGCAGCGCCCTGGCCGCAAC
>JBAYVG010000077.1:0-14836 GCA_041674785.1 Rhodocyclaceae bacterium
CCCTATTTGGTCTTGCTCCGGATGGGGTTTGCCGTGCCGTCCGTGTTACCACGTCCGCGGTGAGCTCTTACCTCGCCGTTTCACCCTTGCCTGATCTCACGAATGAGCCATCGGCGGTCTGTTCTCTGTTGCACTTTCCATCGCCTCACGGCGTCCGGTCGTTAACCGGCATCCTGCTCTACGGAGCCCGGACTTTCCTCCCGGTACTTGCGTACCCGGCGGTTGCCTAGCCAGCTTCAGGGCGAATTATACGCGTGCGTCCGGAACGAAACTGCCAGACGTCATCGTAGAAGGCCGGATTTTCACTGTCCGGTGTAACACCGGGAACTCCGAGCAGAGGCAAAGGCTGCAGGCTGCGCGGATCACCATACTTGCCGGCCGCCAGGTCGACAGCAAGCCAGCGATCGATTTCCGCCACTTGTTCGGGCAACGGACCGGCCAACCAACCAGGCGCCACCGGGGCCAGTACACACTTTGCCGTCAGCCCGCGAAACGGCGACAGCAAGGCCTCATAGGTCGCGTGACCGAAGACAAATACACGCAACCCGGAGATCGCCTCAGGACGCCGCTTGACGAAGAGCTCCCGCCACTGGAACCCGGCGATCAGATCAAGCAGGGCCGCGTCCTCGGCAACCACCACGGCCCCGCACTCGTCGAAGTGTGTCATCGCATCGCGTGCCGCCCCCCGCTGCGCAGCAGGCGGCGCCAGCGCTGCCGCGTGACGCGCTGACAGCGCGGCCTTGGCGCGGGGAAAAGTCAACCAGACGAGCGCATTGAACCAGTCATGCCAGTTGTCCGGTCGCGTTTCGACGGTTCCGCACCGGGCGATGCGTTCCTCATAGCCGAAGCCATCGTTCCGAGGCGGAGCGAAGCGAAGCGGCAGGCCGTCGGCAGTGGCGATCGAACCGGATTCAGCCAAAGCAGCAAGGGCCGACTGATCAGGCACGGGCGGCAGGCATGCGAGCAGGGGAGCCAGCGGGAAGAACAGGGGACAGGAAAAAGGAGGGGACAACAAAGCAGAGAGCGGGCAGGAAACCGCAGCAAACAGGAAAATCAGACCGGCCTATTTTTGCTGCTGCGCGGCAACAAAAACCAGCTTGCCTTTTTCCTCGCGGAAAACCCCGACGAGCTCACCCTTGCCCGTCACCGGCGCCGATGCCAGTTTTTCGAATTTCTGGCAGGTCTGCGTCTCGACGGCATAGAGGTGCTTGCCCTGCTCCAGCAAAAAAGCGTTCGGCCCGGTCATGTAGACATCGAGCTTGAAGTCGGCGCTGACTGCTGCCGGCTCAAGGGAGAAGCGGCGCTGGCAGTCGGGCATGCGGGCAACAACCACTTCCAGGTCCATCTTCTTTTCCCAGAACAGTTTTTGCCCGCGCAACAGCGATACCGCATGCTCAGGACCATCGATGCGCATGGCGATGCCATCATTGATGCAGCCGGCAAGCACCGGCAGCAGCGGGAGAAGCAGGTACAGTTTCTTCATCATCGGCCCTTGATATCCACTATTCGACGAAGGTCCAGGCGAGGGTTTCGCCCGCACGCAGCGGCACCAGCGTGTCGCCAGCAACATAACCATAGGCTTCCGGCACTGTCTGCGGGCGCTTCGCCAGCGTGATCGTGCAGCTATTGCGAGGCAGGCGGTAGAAGTCAGGGCCGAAGAAACTGGCGAACGCCTCTAGCCGGTCGAGCGCACCGGCCGCCTCGAAGACCTCGGCATAAAGCTCCATCGCTGCATTGGCGGTATAACAGCCGGCGCAGCCGCAAGCAGCCTCCTTGGCAGCGCGCGCATGCGGCGCCGAATCGGTGCCGAGGAAAAATTTCGGGCTGCCCGAGGTTGCTGCCTGCACCAGCGCCTCACGATGGACCTCACGCTTCAATACCGGCAGGCAGTACCAGTGCGGCCGCACCCCCCCCTGGAAGATGGCGTTGCGGTTGTAGAGCAGATGGTGGGCAGTGATCGTTGCGGCGACATTTTCGCTGGCATCGGCGACGAACTGCGCGGCGTCGCGGGTCGTAATGTGCTCCATGATCACGCGCAGACCGGGGTGGCGCTTGAGCAGTGGCGACAGCACCTGCTCGATGAACACGGCCTCGCGGTCGAACAGATCGATGGCCGGGTCGGTGACTTCGCCATGCACCAGCAGCGGCAGCCCGAGCTTTTCCATCTCGGCGAGCGCCGCAGCGCAACGCGTCAGGTCGGTGACGCCGGCATCGGAGTTGGTGGTAGCCCCGGCCGGATAGAGCTTCACGGCCTTGACGAAACCGGAGGCGACAGCGGCACGAACATCCTCGGCCGAAGTGTTGTCGGTAAGGTAGAGGGTCATCAGCGGTTCGAAAGCCATGCCCGCAGGCAGCGCCGCAAGGATGCGCTCGCGATAGGCAGCGGCCAGCGCCACGTTAGTCACTGGCGGCTTCAGGTTGGGCATGACGATGGCACGGGCAAACTGGCGTGCGGTATGCGGCAAAACCGCCTTCAGCGCCTCACCATCGCGCAGGTGCAGATGCCAGTCATCGGGGCGGGTCAGCGTAAGACTTTTGATTTCCATGGTCGCAAAATTTCAGGCAATTACGTGATTTTAGGCTATTTGTCGTCGCGCAACGCCAAGGCCTTTTCATACAGAACATTTTTCGATGCCCCCGTGATGGCATGCGCCAGCTTCGCCGCCTGTTTCACCGACAAGCCCTCTGCCAATAGCAGCGCCAGCACGCGCTCGGCTTCGGCATCTTCGTCGCCGGCAGCTTCCGGCGCATCGACGATCAGCACGAACTCGCCGCGTTGCTGATTGGAGTCCGCTTCCATCCAGGCCAATACTTCACCCAGCGGACAGACATGAATGGTTTCGAACAGCTTGGTCAGCTCGCGGGCGATAGTGATCCGGCGGACCGCTCCCAGCGTGGCAGCCAGCGCAGCGACGGTTTCAAGGATGCGATGCGGCGCTTCGTAAAAGACCAGTGCATACGGCGCCGACGCCAGATCACGCAGTGCTTCTTCGCGCTGCTTCGCCTTGGTCGGCAGGAAGCCGTAGAACAACCAATGCGGCGCCGTGATACCTGAAGCCGAAAGTGCCGCAATGGCAGCACAGGGGCCGGGCAACGGCACCACCTTGTAGCCAGCTTCGCGCACCCGGCCAACCAGCCGCGCACCGGGGTCGGAAACGGCCGGCGTACCGGCATCCGAGATCAGCGCCACCGATTCACCGGCAGCCAGCTTATCGATCACCTGCTGCGCCGCCGCCTCTTCGTTATGCTGATGGGCCGGCAGCATGCGGGCGGACGAGCCGAGGTGGCGCAACAAGGGCGCAGAGTGACGGGTGTCTTCGGCGGCGACCCAGTGCACCGCACGCAGCACATCGGCAGCACGGGTGGTCAGGTCGCCCAGATTCCCGAGCGGGGTGGCAACCACATACAATGCGGGAGATTCTTCTGTCATGGGGTTAACGCTTCGATGCTTCCTGTGAAGCCCAACGATACCACGGACGGCGCACGCGCCGAGGCGCTTGCCGCGACCTGGCTGGAACAGCAGGGGCTGACAGTGGTCGAGCGCAACTTTCGCGTTCGCGGCGGCGAAATCGACCTGATCTGCCGGGATGGAAAAACCATGGTGTTCGTGGAAGTCCGCCTGCGGCGGCGCAGTGATTTCGGCGGTGCTGGAGCAAGCATCACAACGAGCAAGCGTCGGCGACTGGTGCTGGCAGCCCGGCACTACCTCGTACGCCAGCCCGACGCCCTCTGTCGTTTCGACTGCGTGCTGATGACTGCCCTGAACGCCACAGGCATCGAATGGATGAAGAATGCGTTTTCAGCCGACGACGTTTAGCCTGCTTGCCGCCCTGCTCTTGGCATTTGCGGCCAACGCCGCCGAGAGCGTCAAGATGCTCGTACAAAGCTCGCCGCTCGCCGGCAGCCAGTATTACGCACTGTCCGCCGTATGGCAGGAAATCCGCCCTGGTGACAAACTGTTACTGACACGCGAGCCCGACAACCGGCACGATACGAACGCCATCCGCGTCGAATGGAACGGTCAGCGACTCGGCTATGTGCCGCGCACAGAAAATCGCGCACTGGCAGCGGCAATGGATCGCGGTGAACGGGTCGAAGCCCGTGTTTCCTCACTGCGCAAGGCAAAAAACCCGTGGCAGCGGGTCGAATTCGAGGTCTATCTCGTCCTCTGATAGAATCGACCGCACTTTTTCAACCTCTAGCGACTCACTTTCCCCGCATGGACCTCATTGCCCGCATCAGCCAGCATTTTCAAGACAGCGCCCAGACCAAGCTCGACGCGATGGAACTGCTTGCCGCTCCGATTTCAGATGCCGTACAGACGATGGTGGCCTGCCTGATCAACAACGGAAAGATTCTTGCCTGCGGCAACGGCGGTTCGGCCGCCGACGCGCAGCACTTTGCTGCCGAACTGGTCGGCCGCTTCGAGGCTGAACGACAGGAACTGGCAGCCATTGCGCTGACAACCGACAGCTCGATCCTGACCGCTGTTGCCAATGATTACAGCTTCAACGTCATCTACGCCAAACAGGTCCGCGCACTCGGCCAACCAGGGGATGTCCTGCTGGCTATTTCAACCTCGGGCAACTCGGCCAACATCATCGAAGCCATTCAGGCCGCGCACAACAACGACCTGACGGTGGTGGCGCTGACCGGCAGGGACGGCGGCAAGATCGGCCAGATGCTGCGCGAAGGTGACATCCATATCTGCGTTCCTGCGGAGCGCACCGCCCGTATCCAGGAAACGCACCTCCTCACCATCCACTGCTTGTGCGATGGCATCGATTGTCTGCTGCTGGGAGATGAAGAATGAAACGCACCCTGATCGCCGCTTTGCTTGCCGCCCTGCTTGCCCCTGCCCTGACCGGCTGTGTCGCCGCTGTCGCTACCGGGGTCACCAGCGGCGCCCTCGCTGTTTTCGACCGCCGCTCGTTTGGCGCGCAGACGGAGGATGAAGGCATCGAGTGGAAAATCCTTGGCAACGTCATGAACAAGTATGGCGACAAGGTGCACCTCAACCAGACCAGCTACAACCGCAAGGTGCTGCTCACCGGCGAGGTGCCGGACGAACAGACTCGTGGCGAAATCGAGCGCATGGCCGCCGGAATGCCCAACGTTACCCAGGTCTGGAACGAACTGCAGATCGGCCCGACCAGCTCCTTCCAGAACCGCAGCAACGACGCCTTCATCACCTCCAAGGTGAAGGGGCGTTTTGTTGACGGCGGCAAGTTCCGCGCCAACCTGGTCAAGGTCGTTACCGAAGCCGGCACGGTTCACCTTCTTGGCATGGTCACCCGCGCCGAAGCCGACGCCGCCATCGAGATCGCCCGCACCACGGCCGGCGTCAAGAAGGTGGTCAACGTGATGGAGATCATCAGCCCCGAGCAGGCCAGGAATCTTGACGTGCCACCACCTGATTCCGGCTCAACGCAGCAACCGGCGCCGGTCAAGGGCAACTGACACGCCCGCGGCAGCGGGTCATCCGCACTTGTCTCAGGCGGCGATGACCTTCCGCAGGCCGCGCATCAGCATACCGATGGCCGGGAGCTTCATGTAGAGCTCCTCGGCAGCGTCCCAGTAGTCGCGGTGGTAATGGACACGCCCGTCGGCGTCGAAGCGCAGGTGCGTAACGCCGCGCATCACCTGTACCTCGCTGGGTCCCAGCAGACCGATCCGGTAGTACATCTCCCAGACCAGCATCGTGCCGTCGGTACCATTGGCCGACTCAACCCGCTCGGTGACCACGAACCGTGGATCCTTCACCTGCCGGAACATGTGGGAAAAGATGTGCTGGATCGCCGCCACCCCGCGCACCTCGTTGAACGGATCCTTGAACCAGGCCTGCTCAGCGTAGAACTCGGGAAACCGGGCAACACCCTCCGGCGTCAGCGTCTGATAGAAATCGACCAATCGATCCAGGGATTCGCTCATTTCAGGCTCCAGTCAGGCGGCGAATAAGGGGGAAGTAGAGGCGCGCGGGCAGCAAGGCGAGCTGTTTCATCACACAGGTGAAGCGCTTGGGAAAATGAATCTCGAAAGCACGGCTGCGATAGCCGGCAATGATCGACGCAGCCGCCTCCTCGGCCGACTGCAAGGCCGGCATCGAGAAATCGTTGCCGGCGGTCAGCGGCGTGGCCACGAAGCCCGGGTTGATCAGGCGCACGCCGATACCCCGTGGCTGCAGGTCAAGCGCCAGCGCCTCGGCAAAATTGATCAGCGCGGCCTTGGTCGGCCCGTAGATCAGCGACTTCGGCAAGCCACGATAGCCGGCAACACTGGCGACAAAGGCGATTTCACCGCGCACCGGTGCATCGTCCTGTGCCAGCAGTTGCGGCACGACACAAGCGGCAAAGTTTACGGCGCCCACCAGGTTGACGTCGATCATCCGCTGCGCCGCCGCCATGTCGACCGCCCAAGCGCGCATCGGCACATAGTCGCCGGCGATGTAGATCGCCAGATCAACACCTTGCCACTGCTGCAGCAGTGACTGCCAGGCCTTTGCAATGCTGGCCGGATCGGCTGCGTCGCACGGCAGGACCACGCCGGCCGGGCAATCGCGTACGACCGTTTCAAGTTTGGCTGTACTGCGTGCCGAGACAGCAACACGGGCGCCCTGGAGCAGCAGGGCACGCGCCAGTGCGGCACCGATGCCACTGGAGGCGCCCAGCAGCCAGACCCGCTTGCCACGCCAGTCGGTGATCGGCTTGTTCATTCTGTCAGCTCCCCGCTCATCGCCGCGTGAAAGACAGGCTGACTTCGCCGAGATGAAAGCCCCACTTGCTCATCAGCGAACGGTTGAGCATCACCTTGTCGTCGATCAGGAACATCCAGTCGTCGAAATCGACGTTGTAGACCTTGCCGTCGACCGGCAGGGCCAGCACGTAGCGCCAGCGCAGGGCATTTCCGGCGGCCTCGCCCTGGGCCTCGCCGACGACATCGTCGGCACGCCCGAGATAGCGGCCATCGGCCTGGCGGGTGATGGTCCAGACACGTCTTGACGTCGTGCCATCGGACCACGAAAAGCGCTCGTCGAGGGTTCCGACGTCACCTTCCCAATGTGCATCGATCACAACCGTAAAGCGCTTGATCACTTCACCGGAGCGATTCTGGAACATGCCCCAAGCGTCGATCTTGCCGTTGAAGTAGCTGCGCAGGTCGAGCACCGGCTTTTCCGCGCGGTATTTTTCCACCGGCACGCCGGCACAGCCGGCGAGTCCGAACGTTACTGCTGCCAGAAAAGCGCACCAGCGATTCATGACACCACCTCCAGATCGTGCCGCCAGCGCCAAGCCAGTGCGGCAGCGATGAGCTTGAAAAAAACGGGGAGCAGGCAATAGACCAGTGCCAGCGCCAGCAGACCGTCGGTTCCGCCCGGCCGATAGCCGAGTGCGCCAAGCAGCGGCAGCGCAATGCCGGCGGCCAGTGCCAAATTGAGTTTGGCCACCAGATTCCACCAGCCGAAATAGCCCCCGACACCGGCCTTCGCTTCGCGACTCTCGGCGATGTCGGCGAGCAACGCCGGCGGCAGCGCCAGATCAGCCCCCAGCGCCAGCCCCGAGGCCAGGCAGACCAGCGCGAAAGGCCAGACATCGCCGGCACCGAGGCCAATGGCACCGGCGAACGCCACGCAGGCCAGCGCCATGGCCAGAAGCCAGGCACGGACGCGACCAATGCGGCGCGAGAGCATGACCCACAACGGCAGGCCAGCCATGCCGGCGACAAAGTAGAGCGCCAGGAATACACCACCCCAAGCCTCGGCCTGCAGCACGTCAGTGACAAAGAAGAGCACCAGCGTCGCCGGCAGCGCGGCGGCGATGCCGTTGACCGCAAAGACCGCCAGCAGCCGCCGGAAACGCGGGTCGGAAAAGGCTCGACGCAAGGCCACCAGACTGGCCGCTGGCACGACCTCCTTGGTAGCGAATTCACCACCGGGAGGGTTGTTGGCAGTTTTTCCCGCCGGCGTACCAATCATCGTCATCGCCATCGCGACCAGCAGCAAAGGGAGAAAGAGCCAGGCAAAGCGCGACAGGCCCAGCGCCGTATCGGCGGCCAGCATCAGAGGCAGGATCGACGCCAGCACCACACCCAGCAGACCGAAGCCTTCACGACTGGCGGTCAGCACCGTACGTTCACCCGAGTCGCGCCCGAGATCCGCACCCCACGCCTGGTAGGCAATGCTGGCCAGGCTGAAACCGAAATAGGTAGCCAGCAGGGCAAGCATCAGCCAGAGCGTGGTGCCGGACTCCTGTGGGTGAAGCAGGCCGAGCATGCCCAATCCGAGAAACGGGAGCGCCAGCAGAATGAGTCGTCGCCGCTCGCTGGCGCGGTCGCTCCACCACCCCAACAGCGGATCGATGCCGGCATCGAGCAACCGGGCCCCGAGCAGCAAGGCGCCGAGCAGGGCCAGATTGACGCCGGCGCCCGCATACAGATGCGGCACATGTACGTAGACCGGCAGCGCCGCCATCGCCAGTGGCAGACCGAAAACGCCATAGGCCAGCCACTGGCGTGGGGCAAGTGCCCGTCGATGCATCTCAACTCTCCGGCAGGCGCAGCAGTGCGGCGCGCACATCCGGGGCACTGGTTTTTGGATCCAGCCAGATGGCAAAGAAGCGCCGCGCAAAATCAGCATCCGCAACCTCGCCGATCTCACGCTCACGGAAGAAGAATCGCGCCCCGCGACCGGGCAGGTACACCCCGGTCAATACATCACCCTTCCTGACGTCGGGAAAAACACGACGCATCTCCGTTGCCCAGCGCTGCAGTTGCTCGTCGCTGGCGCCAAGCTTGCGCATTTCATCAACGCTGGCGCGGACAATACGGTCCCCTTCGATATCGCGTCGATACTCGAGCGCCAGTGCGAACGGCATATCGTCGCGAAGCTGGCCGCCCTTCTGCCCGCTCATCTGGCCAGCGACCCACAGGGTCGCCCGATAGAGCTTCAGGCCAAACCAGGTCATTTCACCATTGCCCCACTCGTGCCAGTCACTGCGAGTGGCGCGTACATCATCCGGCAAGGCCGCCACCTGGCCGGAAATCAGCAACAGCACCAGCAACCATCGGCGCATGATCACCGACCCGCCTGGCGCATCAGTTCAAACTGATAGACGTCGGTGCAACCGCTACGGAAGCCCGCCTCGCAATAGGCCAGGTAGAAACGCCACAGACGATGGAAACGCTCGTCAAAGCCGAGCCGCGCGATAGCCGGCCACGACTGTTCGAAGGCCGACGCCCAACCGGAAAGCGTTTTCGCATAGCCCTGACCAAAGGCAAAGGCATCGCGCACAACAAAGCCGGCGCCGGCAGCCTGTCTGGCAAAGACCGTTGGCGACGGCAGCATGCCGCCGGGGAAGATGCACTGCTGGATGAAATCCGTGCCGCGACGATAGCGGCTGAAGAGTTCGTCCCGAATGGTGATGGTCTGGATCAGCGCATGCCCGCCCGGCGCCAGGAGCTTCTCCAGCGTCCTGAAGTAGGTTGGCCACCAGCGCTCGCCGACGGCCTCGAACATTTCGATCGAGACAACATGGTCATAGGACCCCGACAGATCGCGGTAGTCGATCAGTTCAAGCGTCACCTGCTGTTCCAGCCCGGCCGCCTGCATGCGAGCCTGCGCCCATTCGAGCTGCGCCGGTGACAGCGTGACCCCATGCACCACGGCATTGGCCTCGCGCGCGGCTGTCTCGGCAAAACCACCCCAGCCGCAGCCGATTTCGAGAATCCGGTCACCTGGCTTCACGTCCAGCTGGCGCAGGATGCGCCGGTACTTGGCAAGTTGCGCAGCGGCCATCGGTCGGGTGTCATCCGATGAGAAAAGGGCCGCCGAGTAACTCATCGTCGGGTCCAGCCACTGCTGATAGAAATCGTTGCCCAGATCGTAGTGGGCCATGATGTTGCGGCGCGAACCCGAGCGCGTGTTGGCATTCAGGGCATGCTTGATGCGCGCCATCAGCAGGCGGAAGAAACTGCCATAGACGGCGCGCGACAGACTTTCGCGATTGTCGGCGAGCAGTGTCAGCAGGCGTGGCAGATCGGGGCTGTCCCAGCACCCGTCGATGTAGGTTTCGGCCAGCCCGATGTCGCCTTGGGTCAGCACGGCATCAAACAGCGACAGATCATTCAGATGCATCGCGGCTATCGGTGCGCCATGACCGAAGACCAGCGCGTCACCGTCGGCCAGATGCATGGCCAGCGAGCCGCCGCGCAGGGATTCGAGCATGCCGCAGACGGCGCGCATCGAGGCTGTGGCGCGGCGGGCAGCGCCGGCGCGCGGCATGCCGAGCGACGAGGCAGTGGTTGTAGCGATGGTCGATTCGAGGGGGTTCATCGCGTAGTCTCCTCAAGCGGTGGTACGGGTTTGGAAAAGAAGGGGACGCGCTTCAGCCACAGCTGCAGGGCTTGCCAGTGAATGCGCGCAATGACGCCGACGCTCTGCCATGGATAGGCGAACAGCGCACGCAGCAGGGTGCCTGTAGTGAGCGGAGTCGCTTCCCCGGAAACGGCGGTGTGGAGAAGATCGCCACCATCGTCGGCATGTTCGATGCGCACGAGATTGCGCATGCCGTCCCGGCTGCCGTGAAAACGGAAGCGATAGAAACCCTGGACGGCCATGAATGGCGAGACATGGAAGACCTTTCTCGCCACCAGTGTCTGGCCATCGCCAACATCGCCGCCGCCCGGGGGGACCAGCAGATAGTTGTGATGCTCGCCAAAGGTGTTGTTCACTTCGGCGAGCACGGCCTTCAGTCCGCCGTCGCGACCATGGCAATACCAGAAGCTGACCGGATTGAAGACGTAGCCGAGCACACGTGGAAAAGCCTGCAGCCAGATATCGCCGTCGGCCTCGATGCCTTCGCGTGCCAGCAAAGCGCGAATCCATGGCAAGGGAGCCGAGCCATCGCGGGCTCCGTGGTCGGCAAAATGCAGCGAAAAGAGATTGAACCGATTGACCGAAAACATCGCCTGCGAAACCTGCTCAAGCGCCTGCAGACGCACCCGGAAATAGAACACCGGATAACGGAAGGCATGGGCAGCCGGGCGCAGCCGACGATGCATGACCTGCCCGAAGCAGACGCGGAAATCGTTCATCACGCCATCGCCACAGAGGGCTGAGTTGCCACGAGATCCGGTGAACGTCGTTGCCAGGGCGCAGCGCAGCCCAGCGCGGCCGCCACCTGCATGCCGGAACGCAAGCCATCCTCATGAAAGCCGTAGCCGCCCCAAGCGCCGGCGAACCAGATGCGATCGACGCCCTGAATATCTGCCAACCGATGCTGGGCATCGATCGCCGGGCCATCGAAGATGGGGTGGGCGTAGGAGAATTCAGCGATCACTTTTTCCGGCGCCGGCTCGTTGCCAGGGTTGAGCGTGACCACGACGGGCGTGGAAAATGGCAAAGGCTGCAGCCGGTTGATCAAATAGGAGACACAGACCGGGCGACCAACGCCACCGTTACCGCCATCTCGCCCGGCCGCGTAATTCCAGGCCGACCAGAGGCTGCGGTTGCGCGGCAGCAGCGCCGCGTCGGTGTGCAGCACCGCACGGTTCGGCTGATAGCGGATGGCAGCAAGCACGCGGCGCTCGGCATCGCTGGCACTGCCGCCAAGCAGCGCTGAGGCCTGGTCACTGTGGCAGGCAAGCACCACCTGATCGAAAACGGCAATGCTATCCGGCAGTGTCAGCACGACGCCGTTCTGGCAACGCTCGATGCGGCGGACCGGCTGCCCGCAACGGACACGTGACGGGCCGATGCGCTCGACCAGTTTTTTTACATATTCGCGGCCGCCGCCCTTGACCGTACGCCACATGGGCCGGTCCAGCACCTGCAGCAAGCCATGGTTGGCGCAGAAACGGACGAAGGTAGCGAGCGGATAGTCGAGCATCTGCCCGGTCGGGCAGGACCAGATCGCAGCCGCCATCGGCAGCAGATACCAATCGGCGAAGACCTTCGAGTACGCATTGCGTTCGAGGTATTCACGCAGGGTGCTGGCATCCTCCGGGTGGGCATCGAGCCAGGCGACGCTCTCGCGGTTGAAACGGACGATGTCGGAGAGCATGCGCCAGAAGGCCGGGCGTACGAGGTTCCGCTTCTGGCCGAATACGGTGGCCAGACTTGATCCCGCCCACTCGATGTCCGGCGAATCGAGGCTTACGGCAAAGGACATCTCGGTCTCGACGCTGTCGACGTCGAGGTGCTCGAACATCGCCGTCAGGTTGGGGTAGGTCTTGTTGTTGAAGACCAGGAATCCGGTATCGACAGGGTAGGTAATGCCATCGACGGTGACATCCACCGTGTTGGTATGGCCGCCGGGCGTCGATTCCGCTTCGAAGACCACAACCTCGTATTTCTGCGACAGCAGCCAGGCTGCGGAGAGCCCGGAAATGCCGGCGCCGATTACGGCGATTCTGCGTGTCGGGCTACGCATGTCCATGATCGATCTCCTCAGTCATCAATCGTCAATCGTTGCTGCCGCTGATTTCCGCGTAGGCCGAATGGTTGTGGATCGACTCGAAGTTCTCTGACTTCACGGTCCACTCGGCGATGCGCGACTCCTTCATCATGCGCAGGGCGATATCACGAACCAGATCCTCGACAAACTTGGGGTTGTCGTAGGCACGCTCGGTCACCCATTTTTCATCCGGCCGCTTGAGCAGCCCGAAGACCTCGCACGAAGCCTCTTCCTCGGCGATGCGGGCCAGTTCGTCAAAACTCATCTCGCCACAAAGCAGCACGGAAAGCGTGATGTGCGAGCGCTGATTGTGAGCGCCGTAGTCCGATATTTTTTTGGAACACGGGCACAGGCTGGTCACCGGCGCGACGATTTCTAACCGCGTTTCAGCGTAGTGCCCCGGCGGCTTTTCCAGAACGATCCGCGCGTCGTAATCGAGCAGGCTTTCTACACCGGAGACCGGGGCCGTCTTGACGATGAACCAGGGGAAGGCCATCTCGATGCGGCCGCTGTCAGCTTCAAGCCGAACCAGCATTTCACCGAGCATGCGATGCAGACCGTCGAGGGACAAGGGCTCACGCTTGACTTCGAGGACCTCAACGAAACGCGACATGTGCGTGCCCTTCACCTCCGGTGGCAAGCCAACCGACATCGATAGCGTCGCAACCGTGTGGCGGACTTGTCCGTCGCCCCCCAGCAAGGCCAGCGGGTAGCGCAGACCGCGCACGCCGACCTGGTGGATGGCGAGCTGGCGGGTGTCCGGGCTGGACTGCACATCAGGCAGGAAAAAGCGTTCGGGGGCATTCATTGGTGTGCTCCGTTTTAAGTGGTCTGAAAGGGTTGGGGCAAACATTCAATGGCGATCAGCGGCGCGCCAGAAATTCTTCGATCCTGGCCAGCAATTTCTTGTCGTCCGGGTCGGTAAAGCTTGAATAGGCGACCACCTCCTTGCCGCTGCGGTCGATCAGATACTTGTAGAAGTTCCACTTCGGCGTCGTGTCCGTCGCCGCGATCAGCTGCGCGTAGAACGGGTTCTTCTTGTCACCCTTGACCGTAGTCTTGGCGAACATCGGAAACTCGATGCCATAGGTCAGCCGGCAGAATTCGGCGATTTCCTTGTTGCTGCCCGGCTCCTGCTCACCAAAATCGTTGGTCGGAAAACCGACGACGACCAACCCGCGATCCTTGAGCCGGGCGTACAGCTTTTCCAGCCCGTCGTACTGCTTGGTAAAACCGCAATAGCTGGCCGTATTGACCACGAGGATGACCTTGCCCTGCCATTGACACAGCGACTCCGGCTTCGCGTCCTGCAACCGGGGGAAGGTGTGGTCGAGCAGTTTCGGACAGGCGTCTGCCGCAATGGCCACAGATGTGCCAAGTAGCAAACCGGCGAGGGTCAGCCAGCGGGTGATTCTCAAAAGCGGGTTTCGGTTGTTCATTGAAAGCTCCTTCTTTTCAGTTTTGTCCAGGACACAAGCAAACAATTACAGTCAGCAGGGCGGGCGGGAAGTTCCACTTTGCCCACGTCACAGCAGCCAACATGAACTCCCACACGCCGGAATTCAGCCCTGAAGGCCACCAGCGCTTGCGAACACCAAGTTTAAAACCGCGCCCACCCTTCTAATTTGTCCTGGACAAATAGCATCCATAGACCTAAGATAGTCATCACCAACCCAAATGTCAACTATTTGTCCAGGACAAAATGAACAATCCGGGATTCACCATCGGCGCCGTCGAACGCGACACCGGCCTCGCCAAGGACACCCTCCGCGTCTGGGAGCGGCGTTACGGTTTTCCCCAACCGGAGCGCGACACCAATGGCGAACGTCTCTACCCGGCCGCGCAGGTCGAACGCCTGCGGCTGATCAAGCGGCTGATGGACCAAGGGTTCCGGCCCGGCAAGCTGGTGATGGCTGACGACGCCGAACTGCTTGCACTCGGCGCGCCGCCGCCTGCGCAGGCGGCACCCGGCGATGGCGTACTGGATGAAATCATCGCGCTGACGCGGGCCAATGACGTCACTGCGCTGCGCAGCGCGCTGACGCAGACGATGCACCGCCAAGGCTTGCAGCGTTTCGTTCTGGAAACCGTGCCGCTGCTCAATGCGGCGATCGGTGACGCCTGGATGCGCGGCGAGATCCAGGTCTTCGAAGAACATCTCTATACCGAGCAGATGCAATCGCTGCTGCGCCAGGCAATCCTCGCCCTGCCCCCAGGCACCGGCAGGCCGCGTGTCGTGCTGACCACCGTACCCGAGGAACAGCACGTGCTGGGAATACTGATGAGCGAGTGCCTGCTCACCCTGGAAGGCGCTGCTTGCATATCACTGGGCACACAGACGCCACTCGTAGACATTGCCCGGGCAGCAATTGCGCACGAAGCCGACA
>JBAYVG010000078.1:0-14763 GCA_041674785.1 Rhodocyclaceae bacterium
ATGTCGCGGCTTTCACCGAGATCGGCCTGTAGCCAGCCGTAGCCGAGGGCCAGCGTGGCCTGCTTGAGTGCCTTGCAGTCGCTGCGCGGCAGGTGGTGCACGCCGGCGAGCGGGCTCTGGGCGAGCAGTTGCTGCAGTTTCTGGCTCATGGCACTCATGGGCGCTCCTCTATTCCCGGATACGGCGGAAGCTGCGGTAATGGTCGTCGGTGTAGTAGTACTCGCCCGAAGTTTTGGGCGGGCTGCCGGCGATGATGCGGCGGGCGCCACGATCGCGGCTGCCGGGCGTCGGTACGGTGTATTCGCGGTAGTGGCCGCGCGGCTGGTAGGGCAGCCGTTTTTCGTAGTTGCCGAAGGTGCTGCCGTCCTTGTGCGGGTAGGGGAAGGGGCCGCCCTGGCGGATCAGCTGCAGGGTGCGCTGGGCTTCCGGCGGCAGCGCGGACAGCGCAACGCTGTCCGTCGCTTCTCTCGCGACGGCACTGCCGAGGCAGGCCGCCAGCGTGAGCGCAACAATGAGGCGCAGCAGCACGAACAGCTGTGGCAACCGCGCCTTCATGGTTTAGGCCTTGGCACCGTCCTTGCCAATTTCGACCGAGGTTTCGACCTTCTGGCGCAGACGCACATGCAGTTCGCGCAGCTGCTTCTCGTCGACATCGCTCGGCGCATCGGTGAGCAGGCACTGGGCGCGCTGCGTTTTCGGGAAGGCGATCACGTCGCGGATCGATTCGGCACCGGTCATCATGGTGACGATGCGGTCGAGGCCGAAGGCGAGGCCGCCGTGCGGGGGCGCGCCGTACTTCAGCGCGTCGAGCAGGAAGCCGAACTTGGCCTGCTGTTCCTCGGGGCCGATGTTGAGCGCGGCGAAGACCTTTTCCTGCACGTCGGCGCGGTGGATACGCACCGAGCCGCCGCCGAGTTCCCAGCCGTTGAGTGCCAGGTCGTAAGCCTTGGCCAGGCACTTTCCCGGATCGGTGACGAGCAGATCCATGTGCTCGTCCTTCGGGCTGGTGAAGGGGTGATGGCAGGCGGTCCAGCGCTTGTTCTCGTCGTCGTATTCGAACATCGGGAAATCGATGACCCACAGCGGCGCCCATTTGGCACCGGTGACGAAGCCTTTCTCGTGACCGATCTTGATGCGCAGTGCGCCGAGGGCGTCATTGACGATCTTGGCTTTGTCGGCGCCGAAGAAGATGAGGTCGCCGGATTGGGCTCCGGTACGCTCGATGACCGCCTTCAGCGAAGCTTCCGACAGGTTCTTGACGATCGGCGACTGCAGGCCGGTTTCGTTGATCTGGGTGACGTCATTGACCTTGATGTAAGCGAGGCCCTTGGCACCGTAGATGCCGACGAACTGGGTGTAGGCGTCGATCTCGCCGCGGGTCAGGGTAGCGCCGCCCGGAATGCGCATGGCGGCAATGCGCCCGCCTTCGCTGTTGGCGACACCGGCGAAGACCTTGAAGGCGACGTCCTTGAAGGCGTCGGTGACTTCGGTCAGCTCGAGCGTGACGCGCAGGTCCGGCTTGTCCGAGCCGAAGCGGTGCATGGCTTCGGCGTAGCTCATGCGCGGGAACTCCGGCAGGTCAACGTCGATGGCTTCCTTGAACACGGTGCGCATCAGCTTTTCCATCAGCGCAGTGATCTCGGCCTCGCTCATGAACGAGGTTTCGATATCGACCTGGGTGAATTCCGGCTGGCGGTCGGCGCGCAGGTCTTCGTCGCGGAAGCACTTGGTGATCTGGTAGTAGCGGTCGAAGCCGGAGACCATCAGCAGCTGCTTGAACAGCTGCGGCGACTGCGGCAGCGCGAAGAACTGGCCCGGATGTACGCGCGACGGCACCAGATAGTCGCGGGCACCTTCCGGGGTGCTCTTGGTCAGCATCGGCGTTTCGATGTCGATGAAGCCGTTGTCGTCGAGGAAGCGACGGAAGGCGCGCGCCGTCTTGTAGCGCAGCATCAGGTTGTTCTGCATTTGCGGCCGGCGCAGGTCGATGACACGGTGCGTCAGGCGCACGTTCTCGGAGAGGTTGTCTTCGTCGAGCTGGAACGGCGGCGTTACCGACGGGTTCAGTACCTCGATGGCGTGGCAGAGAATCTCGATTTCACCGGAAGCCAGATTGGCGTTGGTCGTGCCTTCCGGACGGGCGCGCACCTTGCCGGTGATCTTCAGGCAGAACTCGTTGCGTACCGACTCGGCAACGGCAAACATTTCGGCCCGATCCGGGTCGCACACCACCTGGGCCAGACCCTCGCGGTCGCGCAGGTCGACGAAGATCACGCCGCCGTGGTCGCGACGACGGTGCGCCCAGCCGCAGAGGGTGACTTCCTGGCCGATGAGTTTGGAGTTGAGTTGACCGCAGTAGTGAGTACGCATGGTGAATGGTGATTCCGCTTGGAGATTGTTCAGGTATTCGGGGTGTTCGAAGAGGAGCGGGGCGCTGTTGGTGGTGCGACCACGCCCATGGAGATGATGTACTTGAGCGCTTCGTCTACGCTCATGTCGAGTTCGATGACGTCTTTCGTCGGCATCATCAGGAAGAAGCCGGATGTCGGGTTCGGAGTGGTCGGCACATAGATGCTGACGTATTCACCTGTGAGGTGATTGGCAACATCGCCGCCCGGCTGACCGGTGAGGAAAGCGATGGTCCACGAACCTTCTCGCGGATATTGCACCAGCAGCGCCTTGCGAAAAGCATTGCCTGACGAGGAGAAGAGGGTGTCAGAGACCTGTTTGACACTGTGGTAGATCGAATTGACGACCGGAATCTTGGCCAGCAGGCGTTCCCACCAGACAACGAGGCGCTGACCGATGAAATTGGCCGCCAGTACACCAGTGATGAAAATGATCAACAGTGTCAGGACGACGCCGGCGCCCGGCAAATCGAATCCGGTGATGTTCTTCGGGTGTGCCGCCGACGGCAAGAGTCGTAGCGACTGATCCAGTGTGCCGACGATCAGCGACAGCACCCAGGCGGTGATCGCCAGGGGTACCCAGATCAGAAGACCGGTAACGAAGTAACGGCGAATCAGCTGCCCGCGCACGCACAACCTCCGCCACCACCTTGGCAGGGCGGCGTGCTGTCAGCAGCGGCTGCCGGCTTGGCTTCGGGCTTGCTGCCACCACCCTTGAAGTCGGTGGCATACCAGCCACTGCCCTTCAACTGGAAGCCGGCGGCCGATAGTTGCTTGGCGTAGCTTTCTGCGTTGCATTCCGGGCAAACGGTGAGCACGGGGTCGCTCAGCTTCTGCAGGTGATCCTTCTGGAAACCGCAGGATCCGCAGCGATATTCGTAAATTGGCATGGGAATCCTCCAAAACCGCGAATTATACCTGAGCCAGGATCGTCAAATCGGCCTGGCCAAGCTTCCATATGGGGGAAAAGGCGGTGTTTTTCAACCGCCTGGGGGTGGGTCAGAGCAGGCCGAGGTAAATCTGGGTCAGCGGTTTTCCCCAGAAGAGGGCCAGAAGCCCTGCCGCAGCGAGGTAGGGGCCGAATGGAATGGGAACGTTGCGTCCGCGTTTTGCCAGCACGATCAGGGCTACTCCCACTACTGCGCCAACGAATGAGGAAAGAAGGATGGTCAGCGGCAGCATCTGCCAGCCAAACCAGGCACCAATGGCGGCCAGCAGCTTGAAATCGCCAAACCCCATGCCTTCCTTGCCGGTGGCGAGCTTGAACCCCCAGTAAACCGACCACAGGGAAAGATAGCCGACTACAGCACCGATCACTGCTGATGACAGCGATGCGTAGGTTCCTGAGAGATTGAACAGCAGACCCAGCCAGATGAGCGGCAAGGTGATGCTGTCAGGCAGCAGTTGCGTATCGAAGTCGATGCCGGTCAGCGCAATCATGGCCCAGATGAACAGAATCGCACCTGCCGCCGCCCAGCCAAAGCCGAAGTGCCATGCTGCATAAGCGGTCAGCAGGCCGGTAACGGCCTCGACAACCGGGTAACGTATTGAAATTGGCGCGGCGCATCCCGAACACCTGCCGCGGAGCATCAGCCAGCTGATGAGCGGAATATTTTCCAGCGCAGTGATCTGGTGACCGCAATGCGGACAGCGTGAGCGAGGGGTCGCCAGCGTCAGTGGTTCGGTCGTCGGCGGTACCTCTCCCCGCAGTTCGGCACACTGGCATTGCCAGTCCGCCTCCATCATTTTTGGCAGGCGGTGGATGACGACGTTGAGAAAACTGCCAACAAGGAGACCAAACAACCCCGCCGTCGTGGCAAAGACGGCGGGGTCGGCAAGCATCTGGATCATCCGACCACAGCGCCCAGCTTGAAGATCGGCAGGTACATGGCAATAACCAGACCGCCGATCAGTACTCCGAGCACTGCCATGATTATGGGTTCCATCAGGCTGGACAAGGCTTCGACTGCGTCATCAACCTCGGCTTCAAGGAAGCCTGCAACTTTCTCCAGCATGCCATCCAGGGCGCCGGATTCTTCTCCAATCGCGACCATCTGCAGCACCATGTTGTCAAAAAGTTTGCTGTTCTGCATGGCGGTCGTGAGGTTGGTGCCTGTGCTGACCTCCCCCTGGATCTGCTTTGTCCCTACTTTGTAAACGTAATTGCCGGCAGCTCCACCTACAGAGTCGAGGGCCTCTACCAGCGGGACGCCTGCAGCAAACATGGTAGCCAGGGTTCGTGTCCACCGTGCGACGGTCGCTTTTCGAATTACCGTACCGAATACGGGTGCCCGCAGCATGAAACGATCGAAGGCAATCTGCATTGCCTCTGATCTCTTGTAAGCCTCGAGGAACCCATAAATTGTGCCGCCGATCGAACCGAAAATAAGCCACCAATACTCGACAAAATAGTCCGAAATGGCGATGACAATGACGGTAGGTGCCGGAAGGTCTGCGCCAAAGCTCTTGAAGACTTCCTTGAAGGCAGGAATCACAAAAATCATGATGACCGCAGTAATGACAAAAGCCATGATCAAGATTGACGCAGGATAGAACATCGCTGACTTGATCTTGGATTTGAGCGCCTGCATCTTCTCCTTGTAGGTGGCCAGGCGGTCAAGCAGCGTCTCCAGAATGCCGGCTTGTTCCCCTGCAGCCACAAGGTTGCAGAACAGAGAGTCAAAGTACAGGGGGTATTTTCTGAACCCTTGTGACAGCGAGGAGCCCGTTTCGACATCGCCCTTGATGTCTAGTAGCAGCTTCCCCACCGAAGGGTTGGAGTGCCCTCGGCCAACGATATCAAAGGCTTGTAGCAGGGGGACGCCTGCCTTCATCATGGTTGCCAATTGGCGAGTGAATAGTGTGATGTCCTTGTCCGTAATCTTGCTGCCGCTCTTGAAGCGCTGTTTACTGATTTTATTGACACGCAGACCCTGACGTCGGAGCGTGGCTTGAGCCACTGCCTTACTCGTCGCACGGATTTCTCCTCTGGCATCCTTGCCGTCTTTGTTCTTGCCTACCCAGAGGAAAGTGAACTCTTTCGCTCCTGTAGGCTTCTTTGCTGGCTTTGTGGTGGCCATTGATTCCCCTTTGATCCGTAGCGTTTTTATGCGTTGGTGGTGCTAAGCACTTCGTCCAGGGAAGTTACGCCTTGCATCGCCTTGATCAGGCCGGACCGGCGCAAGTCCTTGACGCCTTCACGCGCGGCTTGTGCGGCAATATCAAGGGCATTCCCACCGGCAAGAATGATGCGCTGGATTTCCTCGGTCACGGGCATTACCTGGTAGATGCCAACACGGCCTTTGTAGCCCGAGCCTTTGCATCGATCACAACCGCCTGGACCATACAGGGTCCAGGTGCCATCTATGTCAGCCTCGGTGTAGCCCGCATTCAGCAGGGCCTCCGCTGGGGTGTCCAGGGGGACCTTGCAGTTGCAGAGGCGCCTGGCAAGGCGTTGTGCAGTAATCAGTAGCACGCTCGACGCTATGTTGAAAAGTGGTACCCCCATGTTTGCCAGGCGTGTCAGTGTTTGCGGCGCATCGTTGGTGTGCAGCGTGGACAGCACCATGTGGCCGGTTTGAGCCGCCTTGACCGCAATTTCAGCCGTTTCAAGATCGCGGATTTCACCAACCATGATGATGTCCGGATCCTGCCGCAGGAATGACTTGAGCGCTGCCGGGAAGGTCAGGCCGGCCCTATCGTCAACGTTGACCTGGTTGATGCCGGAGAGCGGAATTTCAGCAGGGTCTTCGGCCGTGGAAATGTTGATTCCCGGTTTGTTTAGGATGTTGAGGCAGGTATAGAGCGAAACGGTTTTGCCCGAGCCGGTCGGGCCGGTTACCAGAACCATGCCGTATGGGCGGTTGACTGCGTTGAGCAGGGATTCCTTTTGGTCGGGGTCGTATCCGAGGGCTTCAATGCCGAGCGTGGCGCTGGAGGGGTCAAGAATCCGCAGTACGATTTTTTCGCCGTGCAGGGTCGGCAGGGTGCTGACACGAAAATCGATGGAGCGACTCTTGGAAAGAACCAGTTTCATCCGGCCATCCTGCGGGACCCGTTTTTCCGCGATGTTCAGGCGTGAAATAACCTTGATCCGCGAGGCGATCTTGTCCTTGATGACAAGTGGAGGGGTGGCGACTTCGCGCAGGATCCCGTCCACGCGGAAGCGGATTCGGTAAAACTTTTCATAGGGCTCAAAGTGGATATCCGAAGCCCCGTCGTTGATAGCGTCCAGCAGCATTTTCTGGATGAACTTGACGACCGGGGCATCGTCAACTTCCACGGACGACGCTTCCTCGCTTGCCGCCTGTGCATCCTCGTCAGTGAATTCGAGGTTGATGTCTTCGCTGGCGAGGTTCTTGAGTGAATCTTCTGCTGATTCCGAGAGTTTTGCCACCAGCGGCATCAGCTTCGGTTCTTCAACGATCACCGGGTCGACAACCAAACTCGTCTGGAAACGGATTTCGTCGAGTGCTCGCAGGTTGGTCGGGTCGGCTGTGGCAATGGTCAGTCGATTGCCGCGCTTGTGTAGCGGAATGACCTTGTGGGTGCTGATCAGTTTCCGGTCGATCGCATTGGCCGGAATGTGGGCGTCGTCAAATGCGGAGAGATCAAAAAGCGGATAGCCAAAGGTTTCAGCAGCAAAACACGCGATCTGCAATGGCGTTAACTTCTTTGCGCTGGCAGCCTGCTCGATAAACGTGCTGCCGCTTGCTGTCGCTTGTGCGAGCAGCGCCTCCGCCTCTGCTTCCTTGAGGCGTCCGGCTTGGACGAGGGCACGGGCGAGGCCGCCGAGCGGTGCCTGCTGGGGGTTTGCTGCCATAGGCTCAGAGAATCATTTGGTTAGGTATGCCGAAGAGATCATGTTGATGATGCTACGGGGCGCTCTCTTTGTAAAGACAGAGGCTTGGCGCGGAAAACTCAGGGAGTTTCTTCAGCGGAAGCTGCCGGGCGGTAAACCCGCACAACCTTTACCCTCCTGTCGTGGGTCTGAATGATCTCGATGGGAATGTCGGCGACCTTGATGCTGACACCGGCTTCCGGGATGTCCTGAAAGTGTTCCAGAATCAGGCCATTGAGTGTTTTTGGTCCGTCCAGCGGAAAACTGGTGCCCAGCTTCCGGTTGATTTCCCGCAATGGGCGGCTGCCTTCGACGAGAACACTCCCTTCCCGGCTCCAATGCAGGTCGGATGCTGGAGAAGGTGCTGAGGTAGTGAATTCACCGATGATTTCTTCGAGGATGTCTTCCAGGGTGACCAGCCCGAGCACTTCACCGTACTCGTCGACGACGATGCCAATGCGCTGCCGGTTTTCCTGGAAAAATTGCAGCTGAGCGAAGACTGCGGTGTTTGCGGGGATGTAATACGGCTCCTGGATCTGTGCTTCGATCTCAGCGATATCCAGCTCGCCCCGCTGTAGTGGTGAGATGACCCTGCGCAGATGCAGGATACCCATGATGTTTCCGGGATCCTCGCGATAAACCGGAAGGCGTGTGTGGTAGCAGGTGCTCAGGCGGAGCATGACCTCCTCCCTCGGGGCTGCGAGGTCGAGTGCTTCAATGGCGGCGCGCGGTGTCATGACGTCTTTGACGGTGATGGCCTCAAGCTCGAAGAGGTTGAGCAGGATACTGTGGTGCTTGTGCGGGATGAAATTGCCACTTTCCAACACGATTGTTCGTAGCTCCTCCGGTGTCAGGCGTGATTCTCTGTTTGTCGGGAGCGTCTGGAGGCGAAGTGCGCCAAGGAGTGCAGAAACGAAGAGGTTGACGAACCACACTACCGGATAGGTGAATCGTAACAACGGCGCCAATACATAGGAAAAAAGCGGTGCCAGGCGGTCTGCAAAATTTGCACCGACCACCTTTGGCGAAATTTCAGAGAACACCAGAATGGCAAATGTGATAGCCAAGGTGCCCGCAGCAAGTGCCCATTTATCGTCGCCAAAAAGCTCTATGGTGATGACGCTGACCAGAATGGCAGCTGCAGAATTGACCAGGTTGTTGAACAGTAGGATGACGCTCAGCAGGCGGTCGGTTCGGGCAAGCAGTTCAAGCGCCTGACGGGCCCCGCGGTTCCCCCCTTGTTCCAGATGGCGCAGTCGATAGCGGTTGGCGGCCATCATGACCGTCTCCGACATCGAAAATATACCGGATAGAATCAGCAGAACACCCAGCAGTCCGAAGAGGACGGAAACAGAAATGTTTTCCAAAATGGATCAGGTTCGGCCGAGCACAATTTCCAGAACGAAACGACTTCCGATATAGGCCAGCAATAGGGCCATAAATCCGGCCATTGTCCAGCGCAATGCGGTGCGGCCGCGCCATCCGTAGGCGCGTCGTCCGATCAGGAGCGCTGCAAAAATCCCCCACGATGCGAAGGCAAAGAGTGTCTTGTGGTCGAGCTTCAGCGCTTTGCCAAAAATTTCTTCAGAAAACAGGACGCCACTGCCGAGTGTGATGGTGAGCAGGATGAAGGCGACGATGATCATTCGGAACAGCAGGGCTTCCATGGTCAGGAGCGGCGGCAGGCTGGCCAGGCTCCGGGTGAGCGCGTGCTGGTGCAGCTTTTTTTCTGTGTAGCCCATGAAGACTGCGTGCAGCGCGGACAGGGTGAACAGGCTGTAGGCAAGCATGGCAGTCAGGAAGTGTGTCTTGAATCCCCATGAGGCTACGTGCTCGACGGTGTGGGCGTGAGGGAAGAAAACCGGAAGTGCGGCGCAAACAGCTGCCAGCGGCAGAACCATGGGTTGCAGGCCGTCCATTCGCGACTGAAAGCTTTCCAGCCAGTAAATAAAAACCGCGAGCCAGAGCATTAGCGACAAGGCAAACCCGAAGGAAAACTGCATCGTGCCGGCACCGAATAGTCCGACATAGAGCGCAATGGCGTGGATTGCCAGCGTGCCGCCGATGGACAGGCGTTCCCAAGTCTGCATGGGGGATGCCGCAAGCGGTTTGTCAGTTTCCCGCCAACGGGTACGCCAGAAGTGAAATCCAAGGCCCGCGTAGAGAAGGGCTGCCAGGATATTGGGCAGAAGGTGCAGTAGAATGCTCGGCATCGTTAAAGTTTACACCAAGCGGGATTGCAGATGCTCGACAACCTGACACAGCGCCTTGCGCGCGTGATGAAAACCATCAAGGGCGAAGCGCGCTTGACGGAGACCAATATTTCCGACGCCCTGCGCGAGGTTCGCCTGGCGCTGCTGGAAGCTGACGTGGCCTTGCCGGTGGTCAAGGATTTCATCGCAGCTGTCAAAGAAAAGGCGCTGGGCGAAGAAGTCGTGGGGTCGCTGACTCCAGGCCAGGCCTTGGTGGGGGTCGTTCACCGTGAAATGACCCGCATCATGGGCGAGGCCAATGTCGGCCTCAACCTAGCGACGCAGCCGCCAGCCGTGATCCTGATGGCTGGCCTGCAGGGCGCCGGCAAGACGACCACCGTCGGCAAGCTGGCCAAACTGCTCAAGGACACGCAGAAGAAAAAAGTGCTGGTCGTCAGTTGCGACGTCTATCGTCCGGCGGCTATCGAGCAGCTGAAAACGGTAGCCGGTCAGGCGGGGGCCGATTTTTTCCCGTCTGCCACCAATGAAAAACCGGTCGATATTGCCCGTGCCGCCATCGATTGGGCGAAACGCCACTATCACGACGTCCTGCTCGTCGATACCGCCGGCCGTCTGGCCATTGATGAAGCGATGATGAAGGAGATTGCCGAGCTGCATGCAGCGATCAATCCCATCGAAACCCTCTTCGTCGTCGACGCCATGCTCGGCCAGGATGCGGTCAATACGGCCAAATCTTTCAACGACGCACTGCCGCTGACCGGCGTCATCCTGACCAAGCTGGACGGCGATGCGCGCGGCGGTGCCGCGCTGTCGGTGCGCCATGTCACCGGCAAGCCGCTCAAGTTCGCCGGTGTCGGCGAGAAGCTGTCCGGGCTGGAAGCCTTTCATCCGGAGCGCATGGCTTCCCGGATTCTCGGCATGGGCGATGTGCTGTCGCTGATCGAGGAAGCGCGGAAGGGCGTTGATGAGGAAAAGGCGCTTGAATTCGCCAAGAAACTCAAGTCTGGCAAGAGTTTTGACCTGAATGACTTCAAGGAACAGGTGTCGCAGGTGCGAAAAATGGGTGGCATGGCGTCCTTCATGGACAAACTGCCGGCACAGTTTGCACAGGCTGCTGGTCAGCTGGCACCGGGTTCAGAGGACAAGATGGTTCGCCGCATTGAGGGCATCATCAATTCAATGACCCCCGTCGAACGAACCAGGCCGGAGTTGATCAAGGCCAGTCGCAAGCGGCGAATCGCTACGGGGGCCGGGGTTCAGGTGCAGGACGTAAACCGTCTTCTCACCCAGTTCGAGCAAACGCAGAAGGTGATGAAACAGTTCTCGAAGGGTGGAATGGGCAAGCTGATGCGCGGCATGAAGGGCTTGATGCCTGGCGGCATGATGCGCTGACGGTGACTGCCGAAGCGCTATTGTTTTTGGTTAGGCGTGTAGTTCCACTGGTTGTGCCAGGCAGCTCGTACTGCGTTGGGGTATTCCGGTCGCCCCAGACTGCCGTTGTAGCGGCCCAGTGCGCGGTACAGGTCGCCCCGCTCGATATCGAGATAGTGCCGAAGGATGGTGCAGCCGTAGCGCAAATTTGTGCGCATATTGAACAGGTTGTCGTCGGGGCGCCCGATCACCTTTACCCAGAACGGCATGACCTGCATGTAGCCGCGGGCGCCGACGCTTGAAACGGCGTACTTCCGAAAACCACTCTCTACCTGCATCAGCCCCAGGACCAGCTGTGGGTCCAGACCGGCTCGCTTGGCTTCGTAATGCACCGCGCGCAGCAGTTCCAACCGATATTCCTGATTCGGGATCCGCTTGGCAAGTCGCGTCGACATCGTTTCGATCCAGTCGACGGCTTCAATCGGGTTGCCAAAGGAAGAGGTCGGCGGCCGCTTATCGGAAACTGCTTTTTGTAAAGAGGCCTGTACGCTGGCAGACAGAGGTTCGTATTTCTGTGCGCCAGCGTACGCCGTGAAGGAGAGAAACGGCAGCAGAAGAATACAGGCGCCAATCAGGCGCACAGCTTCTCCTTCAGGAACGACACCATATTGTCGCAGGCAACCATTTCAGCCTCGGCATCCGTGCGACCCTTGTATTCCAGCCTGCCTTCGTTAAGACCGCGCTCGCCGACGACGATCCGGTGCGGAACGCCGATCAGTTCCATATCGGCGAACATTACGCCAGGGCGTTCGTTGCGGTCATCAAGCACGACGTCAACGCCAGCTGCGCGCAGTTCGGCATACAGCTTGTCTGCAGCTGCCTTGACAGCATCGCTCTTGGTGTAGCCCATCGGAACGATGGAGACCTCGAACGGGGCGATTGCCGCCGGGAAAATAATGCCGCGCGTATCATGGCCTTGCTCGATGGCGGCACCAACGATGCGGCTTACACCTATGCCGTAGCAGCCCATTTCCATTGCCTGCTCCTTGCCGCCTTCGTCAAGATAAGTGCATTTCATGGCTGCGGAATAGTTCGTGCGCAATTGGAAGATGTGCCCGACTTCAATCCCTCGGCAGATCTCGAGTACACCTTTCCCGTCCGGCGAGGGGTCACCCGGCAGGACATTCCGAATGTCAGCGACAAGACTGGGTTCGGGAAGGTCTCTACCCCAGTTTGTACCTGTCAGGTGGAATCCTTCGGTATTGGCGCCACAGATAAAGTTGTCCATGGCTGCTACTGTGCGGTCAGCGATGACGCGGACCCTGTCGTTGTCGATGCCGACGGGGCCGATGTAGCCCGGCTTGCACCCGAGGAACTCGACAATTTCAGCGTCCGTAGCAAAGCGAAACGGGTCCAGGCCAGGCACTTTCCCGACTTTTACTTCGTTTAGCGTGTGGTCGCCACGAATCAGTAATAGGCAGAAGGCGTTGTCGTGCATGACAGCAATCGCCTTGACCGATTTTGCCAGCGGCAGCTTGAGAAACTCAGAAACATCTTCGCAACGTGTTTTGCCAGGTGTTGCAATCTTTTCCAGTGGTTCGGTTGCGGTTCCGCGTGGTGTGGTCGGTGGCAGGGCTTCGGCAAGCTCCACGTTGGCAGCAAAATCCGAGTCCGGGCAAAAAGCGATCGCGTCTTCGCCGGAGTCGGCAAGCACATGGAATTCATGAGATCCGGTTCCTCCGATAGAGCCGGTGTCGGCAGCGACAGCACGGAACTTCAAGCCGAGTCGGGTAAAGATCCGGCTATAGGTGTCGTGCATGTTTCCGTATTCGCGTTGTAGATCGGCGAAGGATGTATGGAACGAATAGCCGTCTTTCATCAGGAATTCGCGGCCGCGCATGACACCAAAGCGTGGGCGAATTTCGTCTCGAAATTTGCTTTGTACCTGGTAAAGATGAATGGGGAGTTGGCGGTAGCTTTTTACGTCCTTGCGGACGATGTCGGTAATTACTTCTTCATGTGTTGGGCCAATGACAAAATCTCGTTGATGACGATCCTTGAAACGTAGCAACTCCGGCCCGTATTTTTCCCAGCGCCCGGTTTCTTGCCACAATTCGGCAGGCACGACGGCTGGCATGAATAGTTCGACGGCCCCAGCCCTGTTCATTTCTTCCCGGACGATATTTTCGACTTTTTTCAATACGCGTAGCCCTGCGGGCATCCAGGTGTAAATACCCCCGGCAAGGCGCTTGATCAGGCCGGCTCGCAGCATGAGCTTGTGGCTGACGATCTCCGCGTCCGACGGAGCTTCCTTGAGGGTGGAAAGAAAAAACTGCGAGGTGCGCATGGAATTGCTCTTTCAACGAAAAAAGTGATTTTACAAGAGCACAGGCGGGAGCGCGATATTGCTTGGATTCTCCGGATGATCAAGCCTTATCGGAGTATCGGCGAGCTTTCAAATGGCCGGGAAATGTGGAAAAATCAGCCCAACTAACAATTTTGCAGGATTCACTATGCTCGATCGTGAAGGCTATCGCCCGAACGTCGGCATCATTCTTTGTAACGCAAAGAACGAGGTTTTTTGGGGCAAGCGCATCAGGGAACATTCCTGGCAGTTTCCGCAAGGTGGCATCAAGCGGGGGGAAACCCCCGAAGAGGCCATGTACCGGGAACTGCATGAGGAAGTCGGCTTGCTTCCCGAGCACGTTCGCATTCTCGGTAGGACTCGGGATTGGCTGCGTTACGAGGTGCCGATGCAATGGATCAAGCGCGAATGGCGTGGCAGTTATAGAGGACAGAAGCAGATATGGTTTCTGCTCCGACTTGTTGGCAGGGATAGCGACGTCTCCTTGCGCGCCTGTGATCACCCCGAATTCGATGCGTGGCGCTGGAACAGTTATTGGGTGCCGCTGGATGTCGTTATCGAGTTCAAGCGCGGAGTGTACGAACAAGCACTCAATGAACTCGCCCGGTTTATAGACGCAGACAGAAAGCGTTCGTCTCGTCGCGGCAAGAGTCCATATGTGCTGTTGAGCGGCGATCCTGGCAGTGACGATGTCGTGCCAGAGTAAGGGGGCGACGTGAGGCAAGTATGTTTTGAAATGCGATTTTCCGGCAGGCGCGCGCTGCTCTTGCTTGCTGCCTTGCCGGCGCTGGCCTTGGCGAAAGGGCCGGACGACTATGAGTTGTTCCAGACTTTAAAGTCAGATAGCGACTTTGAGCAGAAGCCTTGGGTTGAGGTGCAGCAGCAATTGCCGCCGCCGCCGGACTCGTCCAGCCTGGTGCCAATTGATGTCAGTACTTTGACCAGCAATAAATTCGCTATCGATGAACGCTCGGTTACCTTCGGTGGCGATGAGGTTATCCGCTACACCTTGGTGGTCACGAGTCCCGGCGGCGCTCAAAATATAAGCTATGAAGGAATTCGCTGTGCCACTGGTGAGCGGCGCTTGTATGCCTTCGGTCGCGCCGACGGAACCTGGTCGAAAGCGCGAAACAACGCCTGGGTCAGAATCACCGAAAACAACCTGAACAGGCATCATGCCGCCTTGTTCCGCGACTATTTTTGTACAACGGGCGGTTCGGTAAGCGATACGGCGGGCGCGCGGGCGGTGTTGGCGCATGGAAACCCTGCGGCAAAGAACCAGTAACTAGCGGCTGCAATCGCCCACTCGCTTTGCGCTATAGCTGTTGCTGATCTGGATCTCCTGTTGTCCGTCGACGCTCATGCGAAGCTTGGCGGTTCCGCTGTAGGCCGTTCGGCCGTGGAATGTTAGCGTGCCGTCGCCGGTGATCTTCCCTTTGCCAGCACAGGTAATGCTCCAGGAAGCCGTATTCCCAACTAGTTTGTAGTCGTTGATCGTGCACCGCTCATCTTTTGGGATCGCTACGTTCTCGCTCTCCACGTCATTTTTTGTATAGCAGGCGCTTG
>JBAYVG010000079.1:0-13963 GCA_041674785.1 Rhodocyclaceae bacterium
GATCGGCTTGGAGATGACTTCGTAGCCAAGGTCGGCAGCCAGCGCGATGATCGTTTCACGCGTAATGCCGCACAGGCCGGAGGTGATCTGCGGTTCGTAGATCTTGCTGTTCTTGATGATGAACACGTTCTCGCCGGCACCTTCGGCCACGAAGCCCCTGGTGTCGAGCAGCAGCGCCTCGTCGTAGCCGTCCTGCGTGGCTTCGAGGTTGGCCAGGATCGAGTTGGCGTAGGTGGTGGCCACCTTGGCGCGCGGCATGGTGACGTTGACGTGGTGGCGGGCGAACGAGGCGGTCTTGACGCGGCTGCCCTTCTCCAGGCCTGCCTCACCGAGGTAGGCGCCCCACGGCCAGGCGGCGATGGAAACATGCACGGCGGCGCCACGCGGCGACACACCCATCTTTTCGGAGCCGTAGAAGGCGATCGGGCGCAGGTAGCAGGATTCGAGCTTGTTGGCGCGCACGACTTCAAGCTGCGCTTCCATCAGCTGTTCCTTGCTGTACGGGATCTTCATCATGTAGATGTGCGCCGAGTTGATCAGGCGCTCGGTGTGTTCCTTGAGACGGAAGATGGCCGTGCCATTCACTGTCTTGTAGGCGCGCACGCCTTCGAACACTGACAGGCCGTAGTGCAGCGAGTGGGTCAGCACGTGCGTGGTCGCTTCGCGCCAGGGCACCAGCTTGCCGTCCATCCAGATGAAACCGTCGCGGTCAGCCATCGACATGATTGTGTCTCCTGTACTTTCGATTGCCAGAGGGCGAATATTGAATTCGCGAAAGGCGAAATTCTAGCCGATTTCGCCCCTTTCTTGGCGGTAAAATGGCGCCTTTGAACCCGCTTGCCGCTGCGCTCATGTCCAACGCCACGATCTGGAAACCCAACGTTACCGTCGCCGCTGTCATCGAAAAAGACGGCCGCTTCCTGCTGGTCGAGGAAGAGACGGATGACGGTCTGCGCTTCAACCAGCCGGCCGGGCATCTGGAGTGCCGGGAGGCGCTGACCGATGCGGTGGTGCGCGAGGCGCTGGAGGAAACGGCCTACCATTTCGTGCCGCGCTATCTGGTGGGCATTTACAGCTGGCGCAACGAGGCCAGGGATGTGACCTATCTGCGCTTTGCCTTCGGCGGGGAAATCGCCGGGCATGAACCTGAGCGCAAGCTGGATGAAGGCATCGTTGCCGCACGCTGGCTGACGCCCGAGGAAATCCGCGCTTCGGCCGATCGCCATCGCAGCCCGCTGATCGTGCGTTGCATTGAGGACTGGCAGGCCGGCAAGCGCTATCCGCTGGAATTGCTGACGCACTACGGATGAAAAAATGGCTGCTTGCGGGACTGGCGCTGTTTTGCATGGCGGCCGGTGCGCAGGAAAGTATTGTTGTCTGCTACAACTACGGCTGCCAGAGCTCGGCGAAGGTCACTTTCAGCAAACGTCAGCTGGCCGAGGTGCGCGACTTGCTTGACGATGCGGTGAATGCGGCACATGAGCGCGAACTGATTGCGGTGGTGATCGGTCGGCTGCTCGGTTGGGCCGGAAAACAATCACCGATAGGGACGGATCGCGGCGGCAATTATGCGGATGCGGGTGTTTATGGCGGCATGGATTGCATCGACCATGCCACGACGACGACCCGTTTGCTGAAAATGTTGGCGCGTCGCGGCCTGTTGCACTGGCATCGGGTGCTGGAGCCGCAGGTTCGAACACGGGTATTGATTTTCGATCACTGGTCGGCCGTGATTGAGGAAGCGCCGAAGACACCGTTTCGGGATGAAAACCCGCGGACGAGCAAGCACTACGTGGTGGATAGCTGGTTTTACGATAACGGGCAGCCGGCGGTGGTGATGCCGCTGGACGATTGGCTGGATTGGGAAGGACCGAATGTCGAGTATGTTGAATACGAATAAAACTGTCGTGGTGGGGCTCTCGGGCGGCGTCGATTCGTCGGTGGCGGCGATGCTGCTGAAGCAGCAGGGCTACAAGGTGATCGGCCTGTTCATGAAGAACTGGGAAGACGACGACACCGACGAGTACTGTTCCTCGCGCCAGGATCTGGTCGATGTGATGAGCGTCGCCGACAAGATCGGCATCGACGTCGAGGTGGTCAATTTCGCCAAGGAGTACAAGGAGCGCGTTTTCGCCGAATTCCTGCGCGAGTATCAGGCCGGTCGCACGCCGAACCCGGACGTGCTGTGCAATGCCGAGATCAAGTTCCGCGCCTTCCTCGACCACGCCATCGCGCTGGGCGCCGAGAAGATCGCCACCGGCCACTATGCCGGCGTGCGCGAGTTCAATGGCGAATTCCAGCTGCTCAAGGCCGAGGACGGCACCAAGGATCAGAGCTATTTCCTGCACCGCCTGAATCAGGCGCAGTTGTCGAAAACGATGTTCCCGCTGGCCGACCTGTACAAGCGCGATGTGAGGAAGATGGCCGAGGAGGCCGGGCTGCACGTGGCGACGAAGAAGGATTCGACGGGCATCTGCTTCATCGGCGAGCGGCCGTTCAAGGAATTCCTGATGCGCTATCTGCCGCCGAAGAAGGGCGAGATCCGCGAGCTGGACAGCGGCCGCGTGCTTGGTGAGCACGATGGCATGACCTACCACACCATCGGCCAGCGCAAGGGGCTGCACATTGGCGGGCTGAAGGGCGGCAAGGAAGGCAACTCGGGCGATCACGATGCCTGGTTTGTGGCGAAGAAGGATGTGGCAAGCAATACGCTCTACGTGGTGCAGGGCCATGAACACCCGGCGCTGCAGGCCGGGTCGCTGACAGCCATGGATCTGTCGTGGGTGTCGGGCCGGGCGCCGCATACGCACTGGGTCTATACCGCCAAAAGCCGCTATCGCACCCCGGACGCGCCGTGCGAGATTGATCGCGTCGATGCCGAAAGCTGCTCCATCAACTTTGCCTCGCCGCAGTGGGCGGTGACGCCGGGGCAATCGGTGGTGGTGTATGAGTCCCGCGTGTGCCTCGGTGGCGGCATCATCGCGTGACACCTGACCTGATCGCAGCCGCTGGCGGCCAGCGCGTCATTCGCGCTGCGCTGTGGTGCGTGGTGCTGGCGGCTATCGGCTATGTCGGCCTGTCGCTATGGGCTGGCTGGCGTGAGGTGGTGGCGGCGGTGGTGCAGATCGGGCCGCTGGTGCTGCTTGGCCTTCTTGGGCTTTCCCTCGTCAATTACCTGCTGCGCTTTGTGCGCTGGGGGCGCTATCTGGCGCTGCTCGGCACGCCGGTGCCATGGCGAATCAACCTGGATATCTACTTCGCCGGCTTCGCATTGACCACCAGCCCTGGCAAGCTCGGCGAGACGCTGCGCAGTGTGCTGCTGAAACCGCATGGCGTACCGGCCGCCGAGAGCCTGGCTGCTTTCTTCGCCGAGCGTGCGAGCGACCTGCTGGCCATTCTCGTGCTCACCGCCTTCGGCTTGTGGTCGTATGCGCCGGCACGGCCGATTGTCGGTGCGGCGCTGGTCTTCGTGCTTGCTGCGCTGTTGCTGGTGCAGTGGACGGCCTTCATCGCCGCCATTGACCGCTGGGCACTTGCCAAACAGGGGCGGGCGGCGAAACTGCTCTCGCAACTCTGCGCCATCGTGCTGCACTTCCGCCGCTGCTTTTCACTGCCGGCCCTGTCGATGGGGCTGCTGCTCGGGGTGGTCTCGTGGTTCGCCGAAGGCTTCGGCCTGTGGTGGTTGCTGCATGCGCTCGGCTACTCGGTCGATCTGCAGACGGCCGTGTTCATCTACGCCTTCGCCATGCTGGTTGGTAGCCTCTCCTTCCTGCCCGGTGGGCTGGGCACCAACGAGGCGGTGATGATCGGCCTGCTGGTGATGAACGGCCTGCCAGAAGCGGCTGCTGTTTCAGCAACGCTGATCTGTCGTCTGGCCACCTTGTGGTTCGCCGTGGCGCTTGGCGCCGGCTTCATGACGCGGGTGCGCTGATGGCGAACGCTTCTCTGTCGGCATGGGGCAATCTGGATTGGCCGCCGGCTGCTGAAGAAGTGCGTCTTGCTGATCGAGCTGCAGCCCTGCCGGAAATTGCCGGTTCCCTGTTGCCCTACGGCAATGGCCGCAGCTACGGCGATGTCTGTCTTAACCCCGGCGGCACGCTGCTGCAAATGCGCGGCCTGGATCGCTTTATCGCCTTTGACGAAGCCACCGGTGTCCTGGCCTGCGAGGCCGGCGTGCTGCTCGCCGACATTCTTTCGGTCTTCGTGCCGCGTGGCTGGTTTTTGCCGGTGACGCCGGGTACGCGCTACGTCACCGTAGGTGGCGCCATCGCCAACGACGTGCATGGCAAGAACCATCACGCTGCCGGCAGCTTTGGCGCCCATGTGCGTGGCTTTGAACTGCTGCGCTCGGACGGTTCGCGCCGCCGCTGTTCGCCCGGCGAAAACACTGAAAGCGCCGACTGGTTTGCCGCCACCATCGGCGGCCTCGGGTTGACCGGCGTCATCACGCAGGCCGAGCTGCAGTTGCGCCGCATTGCCGGCAACAGCATCGCCGTGCGCAATCAGCGCTTCACCGGGCTGGACGAATTCTTCACGCTCAACAGCAAGGCCGAAGCCGGGCACGAATACGCCGTGGCCTGGATCGACTGCATGGCCAGCACGCCGCGCGGGGTGCTGATGGCGGGCGATCATGCCGAAGACTTGCTGGACGCGCCAAGCGGCGAGAAGAATGTGCCGCTGACGCCTCCATTCTCATTGATCAACAACGCCAGCCTGCGCGCCTTCAATGCGGCCTACTACGGCAAGCCGTGGCCAACGGTGCAGACCGTGCACTACCAGCCGTATTTCTACCCGCTCGACGCCATTGGCCACTGGAACCGCATCTACGGTCCGCGTGGCTTCTACCAGTATCAGTCGGTGGTGCCGCAGGCGGCAGCGCGTGAGGCCACCGGCGAGATGCTGGCAGCCATTGCCGAGAGCGGGCAGGGTTCCTTCCTCGCGGTGCTGAAAACGCTGGGCAAGCAATCGTCGCCGGGGATGCTGTCCTTCCCGATGGCCGGCACCACGCTGGCGCTGGATTTCCCCAATCGCGGGGCGCCGACGCTGAAACTGTTCGAGCGGCTCGATGCCATCGTGCGCGCTGCCGGTGGCCGGCTCTATGCCGCCAAGGACGCACGCATGCCGTCTGCCATGTTCCGCGACAGCTATCCGCAGTGGCAGGCCTTTCAATCCTTTGTCGACCCGAAGTTCTCTTCCGGCTTCTGGCGACGTGTCATGGAGCAATAAATGAAACGGGTGCTGATCATTGGCGCAACCTCGGCGATTGCGGAGGCGGCCGCAAGGCAGTGGGCGACGCAGGGCGCCTCGCTGTTTCTGGTCGGGCGCAAGGCTGAGCGACTGCAGGCCATCGCTGCCGATCTGCAGGTGCGTGGCGCCAAGCTGGCGACAACGCATGTCATGGAGGCCACCGACATGGCCGCGCACGAACCGATGCTGGCGGCGGCAGAGCAGGCTTTGGGCGGCATCGATATCGCGCTGATCGCCCACGGCACGCTGCCGGACCAGAAGGCCTGCGAAGCCTCGGTCGAGCTGACGCTGCAGGAGATCAACATCAACGGCCTGTCGGTGATTGCGCTGGCGACGCGGCTGGCCAACCGGATGGAAGCGCAGGGCTCGGGCAGTATCGCCGTCATCAGTTCGGTGGCCGGCGACCGTGGCCGGCAGAGCAATTATGTCTATGGCGCCGCCAAGGGCATGGTCACCCGTTTCCTGCAGGGCTTGCGTAACCGCCTGGCGAAGAAGGGAGTGCAGGTACTTACCATCAAGCCGGGCTTTGTCGATACGCCGATGACGGCAGCCTTCAAGAAGGGGGCGCTGTGGGCGCAGCCGGATGCGGTTGCGCGCGGCATTCTGGCCGCTATCGAGAGCGGCAGGAACGAGGTCTATCTACCCGGCTTCTGGTGCCTGATCATGGCGATCATTCGCCATATCCCGGAGCCGATTTTCAAGAAACTGTCGCTCTGAAATGGAAAAGCCGCCCGAGGGCGGCTTTTTTGCGAGCAAGGGAGGATCAGCCCTGCGGAACGGTTTCGGCAAACGACGGGCGCTGCATCAGCTTGTCGTAGAGCCTGGCCAGGTTCGGGTGGCTTTCCTGCCAGTTGATGTCAGGGAAGCGGAACACCAGATAGCCAAGGGCGCAGCCAACTGACGCATCGGCCAGCGAGAAGTGCGTACCCATGCAGTGGGCGTTTTCGCCCAGCTCTTCGGCCATGAATTCAAGGCTGGCGGCGATCTTGCCGCGCTGGCGCTCGATCCAGGCCTTGTCCTGCAGCTTGGCCGGGCGCTTGGCTTCGAGGAAAGCGGTGGTGGCCGCATCGCAGACGCCGTCGGCAAGGGCTTCCCAGCGCTTGACCAGAATGCGCTCGCGGTTCGGTGCCGGCATCAGCTTGTTGTTGGGGGTGACGTTGTCGAGATACTCGACGATTACGCGTGAATCGAACAATACAGTGTCGTCGTCCAGCACTAGGACGGGAATCTTGCCGAGCGGGTTGAGGTTGGGAACGCCGCTATCAGCGTTCCAAGGGGAGTCGAGTTCGAAGTCGTACTCCATCTTTTTTTCGGCCAGAACAACCCGGGCCTTGCGTGCGTACGGACTGGTCAGCGATCCGATCAGTTTCATCTGGTTCTCGAACGGTATTGGGAGTCGAATTATAGCATCCGGCCCTCACGCAGTTTGCGGGAGGATTTCACGGAGCGGTAAAATAGCGGTCTTCTCGCAACAGGATGTCTTCCATGCCTTTCACCATGCTTACAGCTCTTTCTCCGCTCGATGGGCGTTACGCCGCCAAGCTTGACGCCCTGCGTCCGCAGTTTTCCGAGTACGGCCTGATCCGGCGCCGTCTTCAGGTGGAAATCGAATGGCTGAAGGCTTTGGCTGCCGAGCCGCATTTCAAGGAAATCCCCGCTTTCTCGCCGGCCACCGTGGCTGCGCTCGATGCGCTGGTGACAAATTTCCAGCCGGAGCACGCGGCTGAGGTGAAGGAAATTGAGTCGGTCACCAACCACGACGTCAAGGCGCTCGAATACTGGATCAAGAAAAAGCTGGCCGATAACCAGGAAGTGATGCGCGTCTCCGAGTTCATCCACTTCGCCTGTACTTCGGAAGACATCAACAACCTGTCGCACGCCCTGATGCTCAAGGCCGGGCGTGAGGAAGTGCTGCTGCCGGCGCTGGACAAGGTCTCCGCCCGTCTGCGCGAACTGGCGCACCAGCTGGCCGAGGTGCCGATGATGTCGCGTACGCACGGCCAGCCGGCCACACCGACGACCATGGGCAAGGAAATGGCCAACGTCGTCTATCGGCTTGAGCGTGCCCGTGCCCGAATCGCCGGTGTCAGCCTGCTTGGCAAGATCAACGGCGCGGTCGGCAACTACAATGCCCACCTGGCTGTGTACCCCGGCTACGACTGGGAAGGCTTCGCCAAGCGCTTTGTCGTGAGCCTGGGCCTGGAGTTCAACCCCTACACCATCCAGATCGAGCCGCACGATGCGATGGCCGAACTGTTCGACGCCTTCGCCCGCGCCAACACCATCCTGATCGACTTCAACCGCGACGTCTGGGGCTACATCTCGCTCGGCTTCTTCAAGCAGAAGCTGAAAGCCGGCGAAATCGGTTCATCGACCATGCCGCACAAGGTCAACCCGATCGACTTCGAGAACTCGGAAGGCAACCTCGGGCTGGCCAACGCCGTGCTCAAGCACCTTTCGGAAAAATTGCCGATCTCGCGCTGGCAGCGCGACCTGACCGACTCGACCGTGCTGCGCAACATGGGTGTTGGCCTCGGCTATGCGCAACTGGCCTACGACTCGTTGCTGCGCGGTCTCGGCAAGCTGGAAGCGGTGCCCGAGCGCATGCTGGAAGACCTCGACGCCAACTGGGAACTGCTGGCCGAGCCGATCCAGACGGTGATGCGCCGCTACGCGATCGCCAACCCCTACGAGAAGCTGAAGGAACTGACCCGCGGCAACCGCGTTTCGCGCGAGGGCATGCAGGCTTTTGTCGCCACGCTGGAAATACCGGAAGCGGCCAAGGCCGAGCTGCTGCAGCTGACCCCGTGGGGCTATATTGGCAAGGCCGCCGAACTGGCCAAGCGGATCTGATCGGGGAGAATCGCCATGTCACAGTTCCAGGCCAACCTGAAGAAACTTCCCGGCGTCTCGCACCTCTCGGCGCTCAACCTGATCGACGCCGAAGGCATTGTCGTGGCGACGATCGAGAACAAGGCCGGCAGCCAGGGTTCGCTGTCGGTGTACAACCACCTCGGCCAGACCTATGGTGCCATCACCCCGGATGCGGCGAAGAAGGGGCTGGAGCTGTACGCCGAGCACACCGAGGATGCGCGCCTGCATCCCGGTAAGCATGCCAACATCGATCGCCTGTTCGAACTGGTCGAGAAGAAGGTCACGCTGCGGGTCAAGCACGTCTTCGCCGTTTAAGGCGGGCAAACACCGAAAAGCACGCCCGTGAGGCGTGCTTTTTTTGTCTGTCAGCTGCTGCGCTTGTCGATGACGCGCCGTGCCTTGCCTTCCGGCCGCGGCAGGTGGCCGGGGTCGAGGATGCGCACGCGGGTGGTGACGCCCAGCCAGCCCTTGATTTCGTGCTGCAGGTCGCGCGCCGTGCCGGCTTTGACCTCGCCGCTGGCGTGCGCAAACTCCGGCTTCACTTCGGCCAGCACTTCCATCTGATCGAGCGGGCCTTCGCGGTAAACCTCCAGCAGGTAATGGCCGGAGAGTTGCGGCTGCTTGAGGATCAGCTCCTCGATGTGGCCGGGGAAAAGGTTGACGCCACGAATGATCAGCATGTCGTCAGAGCGGCCGGCGACCTTGCTCATGCGCCGGAAGGAGCGCGCTGTCGGCGGCAGCAGGCGGGCCAGGTCGCGCGTGCGGTAGCGGATGATCGGCAGCGCTTCCTTGGTCAGCGACGTGAACACCAGTTCGCCGGTTTCACCGTCGGGAAGCAGGGCGCCGGTCTGCGGGTCGATGATCTCGGGGTAAAAGTGGTCTTCCCAGATCACCGGGCCATCCTTGGCCTCGATGCATTCGCAGGCAACGCCGGGGCCGATCACTTCCGACAGACCGTAGAGGTCCATGGCGTCGATGCCCAACCGCGTCTGGATTTCGCTGCGCATGCCTTCGCTCCACGGCTCGGCGCCGAAGCAGCCGATGCGCAGGCTGCTTGATGCCGGGTCGATGCCCTGGCGGACGAATTCGTCGGCGATGTTGAGTGCGTAAGAGGGGGTGGCAACGATCATCGTGGGCTTGAAATCGCGGATCAGCTGCACCTGCTTGGCGGTCTGGCCGCCACCCATGGGGATCACCGTGCAACCGAGGCGTTCAGCGCCGTAATGCACGCCGAAGCCGCCGGTGAACAGGCCGTAGGCGTGGGCCACCTGCACGATGTCGTCGGGGCCTGCACCAGCGGCTCGCAGCGAGCGGGCCATAATGCCGGCCCACATATCGATGTCGTTCTTGGTGTAGCCGACCACCGTCTGCTTGCCGGTGGTGCCGCTCGATGCGTGGATGCGCACGATGTCGCGCATGGGCACGGCGAACATGCCGTAGGGGTAGTTGTCGCGCAGATCCTGTTTGGCGCTGAACGGGAATCTGGCGAGGTCGTCGAGCGTCTTCAGGTCATCGGGGTGTACCCCGGCGGCATCGAACTTGTCGCGGGTGGCGGCGACGTTGGCGTAGGCGTGGGCCAGGGTGCGCTTCAGGCGCTCGGTTTGCAGGGCTGCAATTTCGTCACGGCTGGCGCGCTCGATAGGTTCAAGTAGCTGGGGGCAAACTGCCGGCATGCATTCTCCCGAGGACGGTTCTGTGCAGTAAGCCATTGATCTTAATGGCTGCGCTGGCAGGTCGATATGAGTTGGATCAATTTCACGTATATTAGCGTTCGATGATACACTTTGCCTGCTTTGTTTTCCCCGATGGAATAATTTCCATGAACAAAGTTTTGACCTGATGAACCTCAATCACAACGGAGAGAAACCCATGAAAATCAGAACGAAGATCGCCACTGCGCTCACGCTTGCTGCCGTCACCGGCGCCGCCTTGGCTCAGCAAGCCTTGAAACCGGAGGAGATGATCAAGTTCCGCAAGGCCGGTTACAGCTTCATGTCGTGGAATATGGGCAAGATCAAGGCGCAGGTGGTTGAGGCGCCGCAGAGCTTCAACAAGGACCAGGTACTGGCAGCCGCGCGACTGATCGCCGCCACTGCCAATTCCGGCATGGGAGCACTTTATGCGCCGGGGACGGACAAGGATGTGAATGGCGAGAAAACCCGCGTCAAGCCGGAGTTTTTTCAACAGAAGGAAGAAGTCGGCAAGCTTGCCATGGCCTTCAACAAGGAAGCCAACGAGTTGGCGAAAGTAGCCGAGTCGGGCGATGTGGCGGCGATCAAGGCGCAGTTCGGCAAGACCGGCGAAACCTGCAAGGCCTGCCACGACAAGTTCCGCAAGGACTGAGCGCGGACTGGCTGACTAGGTTCAAGCAACCGGGGCATGCCCCGGTTTTTTCTTGCTATCGGAGTTCAGGCGTTGTCGTGCAGCCACTGTCCGAGCGTGTCGGCAGCGAGGGGTTTGGCAAACAGGAAGCCCTGGGCTTCATGACAACCCAGCCCGGTAAGCAATACCCGCTGCTCTTCACTCTCGACCCCTTCGGCAATGATGGTCAGGTCCAGTTTGTGGCCGAGGCTGATGATCATCTCGGCAATCCGGGCGCCTTCGGCACCGTTGCCGATGTTGTTCACGAAGGAGCGGTCAATTTTCAAGCGGTCGATCGGCAAGCGGTCGAGATAGGAAAGCGAAGAGAAGCCGGTGCCGAAGTCGTCGATGGCAATGGTGACCCCCAGCGCTTTGAGTGCGTGCAGTTTTGCTTCGACATCGGTGGCGTTGGTCATGGCCACCGACTCGGTTATTTCCAGTTCCACGAGCGCTGTTGGCAGGCCGCTGTCGGCAATTGCCAGGGCGACATCCTCAACAAAGTCGTCGGACTGGAACTGCACGACCGAGACGTTGATGGCCATGCGCAGATTGCTCCAGCCTGCATCGTGAATCCGTCGCAGTGTACGTAGTGCGGAGCGCAGCACCCAGCGGCCCATGCCGTTGATCAGTCCCGATTGTTCAGCCAGCGGGATGAAGCGGTCGGGTGGAATGAACTCGCCTTTCTCGTCGCGCCAGCGCATCAGTGCCTCGAAGCCCAGCGGCTTGCGTGTCGTCAGGTCGACTTGCGGCTGGTAGGCGACAAACAGTCGCTCGTGTTCGAAGGCGGCGTGCAGACTGTGCAGCAGATGCGTACGTTCGCGCGTTTCCTGGCCGATTTCCTTGGTATAGACAGCATCCCGTCCCGGCCCCTGGGTGCGTGCCAGCTTGACGGCGAGGTAAGCGTTCTTGACAGCATCGTTGCCGCTCTGCACGTCGCCGAGATGGGCAAAGCCCATGCTGACCGAGAGCTGGTGACGGATTTCGTCGTCGATGAGCAGTGGGGAGGCAAACAAGGGGCGCAGCTTTTCCGGGCGGACTGCCCAGGAGAGGCCGAGAATGCCAAAGGTGTCGCCGGCTATGCGGGCAATCCGGCAGCTTTCGCCGATGGCTTCATCAAGACGCTGGGCAACGCCACGCAAGACTGCATCGCCATAACCATGACCGAAGGCTTCGTTGGTTTCTGAAAATTGGTCGATATCGATCAGGCCGACCGTGTAACCGCTGGTAGTGCCGGTCGACAGGTGCTGATCGATGGCCTCGATGAAGGCCGTGCGCGTCGGCAGTTTGACCAGCCGGTCGAGGTAGGCCTGGTCGTGCAGGCGATTGAGCAGGCGGGTGTTCTCCGCACAAACCGCAATGTTCGAACAGAACACCTGTAGCAGGTGCCGGTCGATTTCGGAGAGTGGCGCCGAGGAGTCGATGAAGGCTGCGAAATGGTTGTCGTTGCGTGCCGGAAAGAACAGGACAACGGCATCGTCCTCGATCAGGTTCTGCTTCTGCGCCAGGCAACGCATGATGGCACCGCGTACGCGCTCACTGTCGATCTTGTCCAGGTGCTGCTGTACCAGATCAGCAAAGCGACCTGCGGCAGCGACGACGATGACTGTTGGCGGGCCTCCCGCCTTGCCGCCGCTCTCCTGCGGCAACTCCTGGGCACAGACGAGGCCCTCGGCACCCACCCCGAGCAGGGCGGCAATCTGCGTGATGATGCCGGCGGCGAAAGCCTGCAACCCGTTCTCGGCAACCAGCCGGCCGCTGGCGGCAATGATCAGTTCCAGCCCCCTGCGGCTGGCATCGAGCTTGCAGATCTGGTCGTAGGAGCGGATGGCTGCGGTGATCGAGGTATAGAGGCGCGTTCGCGTCAGTTCGCCCTTGGTCTTGTAGTCGTTGATGTCGTAGTCGCGGATTGCCGAGAGTTCGGGAGCGTATCCGGGCTGGCCGGTACGCAGGATGATGCGTGGGTTGGTCTGGCCGAGATTTCTGCGGATGCGCTCGATCAGCCGCAGGCCGGCGTCTTCGCTCTCCATCACCACGTCGAGCAGGATGACGGCGATGTTGTCTTCGTGTAGCAGGACGGCTTCCGCTTCCGCCGCCGAATAGGCATGCAGGAATTCCAGCGGGTGATGGAGTATTTCCAGATCCTGCAAGGCAAAGATGGTGGCCTGGTGGACATCCTCGTCGTCGTCGACAATCAGTATCCGGCGCGTCTGGATGACAGGCGCCTCAGGCGTGGACTCGCGCTCGTCAAGGAAGGTCAGCAGTTCATCTTCACTATGCATTGCACATGGGCCGTAAGCCGGAGGGAAGTGCCAGCATAGGCCAGTCTCTTGCGCCGTGCAATCGACTGCGGGGGAGTTGCTGGCGTGGCCGCCCTACCAGCTGGGTGTCGATGCCGGGGGCGATGCTGGCGGTGGCGGCAACCAAGCGCCGGAGGCTCCGTAAACAGCAGCTGCCGCGAAGGTCAGGGCGACGATGAGTGCAGCCAGGCCACCACCGCTGGCCGGACGTGCGTGCGGATGTGCCTTGTCGCCGGTGATCATCGGTTTGATCAGGTCGTTTTTCCTGACGTGGGTGTAGAAGAGGATGGCTGCGATGTGCAATGCGACCAGGATGAACAGGAGGTTGATTGACAGCTTGTGGAAACCGGTGAGTCGATCTGAAAGGGCCTTGCCGGCCAGCTCGAAGAGTGGCCCGCGGAAAGCGATATCGTCGTTGCCGGCGAGGCCGGTGGCGATCTGCAACGCGAGCAATGCCAACAGTGCGAATACGGAGAGCGCCCCGAGCGGGTTGTGGCCGGGTTCTTTCCACTCGCCGCGCAGGTAGGCGCGCAGCCTTGCCGGTGTCGGGAAAAAAGTGGCAAAACGGGCATAGGTCGATCCGAGCAGGCCCCATGCCAGACGGAAGCCGAGCAAGCCGACGGCGGCCAGACCAAGTTTGCCATGCCAGTCGATCAGCCCGCCGCCGACCTTGCCGGAGACGATCAGGGCGACGAGCAGCACAACCAGAGCCCAGTGGAAGACCCGGGTCGGCAGATCCCAGACGAGAATGCGCTGAATGCTCATGGACTACGCTCCAAAAACAAAACGGCGGGAGAGGGTATGTTCCCGCTGCCGCCGTTCCTCGACAAGCTCCCGGCCTGTCAGCATGTTCTCAGGCGCTTAGACGACAGCCCCGTCGTCGTTGGCACCTTCGACCTGTTTCTTCTGTTTGACGAACTGCTCGCGCGAAACGCCGAGCCACATCACCAGCGGTGAAGCGACCAGCACCGAGGAGTAGATGCCGAACATAATGCCGATGGTCAGTGCCAGCGAGAAGTAGTAGAGCGTCTCGCCGCCGAAGACCAGCATTGACAGCACCATCATCTGTGTCGACCCGTGGGTGATGATGGTGCGCGAGATGGTGCTGGTGATGGCGTAGTTGAGCACTTGTGGGGTCGTCAGGCCACGCTTCTTCTTGAAGGTTTCACGCACCCGGTCGAACA
>JBAYVG010000080.1:0-13632 GCA_041674785.1 Rhodocyclaceae bacterium
AAAGCTGCTCCGAAGGCTGCTGCAAAACCCGCTGCGAAGAAAGCTGCTCCGAAGGCTGCTGCCAAACCCGCTGCGAAGAAGGCTGCTCCGAAGGCTGCTGCCAAACCCGCTGTAAAGAAGGCTGCTCCGAAAGCTGCTGCAAAGCCAGCTGCGAAGCCCGCTGCGAAGCCCGCTGCACCCGCTCCTGCTGCAGCTGCACCGGCCCCCGCCCCGACTCCGTCGACGGCTGCAACACCGGGTTTGAAAACCGCACTCAATCCGACTGCGGCTTGGCCTTTTCCGACCGGTTCGCGCCCGAAGTAATCGGCGGTAGATGTGGTGCGGGGCGAGTTATTGCTTGCCCCGCCCGCTCTTTTCAGTGGCGCGACGCCTGTCGCGCCGCCTTCCTTCTTTTTCCCCTTCGACCGTTCCGGTCGCAGTAATTCCGTCCTGTTCCGAGCCGGCAGTGGGGGCGCGCGGGATCACTCTACACATGAACTCCGCGGTGTTTTTTCGGTGTGCCTCGGGAGATCAACTGATATGGCGCCGGATGCGTTCAACCGCTTCGCCGAGTCGGGCGATGTCCGTGGTGTAGGCAAAGCGCAAATGCTGGCGTGGCGCGTGGCTGCCGAAATCGAGTCCCGGAGTGACGGCGACGCCGGCAGATTCGAGCAGGGTGCGAGCGAAGCTGTCGCTGTCATCCGTTAGCGCGCGACAGTCGGCATAGAGGTAGAAGGCGCCCTGGGCCTTTGCATTGAGGCGAAAGCCAAGCTCGGTCAGTGCCGGGGAGAGAAAATCCCGGCGCCGCTTGAACTCGGCGCGCCGGCTCTCAAGAATTGCGATGGTCTCCGGTGCGAAGGCCGCAAGTGCTGCGTGCTGTGCCGGGGTGGATGGCGAGATGAACAGATTCTGCGCGAGCTTTTCGATATCGCGAACAAAGCGCTCGGGGATAACCAGCCAGCCAAGGCGCCAGCCGGTCATCTGGAAATACTTGGAAAAACTCTGCACGACGAAGATGTCGTCTCCGGCCGCGAGCGCAGTCGTAGTGTCTTCCTCGTAAGTAAGGCCGTGATAAATCTCGTCGACAATCAGTTGGCCGTCGTGTCGCCGTACGAACTCGGCCAAGGCTGCGAGATCGCCGGCTCCAAGCATGGTGCCCGTCGGGTTGGCTGGCGAGGCAAATAATGCGCCCAGCGTTTTTTCGTTCCAGTGTTGCGCGAGTAGGGCAGGTGTCGGCTGAAAGTTGCTGGCAGCGTCGACCGGCATGCTGATCGGAGTACCTTCGAAGGTACGGATGAAGTGTCGGTTGCAGGGGTAGCCTGGGTCGGTCAGCAACCATTCGCTTCCCGGTTCGACCAGACAGGCCAGCGCCAGTGTCAGGGCGCCTGAGGCACCGGCCGTAACCGCGATGCGAGTTGCCGGAACATCAACACCATAACGCTGGTGATAGAAGCAGGATATTGCCTCGCGCAACGCAGGGAGCCCGAGTGCCGGGGTGTAGAACATGTTGCCGTCAGCGATGGCTTTTTGCGCCGCCGCCACAATCGGTGCCGGTGTCGGAAAATCCGGCTCGCCAACTTCCATGTGGATGATATCCCGGCCTTCGGCTTCCAGCGCCTTGGCTCGGGTGAGCAGTTCCATGACATGGAAGGGGGCTATTTCAGCCAGGCGTGAGGCGGAACGCATCGCAGGTCTCCGGTGTGGGCGAAAGCCGATGGCAGGCAAGCAAAAGGCCGCCCGCAGGCGGCCTTTGCAGTGTAGCGAAAATGCTCAGGCGGCGTCGCGGAAGATGTTCATGGCGAACAGCTCACGCTTCAGCGTCAGCTGTTTCGGCAGCTTCTCGCCCAGCTTGTCGAACCACTCCTTGTGTCCAGCCAGTTCCGACTGCCAGGCATCTGCATCGATCTTGGTCAGCGACTCGAATTCGGCCTTGGTGATGTCCAGTCCGGTCCAGTCGATGTCCTCGAAGCGTGGCATCCAGCCCAGCGCGGTTTCCTTGGCAGAAACCCGGCCACGGACACGGTCAACGATCCATTTCAGGACGCGCATGTTCTCGCCAAAGCCAGGCCACATGAATTCACCCTGCTCGTTCATGCGGAACCAGTTCACGCAGAAAATGCCCGGCGCCTGATCAACCGTGTGGCCCATCTTCAGCCAATGGTTGAAGTAGTCACCCATGTGGTAGCCACAGAATGGCAGCATGGCGAACGGGTCGCGGCGGACGACGCCCTGTGCGCCAAAGGCCGCAGCCGTGGTTTCCGAACCCAGGGTGGCGGCCATGTAAACGCCGTAGTTCCAGTTGAAGGCCTGGTAGGTCAGCGGGACGGTGGTGGCGCGACGGCCGCCGAAGATGAAGGCCGAGATTGGCACACCCTTCGGGTCTTCCCACTTTTCGTCTACCGACGGGCACTGATGGGCCGGGGCGGTAAAACGCGAGTTCGGGTGGGCCGCCTTGCGGCCGGTCTCCTTGGCCAGTTCCGGAGTCCAGTCCTTGCCCTGCCAGTCGATGCAGTGCGCCGGGGCTTCCTTGGACATGCCTTCCCACCACACATCGCCGTCGTCGGTCAGGGCGACGTTGGTGAAGATGATGTTTTCCTTCAGCGTCGCCATGGCGTTGAAGTTGGTCTTCTCGCTGGTGCCCGGAGCGACGCCGAAGAAGCCGGCTTCCGGATTGATGGCGAAGAACTTGGTCGAGCCGTCGGCTTGCTTCTGCGGCTTGATCCAGGCGATGTCGTCGCCGACAGTGGTGATCTTCCAGCCGTCAAAGGTCTTCGGCGGGATCAGCATGGCGAAGTTGGTCTTCCCGCAGGCCGACGGGAAGGCTGCGGCAACGTAGGTCTTCTCACCTTGCGGCGATTCGACGCCGAGGATCAGCATATGTTCGGCCAGCCAGCCTTCGTCGCGCGCCATGTTCGAGGCGATGCGCAGTGCGAAGCACTTTTTGCCGAGCAGCGCGTTGCCGCCGTAACCGGAGCCGTAGGACCAGATCTCGCGGGTTTCCGGGTAGTGCACGATGTATTTGGTATCCGGGTTGCACGGCCAGCGCGAGTCTTTCTCGTTGGGGCCGAGCGGGGCGCCGTTCGAGTGTACGCACGGCACAAATTCGCCGTCGGTACCGAGTACGTCAAATACCTTGGCGCCCATGCGGGTCATGGTGCGCATGTTGACCACGACGTAGGGGCTGTCGGTGATCTCGATGCCGATATGGGCGATCGGCGAACCGAGCGGGCCCATCGAAAACGGCACGACGTACATGGTGCGACCGTGCATGCAGCCCTTGAATATGCCATTCAGCGTCTGGCGCATTTCGGCCGGGTCTTCCCAGTTATTGGTCGGGCCGGCGTCTTCCTTGTTCTTCGAGCAGATATAGGTACGGTCTTCGACTCGGGCTACGTCCGACGGGTCGGACCAGGCGAGGTAGGAATTCGGACGCTTGGTTTCGTTGAGCTTGATCAGCATGCCGGCCTCGACCATTTCGGCGCAGAGGCGGTCGTATTCCTCCTGCGAACCGTCGGCCCAGTAAATGCGGTCAGGTTCGGTCAGGGCGGCGATTTCGGCGACCCATTTTTTCAGGCCTTCGTGTTTGACGTAGGCGGGGGCGTTCAGCGGTACGGGTTGGCTCATGGCAATGCTCTCAAAGAAGGAACTTGAAAACGGAAACTACCGAGGCGCGGCGCGCGCTGAGTTGGCCGGCATCGGGAATGATGTCGGCGCGGAGGGCGTCGGTCGCGGCAGGCAAAGGTGTTGCCCAGCGCTTTGTGGGTGGGGCGATCATGCTCGGCGTTTTTGGCGCGGTGCGTTTCAAACAACAAGAACTCATAATTATGACACAAGCCGAGGCTCGTATAAAGCCTGTCCGCACTATGCCAACGCCTTGAAACATCAGGGTTTTTGTATATTTAAAGAGGTCTGGTTGTCAGACATTTAAGAGGCTTTTGCCTGTGGAAATCCCTAATTGCCGCCCCCCCGGGTTTGTGCTCTATAATTATGAATTACGAACAAGAGGTATTTCATGGACAAAGACCAGCTTCGCGCGGCCGCGCTCTACTACCATCGCATGCCGAAACCCGGAAAGATCGCGGTTACGCCGACCAAGCAACTGACCAACCAGTATGACTTGTCCATGGCCTACTCCCCCGGCGTTGCCGCCGCGTGTGAAGAGATTGTTGCTGACCCGGCGGAAGTCAGTACGCTGACTTCGCGTGCCAACCTGGTCGGCGTCATCACCAATGGCACGGCGGTACTTGGCCTGGGCAATATCGGGCCGCTCGCCGCCAAGCCGGTGATGGAAGGCAAGGGCGTCCTCTTCAAGAAATTTGCCAACATCGATGTCTTCGACCTGGAAGTGGAAGAGCGCGACCCGGACAAGCTGATCGATATGATTGCAGCGCTTGAGCCCACCTTCGGCGGTATCAACCTCGAAGATATCAAGGCCCCGGAGTGCTTCTACATCGAGAAGAAACTGCGGGAACGGATGAAAATTCCGGTCTTCCACGACGACCAGCACGGTACCGCCATTGTCGTCGGCGCCGCTGTTCTCAATGGCCTGACCTATCTTGGCAAGGACCTGAAGAAGATCAAGCTGGTCACTTCCGGTGCCGGTGCTGCTGCGCTGGCCTGCCTTGATCTCCTGGTGATGCTCGGCATCCCGGTTGAAAACATCTGGGTCACCGACATCAAAGGGGTGGTCTATGAAGGCCGCGTCGAGGAGATGGACGAGATCAAGGCGCGCTACGCCAAGCCCACCGATGCGCGCACCCTCGGCGAGATCATCGATGGTGCCGATGTTTTCCTCGGTCTCTCGGCTGGAGGGGTGCTCAAGCCCGAGATGGCGGCCAGAATGGCCGCCCGGCCGATGATCCTGGCGCTGGCCAACCCGAACCCCGAGATTTTGCCGGAAGACGTCAAGTCCGTGCGGGACGATGCCATCATCTGCACCGGCCGCTCGGATTACCCGAACCAGGTCAATAATGTGCTCTGTTTCCCCTTCATTTTCCGTGGCGCGCTTGACGTTGGGGCGACGACGATTACCGAGGAAATGAAGCTCGCCGCCGTCAAGGCAATTGCCGAACTGGCGCGCGCCGAGCAATCAGAAATCGTGGCGTCTGCCTATGGTGAGAAAGTCTCCGGCTTCGGCCCCGAATACCTGATCCCCAAGCCCTTCGATCCGCGCCTGATCGTCAAGATTGCGCCGGCGGTAGCGCAGGCCGGCATGGATTCCGGTGTTGCCACGCGCCCGATCAAGGATTTTGCCGCCTACATCCAGAGCCTCAACGAGTTCGTTTACCACTCCGGCCTGATCATGCGGCCAGTCTTCTCTCAGGCGAAGCGCAATCCGAAGCGCATCGTTTTTGCCGAGGGCGAGGATGAGCGGGTGCTGCGTGCCGTGCAGGTGGCGCTTGACGAAGGCATCTGCCGCCCGATGCTGATCGGTCGCGTCGAAGAGATGGTGCGCAAGATTGAAGTCGCGGGCCTGCGCCTGCGTCCGGGCAAGGACTTTGACGTCATCCATCACGAGCACTGTGATTTCTTCACCGAACACTTCGAAGAATACTGGCAGGAGTACCACCGCCTGATGGAGCGAAAAGGGGTTTCACCCGACTATGCCCGTCGTGAAATTCGCCGTCGCGCCACCCTGTATGGGGCGCTGATGGTCCGTCTGGGCCATGCCGACGGGCTGATTTGCGGAACCTTCGGTCGCCACGATCTTCATCGTGAATACGTGCAGAACGTCATCGGCACGGCGCCAGGTGTCCGCAACTACTCCACGATGAACCTGCTGATGTTGCCCGGACGCACTGTCTTCGTGGCAGATACCTATGTGAACTATGATCCGAATGCCGAGCAGCTGGCCGACATGACGCTTGAAGCTGCTGAAGAGATCCGCCGCTTCGGTATTCAGCCGAAAGTTGCACTGCTCTCGCATTCGTCCTTTGGCACAGAAAACACGCCGACCTCGCAGAAAATGCGCGAGGTGCTGCGTCTGCTCAACGAGCGCGCACCCGACCTGGAAGTCGATGGTGAAATGCACGGCGATGCCGCACTGGATGAAGAGATCCGTCTGCAGTCCTTCCCGAACTCCCGTCTCCGCGGCCAGGCCAACCTGCTGGTGATGCCGACGCTCGATGCCGCCAACATCTCCTTCAACCTGCTCAAGGTAGCGGCCGGCGACAATCTGACCGTCGGCCCAATCCTGCTCGGAACGGCGCGGCCGGTACACATCCTGACGCCAACGGCAACGGTTCGTCGCATCGTCAATATGACGGCGCTCACTGTTGTCGACGCTGGTCAGTCCTAAGTCGTCGAATTGCGGCGGCGCAGCGTGGCGTTGCCGCCCAGTCCGGCTATCATGCCGGGCAACCCGATAACTGGTTGCCCGGCATGAGTTCCCTCAACACCCGTACTGCACTCGTTCTGCCGGGAGGCGGTGCCCGTGCCGCCTACCAGGCGGGCGTGCTGACGGCTATCAGCGAGATGTTGCCGGACTCCACGGCCAATCCTTTTCCCATTCTCTGCGGCACTTCGGCCGGCGCCATCAACGCCGCTACGCTCGCCTGCAACGCCGACAACTTCCGTGGTGCGGTGGAGGCCATGAACGACGTCTGGCGTAACATGCGCGCGCATGATGTCTATCGCTCCGACCCGATCGGCATTGCCAAGTCCGGTGCGCACTGGTTGTCTTCGTTCATGCTTGGCTGGTTCATCCGCAGCAGCCCACGTTCGCTTCTCGATAACGAACCGCTGCGGCAACTGCTGACCCGCCGCCTTGATTTTTCCAACATCGACCGGAGTATTGCCAACGGCACCCTGAGCGCCGTGTCGATCACCGCATCGGGCTATACCAGCGGTCACAGTGTCAGTTTTTTCCAGGCACGTGCCGAGGTCGAAGCGTGGGTTCGCACCCACCGCTTTGGTAGCCGTGACCGCCTGACCGTTGAACATTTGATGGCATCGGCGGCCATTCCCTTCGTTTTTCCGGCCATCCGCCTGCATCGTGAGTGGTTTGGCGATGGCTCGATGCGTCAACTGGCCCCGGTTTCCCCCGCTATCCACCTGGGCGCCGAAAAAATTCTGGTGATTGGTGCCGGGCGAATGACTGAAAGGCCCGAACGTCAACGTGGCAATGCCTACCCGACGCTGGCACAGGTTGCCGGCCACGCGCTTTCGTCGATCTTCCTCGACGGGCTGGCGGTCGATATCGAGCGCATGCAGCGCATCAACCGTACGCTCTCGGTCATTCCGGAAGAGGTCAAGCAGGGAGCCGGGATGGCGCTGCGGCCTATAGAAACCCTGGTCATTGCCCCCTCCGAGCGGCTGGACTACCTGGCCGCCCGGCACGCCCGTGCCTTGCCCCGTTCCGTCCGGCTCCTGTTGCGCGGCATCGGCGCCATGAACCGCGCCGGCGGCGCCCTGACCAGCTATCTGTTGTTCGAACAGCCCTATACGCGGGCGCTGATAGCGCTTGGTTATCGTGATACCGAGGCGCGCCGCGATGAAGTCCGGGCCTTCCTTGGGATATGAGGTAGTGCCTGAGGTATTTGATATATCCCATTATTTTTACAAGGATATTAAGTTCAGGCGTAAACTGACGTAAAATCCTTTACCAATTTCTGTCATGGAGGTACGCCGGATGCGGACCAAGCTGTTTTCCGCTCTGACGCTGGGAGTCCTTATCAGTATCGGCGGCGTTGCCGCTGCAAGCGCTCACGCTGCCAGCACCAGCACGAACAAGAATGCGGGGACAAAGAAGTCCAAAGCGACCGCGAAAGCAAAGCCTGCTACGGCTGCACCCGCCAAACCGCGCAAGGTTTCTGCAACACCCAGCGAACAATGGCAGGCAACCCGTCGGCTGGCCGTCGCTTCCAGTGCCGCGATTGTCGTCGAGCAAGGCGGCAGCGATCCGATCTATCAGAAAAACGCCGATGTGGTCGTGCCGATCGCCTCGATCACCAAGCTGATGTCGGCCATGGTCGTGCTCGACTCGGTACCGGATTTGCAGGCGCCTGTCGCCATTTCTGACGAAGACGTCGATTACCTCAAGGGCAGCCGCTCACGGCTTCATGTCGGTTCCGTGATGGCGCGCGAGGATGCCATGCTGATTTCCCTGATGTCCTCGGAAAACCGTGCCACGCATGCACTTGCCCGCCACTACCCCGGCGGTGTGCCAGCCTTCATCACGGCGATGAACCGCAAGGCAGTCGATCTGGGCATGTTCAACACCCATTTCGAAGACCCGACCGGGCTTTCCAGCAACAACGTATCCACCGCAAAGGACTTGGCACGCATGGTGGCTGCCGCCCATCGCTATCCGCTGATCCGTGAATTTTCGACGACGGGCGAAGCGCATGTCGAAGTCAATGGCCGCGCCATGGACTACCGCAATACCAACCAGTTGGTAAAAAGTCCGAGTTGGGATATCGGCCTGTCGAAAACCGGCTTCATTCAGGAAGCGGGCAAGTGTCTGGTAATGCAGGCGCGTCTGGCCGACAAACCGGTGGTCATTGTCCTGCTGGATTCAGCTGGCAAGCTTACGCGTATCGGTGACGCCAACCGCATCAAGCGCTGGATAGAATCGACTCAGGCTTCCGCCGCCCGTAAAGGCCCCGACGCCTGAATTCCCGACACAAAAAAAGCCGCGACCGGAAAATTCCGTCGCGGCTTTTTTGTTGCCAAAATCTATCGCGCAGGCTGGACGAAGCCGATGGCGTGGGAAATCTCAGCAGCAGTTGCCTTGACCAGATTGACCCAGTCGGGTTTGTGGCGATCGACCGGCGCCGAGACCGACAGGCCCGCAACCAGCTTGCCTTCGTCATCGTAAATCGGCGCTGCCACGCATTTCAGGCCCAGTTCCGCTTCTTCGTTGTCGAAGGCCACCGCATGCCGGCGAATTTTCTCCAGTTCCTTATCCAGTAACGGCAGCGAAGTCAGTGACGCCGGCGTCTTGCCCGGCAGGCCCGTACGCTTGGCGTAGGCGCGGATTTTCTCGGGGCCATCCTCGGCGAGGAACAGCTTGCCGACCGAAGTCAGGTGCAAGGGGGCGCGGCCGCCGACGAGATAAACCACGCGGACCAGCGAGCGGCCGCTGGAGGTGCGTTCGATATAGACGATTTCGTCTTCATGGCGAATGCCCAGGTTGATCGCCTCGCCAATGCGTTCGTGCAGCGTCTGCATATAGGGGCTGGCGATGTCGCGGATATTCAGTCGCGATTTCACCAGATTGCCCAGTTCCAGCAGGCGGATGCCCAGCCGGTAGGAACCGGCATCATGGCGCTCGACAAGGCGCGAGCTGGTCATCGAGGCGAGGATGCGATGTGTGGTTGAAGGGTGCAAGCCGGTGGCCTGCGCCAGATGCTTCAGTGCGACCGGCTCGGGGGAGTCAGCCAGCACGTCGAGCAGCGACATCATGCGCTCGATGACCTGGATTGAATTCTTGTTTTCCTGCTGTTCTGCCATGGGGTTCTCGTCTAATCTTCTGGTTTTCCGGGGTGTCGCGCGGCATTGCCACTATAATTGCGCCATGTCCGCATTTCACTATCCGGTGCGTTGTTGCGCTGCCGCATCTTACCATTTCACAATGTGAATTGATGAAAGTTGCTCTCTTTGTCACCTGCCTCGTCGATCTGATGCGCCCAAGCATCGGTTTTGCTGCCATCCGCCTGCTGGAGGCCGCTGGTTGTGAAGTCAGCGTTCCCGCCAGCCAGACCTGCTGCGGCCAACCTGCGTTCAACTCCGGTGACCGGGCGGCGGCGACAGCGCTGGCGAAAAAACTCATCGCCGAGTTCGAGCATTTCGACTATCTCATTGCGCCTTCCGGCTCCTGCGCCGACCAGATCCGGACTGAGTATCCGGGCCTTTTTGCCGACGACCCGGCCTGGCGGCAGCGTGCCGAAGCCCTCGCTGCACGCAGCTGGGAGCTGACCCGCTTTCTCGTTGACGTGCTCAAGGTCGACGCCGTCCCCGGTCGTTTTGATGGCAGCGTCACCTACCACGACTCGTGTACCGGTTTGCGCAGCCTTGGCATCAAGACCCAGCCCCGCCAGTTGCTGGCCAAGGTGGCTGGGCTGGAGCTCAAGGAAATGCCGGAGTCCGAAGCCTGCTGTGGATTCGGCGGTACTTTCTCGGTCAAGTTCGGCAACATCTCGGCGGCGATTGCCGAGAAGAAGTGCGTCAATGCCCAGGCGGCCAATGCCGACGCAGTCGTTGGTGGCGACCTCGGTTGCCTGATGAACATTGAAGGCAAGCTGCGTCGCATGGGAGACGAAACCACGCGTGTACTGCATGTGGCGGAAGTGCTGGCCGGCATCAATGGCCGCCTCGGTATGGGCGACTGATGCAGTCGCAGTCCATGTTCTTCAAGGCGCGGGCGGGTGAGAAGCTCGCCGATATCCGCCTGCAAAAGAACCTCGCTGGCTTGAAAGACAAATTCGTCGGCATGCGTGCGCGTGCCGTCACCGCTTACGACAGCGATGGCGAGGCGGGGTTTGAAGCGCTCCGTGACGCCGGTGCAGAAATTCGTGACCGCGTGCTCGACAACCTCGACGTCTGGCTCGAACTCTTCGAAGCCAATGCCGAGAAGCGTGGCGCCACCGTACTCTGGGCGCGCGATGGCAAGGAGATCTGCGAGCACGTCATCGCTATCGCCAAACAGCACGGCGTCAAAAAAGTCGCCAAGTCCAAATCGATGCTGTCCGAAGAGGCGCAGCTCAATGTTGCCTTGCTCGCCGCCGGTATCCAGCCGGTGGAAACCGATCTCGGCGAATACATCCTGCAGATCGCCGACAACGAGCCCCCCTCTCACATCCTCGCGCCGGCCGCACACAAGAACCTCGACGAAGTTGCCGACCTCTTCGCCGCCGTTCACAAGACCCCGCGCAAGACCGAAATTCCGGCACTGACACGCGAGGCTCGCGAAGTGCTACGTGAGCACTTCCTTACTGCCGAGATGGGGATTTCCGGAGGCAACTTCCTGATTGCCGAAACCGGTTCAGTGGCGTTGGTGACCAATGAAGGCAACGGCCGCATGGTGACGACGCTGCCGAAGGTGCATGTCGTCATCACCGGCATCGAGAAGATCGTGCCGACCCTGGAAGACTTCGCGACGCTGATGCGCCTGCTGCCGCGCTCGGCCACCGGTCAGGAAATTTCGAACTACGTTTCCATGCTGACCGGCGTCAAGGGAGCGGCGGACCCCGACGGCCCCGAGCAGATGGTGTTCATCCTCGTCGACAACGGCCGTGCCGGGTTGGTTGGTTCCGAGTTCCAGGAAATGCTCCGTTGCATCCGTTGTGGTGCCTGCATGAACCATTGTCCGGTGTATCAAACCGTCGGCGGCCACGCCTATGGCTGGGTCTACCCCGGCCCGATGGGCTCGGTGCTGACGCCGCTCTACACCGGTATTGAAAGCGCCCTCGACCTGCCGCATGCGGCGACGCTTTGCAACCAGTGTGGCGTCGTTTGCCCGGTGCGCATTCCCTTGCCTGACCTGCTCAGGAAATTGCGCGAGAAACAGACTGTCGCCGGCCTGCGTCCCTGGTCGGAGCGTTTTGCGCTCAGTGCGTGGGCCTGGCTGGCACAACAGCCGAAACTCTATGCGCTCGCCACCCGGCTGGGGGTGCGCTACCTCAACTGGCTGGCCGGTGGCCGCGATCGCATCGCCGTGCTCGGGCTGGCTCCGGCCTGGACGGAAGGGCGTGATTTCCCGGCCCCCCAGGGACGCACCTTCAGGGAGCTGTATAAAATGCAAACCACGAAGTTCACGAAGGGCACGAAGTTTTTATAAAAACGGAGTGTTAACTGGTCTTACTGATCTTCCCTTCGTGAGCTTCGTGCTCTTCGTGGTTAATCGGTTTTAAAGAGAAAGCAGAAAAGCATGAAACTGGACGACGGCATTCCCGCCATTCCCCTCTGGATCAACGGACACGCTTATTTCAGCGTCTTCGAGGAATTCATCGATATTCGCGATGCCGACGGCACGGTGAACTACCGTGTTCCCCGTTGTGGTGTCGACGAAGTGGCGCGGGCACTTGCCTCGGCGCGTGAGGCTCAGTCGGCCTGGGCCGAAGATCTCCCGCTGCGCGAAAAAAAGCTCGCTGATCTGACCGCGCTGCTCGATCAGTTCGGTGGCGACTTTGCCAAACTGATCGCCCGCGAAACCGGCAAGGGCACCGAAGCCGCCCGGGACGAAGTTGCGCGTGCCGTCGCTGCCCTGCGCGAAGCCTCCTGTGCCAGTGGTGGCAGCAGCGTGCAGGCCGTTTTCAGCAACCCCGTCGATCCCCTCTCTTCCGTCGCCGAAGGCCTCGCACGGGCATGGACAGCAGGCGATACTACCGTCGTGCTCTCCGATGCACGGGCGCCTTCGGCAGTTTTCGCCCTGGCCGAGCTTTCTGCGCGTGCCGAGTTTCCCGCCGGGGTGTTCTGTCTGCTGCATGGTGACTCGAGCACCTACGTCGAACTGGAACGCGCGCTGGAGCGCTGAACCATGGAGCGCATCGTCTATCTCGAACGTGAGTCGATCCAGGCCGACGTGCGCCGCCCGGCTTGTGAACACGCGTGGGTCGAGTACGACAAGTCCTCGCAGCCGGAGGTTGCGGGGCGGCTGCGTGAAGCGACCATTGCCATCGTCAACAAGGTGCAGATCGATGCCGGCATGATCGACCTCCTGCCAAACCTGAAGATGGTAGCGGTCGCCGCCACCGGCACCAACAACGTCGATCTGGCGGCCTGCCGCGCGCGCGGCATCGTCGTTTCCAATATTCGCGGCTACGCCGCGCATACCGTTCCTGAGCACGCCATTGCCTTGATGCTGGCGCTTTCGCGCAACCTGCTGGCCTACCGACAATCGGTACAGGCCGGCCGCTGGCAAGCGAGCGAACAGTTCTGCTTCTTTGACCACCCGATCCGTGATCTGCACGGGGCGACACTGGCCATCATCGGCAGTGGCACGCTCGGGCGGGGTGTAGCGCGGTTGGCTGACGCCTTCGGCATGCGCGTCCTGAGCGCCGAACGCAAGGGTGTCGCCGTGCCGCGTCCGGGCTACGTCGCTTTTGCCAACGCTCTGGCCGAAGCCGATGTCGTCTCTCTGCATTGCCCGCTCTTGCCGGAAACGCAACACCTGATCGGTGAAGCCGAACTGCGGGCGATGAAAAACACAGCGCTGCTCATCAACACCTCGCGCGGTGGGCTGGTCGACGAAGCTGCGCTGGCCGCTGCACTCAAGACCGGCGAAATAGCCGGCGCCGGTTTTGACGTGCTTTCCAAGGAGCCGCCGACAGACGGCAACCCGCTGCTGTCGCCTGAATTGCTGGCGCTGCCGAACTTCCTGCTGACGCCGCATGTCGCCTGGGCCAGCCGGCCGGCGATGCAGACGCTGGCCGACCAGTTGATCGACAACATCGAAGCGTTTGTTCGCGGCGAGCCGCAGAACCGCGTCGCCTGAGCCTTGCCCGTGGATAGCGAAAGCCTGCTCCTCGCCGCCCTGATCGCCGCCGCCGCGCTGCTCTATTCGTCGGTGGGCCATGGCGGCGCCTCGGGCTATCTGGCGGCCATGGCGCTGTTCGGCGTTGCCCCGGCCGTTATGAAACCGACAGCACTCGCACTGAACGTACTCGTTTCGCTGATTGCCACGGTTCGTTTTTATCGTGTCGGCGCCTTCTC
>JBAYVG010000081.1:0-13114 GCA_041674785.1 Rhodocyclaceae bacterium
CGGCCAGCTCCCAATCCCATTCCCCCCCCGTCTTTGTTTTGAGCGCCATCCCGTGCAGCCAGTGCTGCTGCTCGCCACGAGAGGGGTTGAGGTCGGTATTGGCAAGGTTGTAGCGCATCCCGCCAATATTCACGTTCCCACTGTACACCGGGGCTCCCGCTGCATTTCGCAGATAGGATTCGACCTTGCTTTCAGAATCGTTCTTCCACCAGCCGAGTGTGTAGCTGGCCTGAAACTGCGGCGTAATGTCGTAAGCGAACTTTAGCTTCGCGTGGTCCTGAATCGTATGGGTAATGCTTGTCGCCCCCAGGACAACTCGCCCCTTCCCTTCTGCATCCCGATCCCGGTAGGCGCCACTGACCACCGTATCGCCGCCGCCGGCCGCCGTCGTCGACAAGGCCTTGGTGGCAAAGCTCATGGGCTGACCATGACTGTCGATGTGGTTGAAACTGGCCCACCAGGACAGGGCGCCGACCCGGTTCCCCAGTGCCGCACTCGTCTGGTTTCCGGAATAGCTTTCGTCCGTGCCATAGACCTTGAAATTCTGGCGGAAGGCTTGCGTCTTCGCATGCGCCTCGAATTTCTCCGGCATGCGCGTTGTCATGTTGATCACCGCCCCCATTGCGTTACCGGGGTATTCAGCTGAAAAAGGACCGTAAATCACGTCGATTCGTTCGATTTCCTCTGGCGTAACCAAGCCCCAGCGCGGCGGGTAGGCGAAGCTGTTGCCGAGCAGATTCGAGAGCAGAAGATTGTCGGCATAGACAAGGGAGCGGGCACTCACCAATGTTCCGGAAGAACGCGAAGCAACGATGCCGTTGGTGTCACCAATAAAACGCTTGCGGATTTGCAGGCTGGGCATGTATTTCAGCGCATCTTCGGTATTGACGACATTGATCGTCTCTTCCATCTGGCTTGCTGAAATCCCCTCGCTGACTGCAGGCAGGTTGCGCGGCACACCACTCGCCTTCTCTCCCTTGACGACCATCTCACCGAGCTGCGTTTCGCTATCACTCGCAGCCAGAGCGCCAAAGGAGGCCGCGCCAGATAAAAAAGCCACGATCAGAAGAGCACGGCGCCTGGAACAAAATTCAGGTTTCAGCATTACAGTTTTCCAGAACAGAATCAGCAATCAAGGTCAGCCGCATCGTCGCGGAATTCAACGCGCAGGTTCGGTCACAAACGCAATCTTCACGATTCCCGCCCTCTGCGCCTGTGCCAGAACTTCGGCAACCCGTTCATAGCGGGTAGCACGGTCGGCACGTAAATGCAGCTCAGGCTCAGACCCTGCGGAAATCAATGCCACAAAGCGTTCCATCAGTGCCGCCTTATCCACCGCAAGACCATCGACGAAAGCATTCCCATCGGCATCGACGGCCACGGCAACAACCCGTGGCTTGTCGTCAACTCGCGTCGAATCGACCTTGGGCAGATCGACGGGCACTGCCTGGTGGAACAAAGGGGCGGTGATGATGAAGATGACCAGCAGGACCAGCATCACGTCGACCAGCGGCGTGGTGTTGATCTCGGCCATCGGCTGGGTCACGCCGGCGCTGTCAAAGGAACCAAAGGACATGGCTGACCTCAGGCGCTCTTTGCCGTGCGGGCAGTGTTGATGTCGACCAGCTTGTCGCCCGGGCGGCCACGCAGACCAGTGGTCAGGTAGGCATGCAGGTCATGGGCAAAGCCATCCATGCGTGCCAGCGTCAGGCGGTTGCTGCGAGTGAAGGCGTTGTAGGCAAGCACCGCCGGGATGGCGACAAAAAGACCTGCAGCGGTCATGATCAGGGCCTCACCGACCGGCCCGGCCACCTTGTCGAGTACCACCTGCGTGGCGCCCGAGAGGCCGACCAGTGCGTGATAGATACCCCAGACGGTGCCGAACAGGCCAATGAACGGCGCCGTCGAACCAACCGAAGCGAGGAAAGTCAGCCCCGATTCGATCTTCGCCTGCGACTCGACGATCTGGCAGCGCACCGCCCGCGTCACGAATTCGCTGGCGCTGACGCCGGCGCCGATACCACGGGCAGCATGCTGACGGTGGAGCTCTGCCGCATTGGCACCGGCAATGGCCAGCCCGGAAAGCACACCGGTCTTGTCTTCAACCCGAATGGCTTCAATGGCTGCCGGCAGCGATTCGGCGCCCCAGAAGGCATTCATTGCCCGTGCATGGCTGTGCCGTGCCTGCCAGAGGGCGCTGATCTTGCCGGCCATGACATACCAGCTGGCCAGCGACAGACAGAGAAGCAGGATCGCGACAAAGTGCGTCACCATATCGCCCTGCGCCCAGAATTGCGCCAAACCCATTTCCATTCTCATCATTGATCCTCAATTGCTCAAAGTGAAATTCAGTGGCACCAGCACCCAAGCCTCGACGGCCTCGCTGCCCTGCCTTGCCGGAACGAAACGCCAGCGCGCAACGGCTGCCTTTGCTGCCTCATCCAGCCGCACATGGTTGCTTGACTGCTTGATTTCGACCGCCAGTGGCAACCCTTGCGAACTGACCCGGACACGCAGGACGACCTTCCCTTCCTCACCAAAACGGCGCGACATCGGGGGATACACCGGCTTCGGGTTCTGCAGGTAGTCGGCATCGAAACGGGCGGCCGTTAACGGTACGGGAGCCGGTGCGACGACGGCCGGTGCGGCAACGGGCTCAGGTTGCGGTGCAACCGAGAAGCTGGAAGGCGCCTCCGGTTTGGCCGCCGCCGTCATGACTGGTGGCGGGGTATGCACCTTTCGGGGAGCAGCCTGCGGTGGCAGGGGCTTGGGCGGCTGGACTGGCGGCGGCGCAGGCACCTTCGGTTCCAGAAAACGAACGGCCAGCGTACGTATCGGCTGCTGGATTTCCGGGCGAATGGCAGCATACCCGAGCGCCAGCAGCACCAGAAAATGCACGCCGACGACAAGGATGGCCGAAATACTGTGCCGCCAGGAGGCGTGTCCGTCGTTGGCCGGCGGCGAGTAATAGGTGGCGGACGCCGCAGCTTCCAGAGTCTCAGCGATCACCGCACTCATCGCACGTTAACCTTGATCCACTGCATTAGCAGATCCGGCGGAACCAGCCCCGAAAAGGCCTGCACAGCGTGCTGGCGGTCATACAGATAAGTACGCGGCAACTCGCCGTGCCAGCGCCGATCAATTTCGAAACGCAGACGTTCGGGCATGGCATCGGCGAATATCCATTGCGGTGATGCTTTCAGCCCGTAAGCTCGCACCATCTCCGCTGCCAAGGGGGCTTCGCCCGGACTATCTGCGGCGACAAGCACCACATCAAGATTCGGATGATTTCGTTTCAGCTGCCCCAACGCTTTCAGTTCAGCCGGACAATGCGTGCATGACGTAGACCAAAGGGCAAGGACAAAGGGCTTCCCCTGGCGCTCGCCAACAATCTGGGCCAACGAGCCCGTAACAAATGGGCGGACCGATTCGCTACTCGCGGCTGCCTCGCCAGCAGACAGGCACATGGCGCAGAAAATCGGCAGCAACAGGAATCGGGTGGCAGTAATTTTGAGCTTTTGAATCATCGCCAACGAACGCGCCTCAAATGTGTCGAATACAAACAGGCGCGAATTGTAGATTGGCGAGACCGCAGGAACCTGCGACATATCGCCGCAGAAGCGTGGCACTGACCCTGGAAAATTTGACGATCGTCAAATCAGGCGAAAATAGTTTTTTTCTTAACTACCCAAATGAAAAAGCCCGCCAATGACGGGCTTGCAACTGCAGACAACCGGTGCCGTACGGGCCTGATGCCACGCACTGCCTGATTATCACTGAACTGATTGCGGCTTTCTCGCCTTGCTCACTGCTGCGGAAACCCTTCGAGCAACCTGTCGACTATCCAGTCAGCCTCCGATTCGGAAAGAAAACGATGCCAGGGCGGCATCGGCGTACCCGGGCGTCCACCAACAATGGTCGCCACCAGCGACTCTTTCGGAATATCACGGACTTTCAGTGCTTCAACCGTCAGCGCCGGCCCAAGCCCGCCATTAAGGGTCATGCCATGGCAGGAGCCACAGTCCTGGCGAACCATGCGCACCAGTTCGCGGGCACGCTCCGGCGAGGGCTCAACGGCAGAGGCTGCAGCCGTACCCAAAGACAGGAAGACAGAAAAAAAACAGAACAAATTCTTCATTCGAGACCGTCACTCAACAATTACACGCCCAACCATTTCAGGGTGTGGGCCACAAATATAGGGATGCTCACCTTTCTTGTCGAACTTCCGCTTCCAGCTTTCCTCGGGAAACATCGGCTCGGACTCGGCAACACCTTCATCCTTGAACCAGACTGTGTGGTAACCACGCCGCTCGTAACTCTTCCAGACAACGGTATCGCCCTTCTTGATACGGACTTCCTCCGGCACGAACTTCATCTTCTCGATACGCACTTCTACTGTAGCTGCATACGCACCAGTCAACGACACGGTCAGAAACAGTGCAAAGAAAAGGGAAAAGGAGCGGGCACAGGAGCCGAAAAATCGGGACATGGTGAATCCTTTCACAACGACCAGTAAACGATGTTTACGACCATTGATTATAGGACCGGTTCAGCAAAAAAAACCGGGAGCCTAAGCTCCCGGTTCTGACTTTCAACTAAGGTCTTGGGAAGCAGACGATTAGTAGATGTCGTGCATCGTGTTGTAGACGTTGAACTTGCCGGTCGGCGTAACCAGACGCTTGTCCTTGATGACGGTCTTGACCTTGCGGGACTTGTCATCAACAACAACAATGGCCGACGGTTCGGTCTTGTTACCGGTCCAGACGGAGAACCAGATCTCGTCGCCCTTCTCGTTGTACTCACCGTGCACCACGCGCTGCAGACCCTTGGTCTTGCCAAGTTCAGCGGCGGCAGCGATGTCGATGACTTCCGACTTGGCGTTAGGATTACCGAGTTCGGAAATCTTGTACACCGAGACAGAACCAGCCAGCTTGGCATCCGGGTTCAGCGGAGCGTCGGCCCACAGGTTGTCAGACTTCGGGTGTGTCTTCACGAACAGCGAGTTGGCACCGTGGTTCTTCAGTTCCTGAACAACCTTCCAAGCCTTGTCCTTGTTGCCTTCCGGATCGGTACCGATGATGCTGATCACGTCAGCGCCAAGGTGCGAGGTTGCCCAGACACGGCCATGCGTGGGATGGTTGAAGTTGGCGCCACGACCCGGGTGCGGGATCTTGGCAGTGTCAACCAGCGCAGCCAGCTTGGCAGTCTTGGTATCAACAACGGCCACCTTGTTGGAGGCGTTAGCAGCCACCAGGAAGTAGCGCTTGGTCGAATCCCAGCCACCGTCGTGCAGGAACTTGGCGGAGTTAACCGTCACTTCCTTCAGGTTGTTCAGGTCAGAGTAGTCAACCAGCTTGATCATGCCGGTTTCCTTGACGTTGATAACCCACTCCGGCTTGTGCTCGGAAGCAACGATCGAAGCCACGCGGGGTTCCGGATGGTAGTTGCCATCAACGGTGTTGCCACGGGTCGAGACGTTCTTCAGCGGCTCGAGCGTCAGACCGTCGAGGATGGTGTACTGCGGCGGCCAGTAGGAACCGACCACGGCGTACTTGTCTTCGTAACCCTTGAACTTGGAGGTTTCGATCGAACGAGCTTCGAAGCCAGCCTTCAGGGTGGCAACGGTCGTCGGCATTTCGGTCCACATGTCGATCAGGTCATAGCGGCCATCGCGACCGATAACGTGAACGTAGCGACCGGAGGTCGACAGACGCGAGATGTGAACAGCGTAGCCGGTCTTGATGACAGCCCAGATCTTTTTGGTGTCGCCGTCGATCAGCGCAACTTCACCTGCGTCACGCAGCGTGACGGAGAAGATGTTGTTCAGGTTGATGTTGTTCATCTGCTTGGTCGGACGCTTGTCGACCGGGATCAGCAGCTTCCAGCTACCCTTGATGTCAGCAAGGCTCCACTCAGGGGGAGCTTCGGCCGGCATCTGGAGGTAGGTGGCCATGTCGGAGATTTCCTTCTTCGACAGGATGTCGTCGAAGTTCACCATGCCGCCTTCGGTGCCGTAGGCGAGAACCTTCTCAAGACGGGACTGACCCAGCTTGGCAGTGTTCTGCGGTTCGAGGTTCTTACCGGTAGCGCCCTTGCGCAGCATGCCGTGGCAGCCTGCGCAACGTTCAAAATAGACCTTGCCTGTAGCAGCCTTGTCTGCAGCCGACAAGGTCGGAGCAGCGGCAGCAGCAGGAGCGGGGGCCGGAGCCTCTTTTTTGGCCGGTGCAGCAAAAGCGGTTGCTACGGCCAGCGGCAGTGCAGCCAGCATCAGGGTATTACGTACGAGTTTCTTCATATTTCCTCTCCTCTTATTGAAAAGCGGCGCTCACTGTCATTTGACACCAACGCTGAGCGCTAATGTGCTCCACTTGGATAAGCCAATCTTTGACCCAAATCAACTATTTCTAGCAAGGTTATTACTAAAGTGCGATCACTGTTGAACAACCACACGACGGCCGTATATCCTTGCGCCTCGATAGCACGGCACCGAGCCCAGAGCATACATGAACAAATCCCACACAAGCTGCAATCCCGGAACGGTCTACCTTGTTGGCAGCGGCCCCGGCGATCCCGAACTTTTGACACTCAAGGCAGCCCGCTTGGTCAGCGCCGCCGATGTCATCGTCTATGACCACCTGGGCGCCGAAGGCGTCCTCGATCTGGCCCGGCCGGATGCAGAAAAAATCTACGCCGGCAAGGAAGCGTCAAACCACGCGCTGCCACAAGAAGAAATCAATGTCCTCCTCGTCCGTCTGGCCAAGCAAGGCAAGCGCGTTGTCCGCCTGAAGGGCGGCGACCCGTTCATCTTCGGGCGCGGCGGAGAGGAAATCGAAACGCTCGCCGAGAATGACGTGCCCTTCGAGGTCGTACCGGGGGTTACCGCAGCATCAGGTTGCGGCTCCTATGCCGGCATCCCATTGACACACCGCGATCATGCGCAGATCTGCGTATTCGCCACTGGCCACCTCAAGGACGGCAGCGTCAATCTGGACTGGAAAGCCCTGGCACGGCCAGGACAGACGGTCGTTTTCTACATGGGAATCGGCGGTGTCGGCGAAATCTGCAGCCAGTTGCTGGCCAATGGACTCCCCCCCAGTCACCCTGCTGCAGTCATTCAACACGGCACCTCACGGCGCCAGCGCGTCGTCACCGCCGATCTGGGCAGTTTGCCAGAGGCTGTAGCCACAGCCGGTATCAAGCCACCGGCACTGATCATCATCGGCACCGTCGTCAGCATGCAAAAGCGGCTGGCGTGGTTCAAGCCCTGATCAGGCGAGCAGCCCGACCACCAGCAGCAGTGAAAAAGCGGCCTGCAGGCGGGCCGTCTCTCCCAGCAGCACATTGAACCCCGGCCCCGCCGCCATCATCGAGAAGCGGCGGGCGAGTCGTAGCACCCCACCGACGAGCAGACACGGCAGCGCCAGCCACCAACTGCGCCCAATCAGGACTGCCAGTACTGGCAGCAGGGCAAACGGTAGCAGCAGCTCGATGAAATAAATACGGCTCATTGCCCGCCGGCCAAGATGCACGGCCAGCGTACGCTTGCCGGCACGGGCATCGGTATCCAGATCGCGGGTATTGTTGACGCTGATCACAGCGGCGGCGAATGTCCCGAGCATGACCGCAGCCAGCACGGCTGGCACCGACAGCGACAAGGTCTGCAGGTAGTAGCTGCCACCGACGGCAGCAAGACCGAAGAACAACACCACGAACAGTTCGCCAAGCGGCGTGTAGGCAATCGGCCGTGGCCCGCCGGTATAGGCCCAGCCCGCCAGCAAAGAGGCCAAGCCAATGCCGACGATTGGCCAGCCACCGCGCGCCACCAGCAAAATACCGAGCAGAAATGCCAGCGCAAAGGCCAGCCAGGCCGCGCGGCGCACCGCCACTCCAGGCAACCAGCCCATCGCCGTCGCCCGAGGTGGCCCGAGGCGATCCGGCGTATCAGCGCCACGCTCGAAATCAGCAACATCGTTGTGCAGGTTGGTGCCGATCTGGATCAGCATCGCTGCGACCAAGGCGACGATCGCCAGCCATAGGTGCAAGACACCCGTTTCGGCATATGCCACCGCCGTACCAGTCAGAACCGGTGCCAGCGAAACAGACAGTGTTTTTGGGCGCAGCGCCTGCCACCACGCCGCGCGCGCGGAAGGCCTGCTAAAGCGGCTTTCCGGCAGCTTTTCAGCCGGATCGGGCAAGGAGGGCATGGTATACTTGTGCGCGTTTTTGTCGCTGCTTGGTGCCGAGAAAGGGACTCGAACCCTTACGCCTTTCGGCGGCGGATTTTGAATCCGCTGCGTCTACCGATTCCGCCATCTCGGCCTGAGGCTTGCGTGATGCAAACCGGAGGAGCGCGGATTATCCCCGATTCGTGCGTTCCGGACAAGCCAACCCTGCGTCACTTTTTATATCCACCCCGCTTCCATGCTGACTGTCGACGACTTCGATTTCGATCTCCCCGCCGCCCTGATCGCCCAGCACCCGGCGCCATCCCGAACGGCCAGCCGACTGCTGCACGTTCACGGAGCCGCCCGTGCCGACCTGTGCTTTACTGATCTACCCCGCCTGCTGGCCCCGGGCGACCTGCTTGTTTTCAACGACACCAAAGTCATCCGGGCGCGCCTCTTCGGACAGAAGGACAGCGGCGGCCAGGTCGAGGTGCTGATCGAACGCATCGTCGATGCCCGCCATGCGCTGGCGCAGGTGCGCGCCAGCAAATCGCCGAAAGCAGGCTCGAAATTGCGTCTGGCCGATGCCTTCGAGGTCACCGTCAGCGGTCGCGACGGGGAGTTTTTTTCGCTGGAATTGGCCGAAGGTGACGATTTCTGGCAACTGACCGAAGCGCACGGCCGCCTGCCGCTGCCGCCCTACATTACCCATGCCGCTGGCAGCGATGACGAGTCGCGCTACCAGACAGTGTTTGCCCGCGAGCCGGGCGCCGTGGCCGCCCCCACCGCCGGGCTGCACTTCGACGAAGCCATGCTCGCCGGATTGCGGGCACAAGGCATTGAGCAAGCCTGGCTGACGCTGCATGTCGGCGCCGGCACCTTCCAGCCAGTGCGGGTCACTGCACTTTCCGAACACCGCATGCATTCGGAACGCTTTGAAATTCCGCAGGCAACAGTCGACGCCATTGCCGCCACTCGCGCCCGTGGTGGCCGCATCATTGCCGTCGGCACCACCTCGCTGCGGGCGCTGGAGGCGGCAGCACAATCCGGCGAACTCAAGGCTGGCGCAGCCGAAACGACGATTTTCATCACGCCGGGCTACCGCTTCAAGGTGGTCGACCGGCTGATCACCAACTTCCACCTGCCAAAATCGACACTACTGATGCTGGTCTCCGCTTTTGCCGGCTTCGACACCATCCGAGCCGCCTACACTCACGCCGTAGCCGAGCGCTACCGCTTCTTCAGCTATGGCGACGCCATGCTTCTGGAAAAACAACCATGAAATTTGACCTGCTCACCACCGACGGCGCCGCCCGCCGTGGCCGCCTGACGCTGACCCACGGTGAAATTGAAACACCGGTGTTCATGCCGGTCGGCACCTACGGCACAGTCAAGGCGATGACGCCGCAGAGCCTCAACGACATCGGCGCCCAGATCTGCCTCGGCAATACCTTCCACCTGTGGCTGCGGCCGGGGCTGGAGGTCATCCGCGAGTTCGGCGGGCTGCATAAATTCATGGGCTGGAACAAGCCGATCCTCACTGACTCCGGCGGTTTCCAGGTCTTCTCGCTCGGCGAGCTGCGCAAGATCACCGAAGAAGGCGTCAAGTTCTCGTCGCCGATCGACGGCGCCAAACTGTTCCTGACGCCGGAAGAATCAATGCGCATCCAGCACGCGCTGAACTCGGACATCGTCATGATTTTCGACGAATGCACGCCCTATCCGGCCACCCGCGAGGAAGCGGCGAAGTCGATGCGCCTGTCGATGCGCTGGGCGCAACGCTCGCGGGATGAACACAACCGCCTGGAGAATACGAACGCCCTGTTCGGCATCGTCCAGGGCGGCATGTACGAAGATCTGCGCGACGAATCGCTGGCCGGGCTGGATGAGATCGGTTTCGACGGCATGGCCATCGGCGGCCTCTCGGTCGGCGAACCGAAGGAAGACATGGCGCGTATTCTGGCGCACACGGCACCACGGCTACCCGCTGACAAGCCACGTTATCTGATGGGGGTCGGTACGCCAGAGGATCTGGTGAACGCCGTGCAGGCCGGCATCGACATGTTCGACTGCGTGATGCCGACGCGTAACGCGAGGAACGGCCACCTGTTCACCCGTTTCGGCGACCTCAAGATCAAGAACGCCACGCACCGCCACGACACGCGACCGCTCGACGAAACCTGCAGCTGTTACACCTGCACGAACTTCAGCCGCGCCTACCTGCACCACCTGTTCCGTGCCGGGGAAATCCTCGGCAGCATGCTCAACACCATTCACAACCTGCACTACTACCAGACGATCATGCGCGAGATGCGTGAAGCCATTGCCAGCGGCACCCTGTCGGCGCACGTGGCCCGTTTCCATCAGGAACGTGGCCGCAGCGTTGACTGAATCAGGGCAATTGCGAGAGAAAATCCGCGACAGCCTTGGCTTCCATCTCGCTCAGGCGCGAAGCCACGAGATGCATGACGGCATTGTCATTGGTCCGCGTACGCTGATTGAACTCCTTCAGTTGCATCAGCAGATAACGGGAGTTCTGTCCGGCCAGGCGCGGCAGCGTCGTCGTGCCATGAGCATCAGCACCGTGGCAATCGGCACAGGCCGGCACGCCGGACCAACTGTTGCCCTTGCGGTAAATGTATCGACCAACCGCCAGTAAATCCTCGTCGGAAACCCGGTGCTGTTTCGCCGGCCGCTCGCTGAACCAGGCTGCCAGCGCCATGATTTCTTCATTCGTCAGCCCCACCACCTGCGGCCCCATGGTCTCGCTCTTGCGCCGCCCGGCCTTGAAGTCCTGCAGTTGCTTGGCCAGATACTCCCGGTTCTGTCCGGCCAGCGAAGGGAAAATCGGCGAAGCAGCCTGCCCCTGGGCGCCGTGACAGGTCGCACACTGCGTATTTACACGCTCCTCGGCCTCCATTGCAGATGCCCCTGCGCTCGCCAGAGCAAATAAGGCGACCAGCGCCAGATCACGGTATTTCATGTCGATCTCCTGTTGATAGACAACGTACGCCACGCCGAATATTAGCAAAAACCGATTTGCTGCCATGCCGGCATCGCGGCAATACCGGGCAAGGCGCCGGAGCGGCTGCGGGCAAGTGATACAATGCCCGACTTTTGCCACTACTCTAATGGAGACAACCCGTGCTGATTAGCTCTGCCTACGCACAAGCTGCCGGTGCTGCCGATCCTGGCGGCAGCATGATGCAGTTCCTGCCCATCATTCTGATGTTCGCCGTCTTGTGGTTCCTGATGATCCGCCCGCAGCAGAAGCGTGCCAAGGAACACAAGGCCATGCTTGACGCCCTGGCCAAGGGTGACGAGATCGTTACCGGCGGCGGCATCGCCGGCCGCGTCATCAAGGTTGGCGAAAATTTCGTCGCCGTTGAACTCGCCGATGGCGTTGAAGTACAGGTTCAGAAGCCGGCCATCACGCTGGTTCTGCCGAAGGGCACCCTGAAGGCGCTCTAACCCGGGAATACAGGGGCCGCAAGCATGGGCATGCGTCCATGTGCGGCCTTCTCCCCACCTCTGGTTTCAAGACAGGCATGAACAGATATCCGCTCTGGAAATACATCATCGTTGCACTGGCTCTGGTGATCGGTTTCATCTATACCCTGCCGAACCTCTTCGGCGAGTCGCCTGCCGTTCAGTTATCGAGCGTCAAAGCCACGATCAAGGTGGATGCCCGCACGCTGGAGCGTGCCGAATCGGCACTGAAAGCAGCGGCCGTTGCACACAACGGGATTTTCCTCGACGCCACGGGCGTCAAGGTCCGCCTCACCAACACCGATGAGCAGCTGAAGGCCAAGGACGTCCTGGAAAAGCAGTTCAACCCGGACCTGCAGGATCCACAGTATGTCGTCGCGCTGAACCTGCTCTCGGCTTCACCGAAGTGGCTGACCAGCATGAATGCGCTGCCGATGTATCTCGGCCTCGACCTGCGCGGTGGCGTGCATTTCCTGTTGCAGGTGGACATGAAGGGCGCTACGACCAAGCGCCTCGATGCAACCGCCGCCGACCTGCGCTCCCTGTTCCGCGACAAGAACATTCGCCACGCCGGTATCAGCCGCGACGGAGACCGGATCACCATCCGCTTCCGCGAACCCGAAACACGCGACAAGGGCCGCAATACGCTGGCCGACAACCAGCCGGATCTGCAGCTAACCGAACAGGGCGACGGCAGCGACCTGCGTCTCGTCGCCACGCTGAAGCCGGAAGCGATGAAGCGCATCCAGGAATTCGCGCTCAAGCAGAACATCACCACCCTGCACAACCGCATCAACGAACTCGGCGTTGCCGAGCCGGTGATCCAGCAACAGGGGGCAGACCGCATCGTTGTGCAGCTGCCCGGCGTACAGGATACGGCCAAGGCCAAGGACATCCTCGGCCGCACCGCCACGCTAGAAATCCGCATGGTGGACGACACCCCCGGCGCCCTTGAAGCCGCGCAGGCGGGGCAGGTACCGTTCGGCACCGAACTCTATGTCGAGCGTGGTGGCTTGCCCCTGCTGGTGAAGAAGCAGGTGATGCTGACCGGTGACCGCCTGACCGATGCCCAACCCGGTTTCGATACGCAGACACAGGAGCCGGCCGTGCATCTCTCGCTCGACTCCGCCGGCTCACGCATCTTCAAGGACGTCACCCGCGAGAACGTTGGCAAGCGCATGGCCATTCTGCTCATCGAAAAAGGTAAAGGCGAGGTCGTCACGGCACCGGTCATCCGTACTGAAATCGGCGGTGGCCGCGTGCAGATTTCCGGCCGCATGACCACCACCGAAGCCAACGATACCGCGCTGCTGCTGCGTGCCGGCTCACTGGCCGCCCCGATGGAAATCATCGAGGAACGCACCATCGGCCCGTCGCTCGGTGCCGAAAACATCAAGAAGGGCTTCGATTCAACGCTGTGGGGCTTCGCCGCCATCGCCATCTTCATGATCGCCTACTAC
>JBAYVG010000082.1:0-12980 GCA_041674785.1 Rhodocyclaceae bacterium
CATGCGGGCGCTCGCCGGGCTGCAGGAATCGGCCATGAACCGCGCCTTTGCCGCAGTCATCCAGGATCTGCGCGAGGCACTCGATTCCGGCCGCGAACTGTCGCAGGCGCTGGCGCGCAATCCTGCGGTGTTCGGCCCCTTCTATGTCGCCATGGTGCGCGTCGGCGAGACGACGGGACGGCTGGAAGAGGTGTTCCTGCAGCTCTTCCACCACCTGGAATTCCAGAAGTACATGAAGGACCAAGTCAAGGCCGCCTTGCGCTACCCGAGTTTTGTCGTGTTGGCGATGGCCATTGCCCTGGTGATCATCAACATTTTTGTCATCCCGGCCTTCGCCAAGGTGTTCAAGGGCTTCAATGCCGAACTGCCGCTGATGACGCGCGTCCTGATCGGTTTTTCCGATTTCACCCTGGCCTGGTGGCCGGCCATCCTGACCCTGCTGATCGTGGCCGTGTTCGCTTTCCGCGCCTTCGTCAAGACGGCCGACGGCCGGCTCGCCTGGGATCGCTTCAAGCTGAACATTCCGATCGCCGGCAAGATCATCCGCAAGGCCACCCTGGCGCGCTTCGCCCGCAGCTTCGCCATGGCCTCGCGCAGCGGCGTGCCGGTGGTGCAGGGGCTTTCGCTCACCGGCCAGGTTGTCGAGAACGCCTGGATCGAGAAGAAGCTCGAGGATATGCGCATGGGCGTGGAGCGCGGCGAGAGCGTGCTCAGGACCGCCGTTGCCTCGGGCGTGTTCACGCCGGTGGTGCTGCAGATGGTCATGGTCGGCGAGGAGTCGGGTTCGCTCGACGACATGATGCTGGAGATCGCCGACATGTATCAGCGCGAGGTCGAATACGAGCTGAAGACGCTGTCGGCGCAGATCGAGCCGATCCTCATCGTGGCCCTCGGCGTGATGGTGCTGATCCTGGCGCTCGGCGTCTTCCTGCCGATGTGGGATTTGGGCAAGGCGGCGATCAAGTAATGCCCCGCAATGCGCAGGGCATGCCGGGAGAGGCGCCGCGCGGTTTCGGCCTGGTCGACCTCGCCGTCGCCCTCGCCGTGCTCGCGATCCTGCTGTATTTCCTGCTGGACCGGGTGCTGTACATGCAGGAGGTGGCGGAGAAGACAGAAGTCGAGGAAACCGTGCGTTCGATCAACTATGGCCTGCGCCTGGAAGCCGCCAGCCGACTCGCGCGCGGCCCCGATCCGGGGCGGCTGGCGCTGGAAAAGGATAATCCGGTCAAATGGCTGAACGCGCCGCCCCGCAATTACATTGGCGAGCATGAAAAGGCGCCGGCTCATGCCAAGCCGGGCTACTGGTATTACCAGCTGCAGTCGCGGCAACTGATTTACCGGCCGAACAGGGCCGAGCGCCTGCGGGTCGAAGGGCTGAAGGAAAAGGAGCTCAGGTTCGACGTTCGCAGGAATGGCGTTTCGTCCCAGCCGAGGCTGGTGCCGCATCCGGCTTATGTGTGGTTTGATGACCGCGCAGGCGGAAACCGGTAATAGTTGGCATGAGATTTTGAGGTAATCGTATATGATTGAATTACGTAGGTGTTTCCATAAGGAGCAAGTCATGAAAAAGCAATCCGGTTTCACGCTGATCGAACTGGTCGTTGTCATCGTCATTCTCGGCATTCTTGCCGCGACGGCTTTCCCGCGCTTCATCAACCTGCAAAAGGATGCGCGCGTGGCTAAACTGCGCGCCCTGGAGGGTGCTATGCAGAGCGCGGTGGCCATGGTGCATGGCACGGCACTGGCGCGAGCCGGGCAGGGCGCGATAGATAATTGCACGCTTCCGGCCAACGGCAACGCTGGAACTGGAGTTGCCATGGAGGGGAGTACTGCCCTTCAAGCTAAATGCGTTGCTGTCACTTTCTTTTATCCTGCAGACTCATTGGCCGGTATTGCCAAGGCGTCCCTGACCGTACCGACGGCAGCGGCCACCGGAACACCCACCGTGGCGGAGTTGAACGCTCAGGGTTACTCCTACTCGGCAGCAAATGGAATGATGGTTCAGAGCGGAACCGGCGGCTACGTTGCGACCTGCGCAGTGCCCTACACTGCTGCGGTTGCAGGCGGAGTGCCGACCATCGGCCCGATCGACTTCAGCGGCTGCTGATAGGCAAGTCGTCATGGCGGCGGGGCGGAAACCGGCCCGCGGGGCGGGCTTCACGACCGTGGAGCTCGTCGTCACGCTGATGATCATCGGCATCCTGGCCTCCATCGCCCTGCCGCGTTTCCAGAGCAACACCGCGTTTACCCAGCGCGGTTTTTCAGATGAGGTGCGGACGGCGCTGCGCTACGCGCAGAAGCTGGCCATCGCCAAGCGGCGCGAGGTCTGCGTCGATTTCCTCCCTGCCGGCGGCGGCCAGCCCGATCGGCTGGCATTGACCTTCAATCCCACGACCGTGGCCGGCGCAGCGTGCAGCAGTGTCGTCAACCTGCCCGGTCGGTCGGATCCTTACGTGGCGAATGTTCCGACGGGCATCACGCTCTTCCTGAGCGCCAACTTCCGCTTCAACGGCCTCGGCCAGCCTTCCGTCGCGCCGGTGACGGTCGCGCTCACCGGCCGCGTCCTGCCGATCACGGTCAGCGCGGAGACCGGCTATGTCGTCAACTGAGCGGGGCCTCCGCAGCCGTACGCAGAGCAGGGGCGTCACCCTCATCGAGGTGATCATGTTCATCGTGATTGTCGGCGTTGCGGCGGGCGGCATCCTGATGGTCTTTGCCAACACCACGCGCGCCAGCGCCGATCCCCTCATCCGCAAGCAGGCCCTGGCGATCGCCGAGTCGCTGCTGGAGGAAATCCGCCTGCAGCCTTTCACCTTCTGCGATCCGGACGATGCGAATGCCGCGACAGCGACCGGCGCCTTCGTCGGTGCCGGCGGCTGCACCGCCACCGTCGAGGCCATGGGACCGGAGGGGGGTGAGACGCGCTACGCCGCGCTGACACCCTACGACAACGTCAACGACTACAACAGCTTCGCCATGGCAGGTGGGATTCTTGATATCACCGGCCCACCTGCGATTCCTGGACTTGGAGCCTATAGCGCGGCAGTGGCCATAACCCCGTTCGCCTTCGGCGGCATTGTCGCTGCCGAGGCCCTGCAGATCACCGTCACCGTCACCGGCCCCGGCAACATCGTTGTCACCCTCGATGGCATCCGCACCCGCCATGCGCCGAACCTCTGACCCAGTAGCCCTGCGCGGCTTCACCCTGATCGAATTGATCACGGCGATGGTGCTCACCGGCATCCTCGCCGCGGCAGCCGCGGTTTTCCTGCGCGTGCCGATTGCCGGCTATTTCGACGTGGCTCGCCGCACCGCCCTGACCGACATCGCCGATCTGGCGGTGCGGCGCTTCAGCCGCGACGTGCAGACGGCCCTGCCCAACAGCGTGCGTGTCGCTGGCGCCTGCACCGGGCTGACGCCCTGCTATCTTGAATACTTGGAGGTACGCACTGGCGGCCGCTATCGCGAGCAACCCGCCGGCTCTTGTCCTGGAGGCAACAGCGATGAGCTGGCCATAAACATACTGGATACCTGCTTCCGCAGCCTTGGCGCGGTGCCCGATTTGACTTCGATCGTAACCGGAGCTGCGGGTGATTTCCTGGTGGTGTACAACCTCGGTCTGGGTGCTGATTCCAATGCCTACGTAGGGGGCCTTGGCGGAAATCGGAGCGCCATAACCGGTGTGGCTGCTGGTGCCGGGCCCAACCCAGAGGACACGATTATGTTTGCGAGTCATGCCTTTCCGCTCGCCTCGCCCGATCGGCGTTTCCAGGTCGTTTCGGGGCCGGTGACCTACGTCTGCATTCCGAGCCCGCTGCCGGGAGTGGGGACACTGACGCGCCAATGGGGTTATGCCATCAGCGCAGGCCAGGGGACGCCGCCGGTGGGCGGCAGCAGCGCCTTGCTCGCCAATGGCGTCACCGGCTGCAGTTTCACCTACAACCCGAGCGTCGTGGCGCTGCGCAACGGTATTGTGTCGGTCCGCCTGGAACTGACTCAGACGGATCCTGCCGGCACCCCTGAGCGGGTCACCCTGTTTTCGCAGGTTCATGTGAGCAACGTGCCATGACCACAGGGAATCTCAACGGCATAAAGCGGCAGGGCGGTTTTTCCATCGTCACGGCGATCTTCCTGATCGTCGTGCTGGCCGCGCTCGGCGCCTTTGCCGTCAGCATGTTCCGAGTGCAGCAGACGACTGCTGCCCTTGATGAAATGGGCGTGCGCGGTTACCAGGCGGCGCAGGCGGGCATCGAGTGGGGGGCGTGGCAGGTGCTCAGGAATGGCGGCGCCTGCGCGGCGGCAACGAATCTGGCGCTGCCAGGCTCGCTCTCGCCCTTTACCGCGACAGTCAACTGCACTTCGACGACACATACCGAAGCCGGCAATCCGGTTACCATCTATCAGCTGACAGCAACGGCCTGCAACCAGCCGGCGGCCGGCGCCTGCCCGAATCCTGCGCCGGGGCCGGACTACGTCGAGCGGCAGGTGCAGGCGGCGGTGGAGCTTTGAGCGTGGGCAGGAGGACATGCCAAGGATTGGCGACTCGGCCGGGATGCGATCGCCGTTCTGCAGAGGCTGACTTTCCACTGAAGCCCAATGAGAAAGCGATCTTTTTGCTTTTCTATGGTCTTGTTCCTCCTGTGGGGCGCTGCAGGGTAAGGAATGCATCGTGAGCATGTTCGACCTGATCAGGACACTTGCCGATGCCGAAATCGATTTCGTCCTGGTAGGCGGGCTGGCGGTCGCGCTGCATGGCTACCAACGGGTGACCATGGATGTCGATGTCGTGCTGGCCATGACGCCGGAGAACCTGCGGCGCTTCATCGACTGCGCCAAGGCGGCAGGTCTGCGCCCGGTTATCCCGGTTCCCATCGATGCATTGGCGAACCCCGACCAGATCGAGCAATGGCATCGCGAGAAAGGCATGCTGGCCTTTGCGCTGCGAGGGCCCGACATGATGGCGACCGTCATTGACGTGCTGGTCAGACCCGTCATCCCGTACGAGGAGCTGCGGCGCGATGCGGTCATGGTGCCTGTTGGGACGCTCACGATCCCTATTGCTTCCATAGAGCACCTGATCGCCATGAAGACGGGAACCGGCCGCAGCAAGGACGCCATCGACATCGAGGAATTGCGGAAAATAAAGGCACAAAAGACATGCTGAATGCCGAACAGAACCGCCGCCTCCTGCAGGAGATCGACGCCAACCGCCGCTTCCTGCTGTTGGCGTATCGGAGCAATCCGCAGTTGCTGGCGAGGGAGGATGAACGTCTCCGGCAGATGCTGACGGCCGTTTTGCCGGAGCCGGATGAAGCGGGCCTCGAACCTCTTCGCCGTCCCGCAGGGGCTGACTTTCGCGGATGAACCTATGAGGCTTGGGCGGACAACTTCCGATTTCTTGCGCCGCACTAGCACGGCGGTCTTGTTCTGCCTTGCCGCCTTGGGGGGGCCGGCGTCGGCCGGTGTCGTGCCCGGTCTGACGGGCATCTATTACGACAACATCAACTTCACGGGTTCTACGGTTACCCGGGTCGATCCAAGTGTCGATTTCAACTGGGGTTCGGGTTCTCCGGATGCGTCCATCGGGCCGGATACTTTCAGCGTGCGGTGGACGGGATTCGTCCGGGCGCCAGTGAATGGCAACTACTTCTTCCAGACGCGTAGCGACGACGGCGTACGGCTTTGGGTGAACGGCATCCTCGTCATCAACAACTGGACCGACCATGGCCCAACGGACAACACCAGCGTGGCCGTAGCACTGACGGCCGGAACGGACTATGCGGTCATCATGGAGTACTACGAGAATGGCGGCGGCGCAGAGGCCAGGCTGCGCTGGCAGCGGCCGGGTGATGCGGCCTTTGCGGCAATTCCGCCGAGCGACGGAAGCCAGGGCTTGCTGACGACCGACAACGCGGCCCCGACGGTCACCGCCATCAACACGAGTTGCGGCATCGACAATAGGATCGCCGTGACATTTTCCGAACCCGTTTCGCCGGCTAGCGCAACCAATACCGCGAACTACAGTGTCGATGCTGGCGCCGTGGCGGTCACGGGGGCAGTGTTGAGTCCGGACCAGCGCACCGTCATCCTCTCGACGGGGACGCTGGCGGCTGGAGGGCACATTGTAGGCGTCAGCGGTGTCGGCGACGTGGCGGTGCCATCCAACATCATGGCGCCGGCGAGCCTGCCATTCACGTATTCCGGCGGGGGCCTGCGCAACGGCATGTCCGCCACCTACTACGATCAGAACAACGTCTCCGGCGCTTTTTTTACCGGGGCCACAGTGACGCGAATCGACGGCCCGGTCGATTACAACTGGGGAAGCGGGACGCCGACTGCGGGAATCGGCGCCGACAACTTCAGCGTGCGCTGGCAGGGCTATCTGCTGGCGCCGAGTACCGGCAGCTATGCCTTCCGCACCGTGAGCGACGACGGCGTGCGCCTCACGGTGGGCGGTGCGCTCATCATCGACAACTGGACTGACCACGGGCCGGCGACCGACACCAGCGCCGCGGTCAGTCTCGTGGCCGGGCAGTATTACCCGGTCACGCTGGAATATTACGAGCGGGGCGGTGGAGCGGTGATCAGCCTGCAATGGCAGCCACCCGCTTCCGCGTTTGCCGTGATCCCGCTGGCCAGCCTGTTCCATTGCGACACGACGGCGCCGACATTGTCGGGGGTTTCGACGACCTGCGGCGTTTCCAACCGCGTCAATGTCACCTTCTCGGAGCCGGTGAGTCCGGCGAGCGCCACTCTGGCCGCCAACTACGGACTCAATCACGGCGCTACGGTGAGCGGGGCCGCCATGACCGGCGACCCGAGTACCGTGCAGCTCACGAGTTCCGCGCTGACGGCCGGCCTGACCTATACGCTGACGGTAAACAACGTTGCGGACACGGCCGTTCCGCCCAATACCATCGCAACCAACAGCCAGATCAATTTCACCCTGGCCTCCGGCACGCTGACGAACGGCATACCGGGCACGTATTACGGCCAGGGCGGGGTATCCGGGGCCTTCTTCACGGGAGCCACGGTCGTGCGCGTCGACCCTGTGGTGGATTTCAACTGGGGCGGCGGCAACCCCGTGGCCGGAATCGGCGCGGACAACTTCAGCGTGCGCTGGACAGGCTATGTGCAGGCGACGGTATCGGGCGTCTACACTTTCCGCACGCAGAGCGACGACGGTATCCGGCTGTGGGTGGGCGGTACGGCGGTGATCAACAACTGGACCGATCACGGACCGACCTACAACACGGGCGCGGTGACGCTGGCGGCCGGGCAGTATTACCCGGTGACGCTGGAATACTACGAGCGCGGCGGCGGAGCGGTGGCTCAGCTGCAATGGCAGAAGCCGGGCGACGCCGCATTCTCCACGGTGCCGACCGTCAGCTTGTTCTACTGCGACACCGCCACGGTCGTCCCCGGCGGCTTCAATGCCTTCGAAACCGCCACGGCGCCGGGCAGCATCACCGGGGTCGTCAGGACCAAGGTCGCCGCGCAGGCGTTCGACCTGGCGGTGGTCGCGTTGAATGCCGCGAAGACCGGGGTCGAGACGGGATTCACGGGCGATGTGAAAATCGAGCTGCTCGACGCGTCCAACAACAGCGGGGCGATGGACGCCAATGGCTGCCGCCCGACGTGGACGCCCCTGCCAGTGTTCGTTCCGCCGACGCTGGCCTTCGCTGCCGCCGATTTTGGCCGCAAGAACATCACGCTGACGGAGAACAATGCCTGGCGCGACGTGCGGGTGCGCATGACCTACCCGGCTGTCGGTGCGCCGCTTGCCATCGGCTGCTCGACCGACAACTTTGCGATCCGGCCAGCGGCGCTGGTCATGGCAGCCACCGATCAAGACTGGCAGACAGCGGGCATAGCGCGTGCGCTCACCAATTCAGGATATCCCGGCGGCACGGTGCACAAGGCCGGCCTGCCGTTCACCCTTACGGTGACGGGCAATAACGCGCTGAGCGCCGTGACGACCAACTACAACGGCAATCCGGCTGCCAATTTGGTCGGCTTTGTCCTGCCGGCCCTTGGCGCCTGTCCCACCTGCGCCCTGACCGCCGGGGCGTTTGCCGGCGCGGGCGGCACGGTGGTTTCGAACACCGCCACTTACAGCGAAGTCGGCACGTTCCAACTACAGATGACCGACGATACCTTCGCCGCCGTGGATGCGGGGGACGGCTCCAGCGTGGCCGAACGTACCGCCTACTCGACCATCTCATCGGTCGGGCGTTTCGTGCCGGATCATTTCACGCTGACGTCGGGGACCTTGACGGCGGCCTGCATGGCCGGGGCGCCCCCTTTCACCTACATGAATCAGCCTTTCCAGAATCTGACCGCGAATGTCGAGGCACAGAACGCCGCGAATGCCGTAACCGTGAATTACAACAGCCCGGGTTTCCCGGCCAGTTTGGCGACTGTAGCGTGGCAGGCGGAAAACGCCGACAACGGCATCGATCTTTCGGCACGGTTGAATGTGGCCGCACCGTCGCCGCTCTGGAACGGCGGCGTTTATTCGGTCAGCACGGCGGCGGCCAGTTTCCGCCGCGCCACGCCGGATGATCCCGATGGGCCGTTCGACGGCCTGCGGCTGGGCGTGCGCCTGACCGATCCCGATGCCGTGGCATTGAACGGCCTCGACATGAATGCGGCGACGGCCGGCGTCTGCGCGCCGTGCAATGCGAAGGCGGTGGGTGGGTCGACCAGCCTGCGCTACGGCCGCATGCGCATCCTTAATGCTCATGGCTCGGAATTGCGCGCGCTGCCCCTGACGGTGCGCAGCGAATTCTGGAACGGCAGCGGCTTCGCCTTGAATGCCGGGGACAGCTGCACAGCCTTGGCAGCGGGGGACTTCACGCTCGGCAACTGGCAGAGCAACCTGAGTGCAGGTGAAACGGCGCTGGCGGCAGGCGGGCCATGGACTGCGCTTGGTGGCCTGTTATCCGGGCCCGGCTTGACTGCGCCGGGGGCGGGAAATCAGGGCAGCGTCGATGTCACGATCAACCTCGGCACGCGCACCTGGCTGCGCGGCCGCTGGAACGATGCGGTAGACACGGACGCGGATGCCAACACCATGTATGACGACGATCCAGCCGCACGTGCGACCTTCGGCGTCTACAGGGATCGGCTGATTTACAGGCGCGAAATCACGCGCTAGGAAAATGACTATGCAATAACCCCGCTTAAAAGATTGACAACCCAGTCGAAAACCTTTAGTTTCCGTGGGTTATATGGGTAAGTTAACGTAAAATGAGAATTTTCAGCACCGGCAAGCGGGACGGCTGGCTCGCCGTTGCAAGCCGAGACGGTGTAGTGGATATGGCGCATATCCACGTCGGCGCAGGCGGGCGGCCCGAAGTGACCCTCTGCGAGACCTTCAGGAAGGAAGGCGCCGAGGCCGATACCTATGCGCGTCTGCGCAAGCAATTCAATCTAGATCGCTATCGCGCCACCACCAGCCTGCGCTTCGGCGAATACCAGTTCCTGCAGGTCGAGCCGCCGGATGTCCCTGCCAACGAATTGAAGGAGGCCATGCGCTGGAGCATCAAGGGCATGGTGGATTTCCCCGTCGACCAGGCCACGCTCGATGTGCTGCAGGTGCCAACGGAAGAAGCGGGCGGCGTGCGCAGCCGCTTCGTTTTTGTCGCCTGTGCGCCCAACGAGTTGCTCGGCGCGCGCATCCAGACGCTGCAGAGGGCGAAAATCGATCTCGAAGCCATCGATGTCCCCGAGACTGCGCAGCGCAACCTCTCCACGCTCTACGAGCCGCCCGGACGCGGCGTGGCGATGCTGGGTTTTTCCAGCGAAGGCGGTCTGCTGACATTCACCTATCGCGGTGAATTGCAGGCTTTCCGGCGGCTGGACATCACCCTGGACCAGTTGATGAATGCGGATGTGGAGGAGCGCCAGGCGCTGTTCGACCGCATCGTCCTTGAGCTGCAACGCTCGCTCGACACTTTCGAGCACCAGCATCACTACGTCAGTCTGGCGCAGGTGATGGTGATGCCGCTGCCGGCGGAAATCGGCTTGGCCGCCTATCTGGCGCAAAACCTTTATGTGCTTGTGGAAGCCGCGGACCTGGGCAAGGTCATGGACCTCATCAAGGTTCCCGAGTTGCGCGAACCGGGCCGACAGGCGCAGTGCTTCCATCTTCTGGGTGCCGCCTTGCGGGACTTCGAGGTGCGCAAGTGACGCGGCAGATAAACCTGTTCAACCCCGCGCTGCGCCTCAAGCGGGAGTGGCTCACTGGCAAGTCCCTGCTGAACGGCATCGGCGTCATGGTGGTGCTGCTCGGGTTGTATGGCGGCGTGGTGCGCTGGGAAAACCAGCAGCTGACAGAGGAAGCCGGCCGCATCGGCGGGGAACTGGCCGGAATGCAGGAGGAATTGACGCGTCTCACCCAGGAAATCGTCAATCGCAAGGTGAGCAGCGAGACGCAAGCTGCGCTGCAGCATGCAGAGGCGGCATTGCAAGGTCGCGAGCGGGTTCGCGAGGCGCTGGAAAGCGGCGCCTTGGGTTCACCGGAAGGGTTTTCGGAGTTTTTGCGGGCATTCGCCCGCCAGACTCAGGACGGCCTGTGGATGGTCGGGCTGCAGATGGCCGAGGGCGGTCGCAACATTACGCTGGAAGGACGCACGGTCAACCCTGACCAGATTCCCGGCTACATACGTGGTCTCAACGGCGAACCCACGCTGCGCGGCCGTTCATTCGAGGCTTTGAACGTCCAGCTGGTAGGCGAGGAAAAACCCGGGATGCAGGGCGTGAGCTCCGGTAGCACCGTGCAGGCGGCTCAGGACGGCGTGCCGAAGTTGCCGCCCTTTCACGAGTTTGCGCTGACGGCGACCCTGTCTCGATCCGCTCTGGACAATGCGGCGGGGGCGGAGGCACGATGAACGAGGGGAGGCCACTGGTATGAACAAGGCCCTTGCCGCCCGATTGCAGAAGTTCGATGCCTTGTCGTTGCGCGAGCGCATGCTTGTGGCCGCAGCCGCCGTTGTCATGACGTTTTTCCTGGTGGACGCGCTGCTGCTGAGTGCGTGGACGCGCCAGAACACCGGCATGAAGGCCACGCTGCCCGAACAACGGGCGGAATTGACCCGGGTGTCGACGCAAGTCAAGGAACTGCAGGCGCAGATTTCCGCTCATCCGGATGCGCAGGCGCGGGCGCGGATTGATGAAATCGGCAGGAAAATCGCTGCCATCGATGCCGGCCTGCAATCGTCCGCGAAGCAACTCGTGCCCCCCGATCGCATGGCCACGCTGCTTGAAGACCTGCTCAAGCGCAATCGGCGGCTCCAGCTCGTGAAGATGACGACGCTGCCCGCCGAGGAACTCCTTGGACGCGAGCCTGCCGCCGCGGGGCAACCCGGTGGAGAACAGACTGCTGCAGCGACGGGACAGACTGGCAGCCAGAACAACATTTTCAAGCATGGCGTGGAACTGACGCTGCGCGGCAGTTATTTCGACATGCTGGAATACCTGGCCCAGATCGAGTCGTTGCCCTGGCAGATGTACTGGGGCCGCCTCAAGCTGGATGCGCGCGAATACAACCGTCCGGTGCTGACGCTGACCTTGTATACGCTCAGCCTCGACAAGGTGTGGCTCACGATATGAGCAAAGGACATTGCAGCGGAATGGTCGGCCGGCACGGCACGAGGTTGGCGGTGGCAATGCGTATCTGCGCGATCTCGATGCTGGCAGCGGCCCTGCCTGGCGCCGTAATGGCACAGGGAATGAAGGATCCGACGCGCCCGCCGCCGCAGTTCCTCGATCCGGCCGATGCAGCGCAAGCCTCGTTGCCGCCGGATTCCGGGCTGCAGTCGATCAAGCGCACCGGCAAGCGCTATCTAGCGCTTCTCAATGGCGAGTGGGTCAAGCCGGGCGACAGGGCCGGCGAGGCCAGGGTGGTGAAAATCGCGGAACACAGCCTCGTCCTGAGCTATCCGGACGGGCGACGTGAAACTATCGGGATGTACCCGGATATCGAACTGCGACCGAAGGAAGCGCAAAGCCGGCAGCGGAAGGCTGCCGGCCGGACAGCGGGAAAATAAGGAAAAGCCATGATGCGAATACTCGGGGTAGCGACAGCGACAGTCAGCATCCTGCTGGCAGGATGCAATTCGATCTCGTCGATCAAGCCCGGTGCGGTGCGCGACTCAATCGATGCGGAGATGCAGCGCGCCACGGAGAATCGGAGCCGCGAGACGGCACCCGATGCCGTCAGCCGCGCCCTCGTGCCGCCCCTGACGGGCCAGATCGATGCGCCGGCCGGAAAAATTTCGGAATCGCGCTTCGACTTGTCGGTCAGCAATGCCCCGGCCAGCCAGGTTTTCATGGCCATCGTGTCCGGCACGCGCTTCAGCATGCTGGTGAGCCCTGAGGTGACCGGCAGCATTTCCGTCAACCTGAAGGACGTGACGGTGATGGAGGCGCTCGACACCATTCGCGAACTCTACGGCTACGAATACCGGGTGCAGGGCACGCGCATTTTCGTGCAGCCGCTGACCATGCAGTCGAGGGTGTTCAAGGTGAACTACCTGACGGCGCAACGCATGGGCCGCAGCGATACGCGCGTCGTCTCGGGTTCGATTACTTCCACCACGGCCGGCACGGCAGGCGCGGCGGGCACGGCCACGCCGGCAGCGGGTGCGGCCGGCACGACCACTCAGGCCGGCAGTTCGGTCTCGACCACCAACCAGATGGACTTCTGGGGCGAGATCAGCGAGGCGATCAAGGCGGTCATCGGCACCGAGGGCGGGCGCAGCGTGGTGATTTCGCCGCAGTCGGGCGTCATCGTGGTGCGCGCCATGCCGCGCGAACTGCGCGAGGTCGAGAATTTCCTGCGCGCTTCGCAGCTGACCATCGAGCGCCAGGTGATGCTGGAGGCGAAGATCGTCGAGGTGGTGCTGTCGGAGCAGTTTCAGGCCGGCATCAACTGGGGGGGCTTCACGGCTACGGGTCGGCATCGGCTTTCCTCG
>JBAYVG010000083.1:0-12897 GCA_041674785.1 Rhodocyclaceae bacterium
ACATGGCAGCCTTGAAGAAAAAACTGAAAGTGCCGGCAGCGCTGGAGTCGGTGCACACCGCCGTTGTCGCCGGCTATTTCGTCGAAGGCCATGTGCCGGCCGAGGACATCCTCACCCTGCTCAAGGAGAAGCCGAAAGCACGCGGTATCGCGGTGCCGGGCCTGCCGCGTGGCGCCCCTGGCCGCGAGTTCTCCATGCCCAGCTGTGAAACCGGTTGCACCATGCTCGACGCACAGACACCCGAGCGCGAAATCCGTCGCGAGATGTTCAACACCATGCTCGTCGGCAAGGATGGCAAGACCAGCGTCTGGGCGCGGCACTGAGTGGAAAGCAAGGCAGCGTTTCCTGAGGTCCTGATGCCGCCCACCGACGCGGCGGCAAGTGCTGAGATCGTTGCCGCAACGCAGGTCTGGCTGGAGCGCGCGGTGATCGGCCTCAACCTCTGCCCGTTTGCCAAGGCGGTGCACGTCAAGAAACAGATTCGCTATGCCGTCACCGCCGCACAGACGGCCGACGAACTACTGGCTGAACTCGCGCAGGAGTTGCAGTTGCTGGCAGCGACCGACGCCAGGGTGCTTGATACCACGCTGCTTATCCATCCGCAGGCGATGGGCGATTTTCTCGACTTTCATTTCTTTCTTGCCGAGGCCGATGCGCTCATCCGCAGCCTGGAGTTCGATGGCATTTTCCAGATTGCCAGCCTGCATCCGCACTACGAATTTGCCGGTAGCACGCCGGACGACATTGAAAACTATACCAACCGGGCGCCCTACCCGATGCTGCACCTGCTGCGTGAGGAAAGCATCGACCGCGCGGTTGCGGCCTTTCCCGATGCTGCCGATATTTTTGAAAGAAACATCGAGACCCTGAACCGGCTCGGCCACGAAGGCTGGCGCCGGCTGTGGCTGGATGACACGCCCAAAGGGTAGGCGAAGCGTCATGCATCACGCCGTACCGCACCGCCGCTTTTGACCGGCCAGCCGGGCCGGTGCGGGAATCACGCCTTATTCCGGCCGGTCGCCGCGATTTGCCAACCAGGCCTGCAGGTCGCTGTGCTCGATCCAGGTTTCGAGCCGGTTGATATTGCCCGGCAACTGCTTGCCCTCCCACTGCTCGGTCGCCCAACGCTTCACGTTCGCATGCAAGGTGCCGTGCTCGATGGCGTGCGCCAGTTCGACCTCCGCCTCATGCGCCGAGGCCGCAGCCAGCAGGCGCGCGGCATCGTGCAGGGTGAGTCGGGGGCTTTCCGGAGTTGTTGTCATGGCGGCCTCTTGGTCTTTGGCAGGGAGAAGCCATTTTAGACCGGGTGTTGCGATGGCGGGCCGCTTCTTGCACAGAGACGCAAGGACACAAAGGGCACAGGGAAAAAAACAGAAATCATCTTGAGAGGAGCGCGGATTCAAAATAAACCGCTGTGTTCTCTGTGTTCAGTGCGGTTTTCAGGATCATCGAAAAATGCGAAGCAATGCTCCCGCTTTTCTCGATACAACTTTTTTTTCACTTCGGTAGGATGGCCCTTCGGCTGACAACACAGGAGGCTTGATCCGATGAAACTGAAAACTTCGATTACGCAGGGTGCCAAGTATCTCTGCGTCAAGTTGGGTGATGTAGTTACTGCGATTCAACAGGTGGCTGTGGTCAAAGGTTTGCCGATGTGGGAGGTCGAGCGGGAGCTGGGCTCGGGCATAAGGAAAAGGCTGATTGTTCCAGCCCGTGCGCTGATGCCGCTGCCGCTTCCCGCTGGCGCATAGCGCTGCTGCTGAAGGGGCGTCAGCCCCGTTTTTTCCCTGGATTTGCCGAGGTTTCAGGCGTCGCTCCCGGCAGCGGATTTGTCGACGCGCAAGCGGTTTGCTTGGGGACCGGAAACCTCGCCGGGATCAAATAGCCATGGAAGAACCATTATGAAAATTGTTGTCTGGTCGCTGTGCCTGGTGTTCTCGACCTTGTGGACCGGCCTTGCCTTTCTCGCAGCAGAAGCGATGCAGTGGATCGCCAATGGCTTGGCCTCCGGGCAAATCAGCGACCCCATGCGCTCAGTCGCCCAATGGCCTGTTCCGGCATGGATGTCCGCATGGATTGACCCCGTGTGGGTGGAGGTCTTGCGGTCGATGCTTGCATCCGGGCTGACCATGATGGGCGAGGTGATCCCGTTTTTCTCGTCAGCCGTGTCCTGGGTGGTGCCGTTGATCTGGGTGCTATGGGTTGTGGGGGTTCTGGTTTTGCTTGCCCTTGCCGGCGCCGCACATCTGCTGATACGAATTTTTCAGACCCCGCGTCGGGCACCTGCTTTTCCCGATGCCATCCGTTTGCCACCGGCCGCATAGATCGCGATCACCAGGCGGCTTCAAGGGCTGCCCGCCCGCTGACGAAACGCGCTGATGGTGCCGCATCAATACTGTTTCAAGCCTGCCGCCATGCCGCAAACCAGGCGGTGAGCGGGCGGCTTTCGCCGAGGCCGGCGAGTCGCTGATCGACGGCGTCGTGGTTGCCCCAGATCACGTTGTTCAGTGCGCCTTCGGCCACACGCGATTCAATGTCGCTGCAATATAGCCCTTTGTCGCGCTGGACATAGAAGCCGTAGCTCCGGCAGGCCACCGGGCGCTGCGCATAGACCGGGCAGGCGCCGGTCGTCTGGTCAAGCAGTGGGCAGACGACGGGGCGGGTACGCTGGCCGGCGAGCGCCGCCATGTCCTGGTGGATCTGCGCCAGGTGTTCCGGGGTCAGCGCGGCCAAGCCCTGCTGCAGCAAATCCCATTCGGCTGCTGTCAGCTGCGGCACTTCTGCGAGCCGCCGGCAACAACTGTCGCAGCCTTTTCCACACAGCCAGTCCGGGTGGTTTTCGCGGATATTCTCGACCCGTGCGTCGATGTCAGCGTGAAGTTGGCGGAGGGCGATCATGAATTTTCAACGCCTTTCATCGCGGCCGCCGGCCGGGTAGCTTTGCCTGGAAATACAGGCATGGCTTGCCGGAAGCTTCGATCACATCATCGATGGGCTGGCGGTAGCTCTTGAAGTTCATGGCGTTGCAGCCGTAGGGAAACTGCGGGTCATGAGTGATGAAATAGTGGACGCAGCGGTTGCACCGGGGCACGTCGTCTGGCGGGGGGGTATTTGTTTCCATGATGGGCAGGTGGTGACACGGATCAGGCGCATCGTCACACCAGTGAAACGCGGTGTCCAGTAGCTCGGTGCGAAGGTGCGGGCGAGGGGCTAAGCGGGCAGGGCGCCATCGAGTGCGCGTTCGCATTCGAGCATCAGAGCGCTGCCGGTTTCGGAGGCGTAATTGGCATCGAGCGATTCCTGCATCTCGTGGGCGGTATAGAGGCCGGCTTCACGCGAGAGCGAGGCGGCGATCTGCCGGGCGAGATCGTCGCTGATGGCGGAAAGGTGCTTTCTGTCGGTTAGCGGCAGGCTGCGTTTTGTCCGGTTCAGCCAGTCGGCGGCGAGGCTCGCGCCCTGTGCCTCGGTCAGCCACTGGTCGTGCTCGTAGTAAGTTGTCAGCCGTTCGGCAACAAGGGCGAAGATCAGTGCGATTTGCGTTCCGCGCGCGCTGGCCGGCAGCGGGGGGGCGTTATCCCGGTTCATGGGCTGCATTCTTTCATTCGTGTCGCCGCACTGGCTGCCTGCCAGTCCAGGCTATCACCAGCCGCCTGCGCAGCAGGTCTTGCTGGTTGCCAAAAAATTGACCGATATCTTTAAGCAGGCTCATGGTTTTCTCCAGAGGGGGCTGCAGGGTTGATATCGTACTTTCTCATGAAGCGCCGGTCGATCCAGTCTTTCCAGCACCAGACCCAGTGGCCGCTGGCCGAGAGCTGGCCCCAGGAGAGGATTGCTTCCTTCGGGCCGGTGGCCAGCAGATAGAGGCTGCGCGCTTGCGGCTGGTAAGGCAGCGGTAACTGGCCCGTCAGCACGCGCTGCAGATTCGTTGTCAGCACCGGGCCGGCACGTACGGCATACACGCCCGACTTGGCATGCGGGGCATCGATGCGTGAAGCCACATCGCCAGCCGCAAAGACCTCCGGATGGGAAATGCTCTGCTGCCGATCGCCGACGGCAATGAAACCGTCTGCGGCCATGGCGAGTCCGGTCTGGGCCAGCCAGGCAGCGGGCCGCACGCCCGTGGCTGCGATCACGCAGTCGGCCGGGAGGGTTGCGCCATCGTCCATCCGCAGCCCGGATGAATCCCCTGCTGCGTAGCCGTGCACAACCGTTATCTGGCAAAGCGTCAGCGCTTGCGCGGCGCGGGCGACAATGCGCGGGCCATGACCCGGCAACAGACCGGAACCGGCGACCAGTGTCACGCGCGTATTCGTATCGCCAAGCTCAAGCGCCAGGCGGTAGCGGGCGGCCAACGCAAGTTCCACCCCGGCAGCACCGCCGCCGACAACGGCGAGGTTCGCATGGCCTTGCTGCTTGAAGACGTCGAGCTGGTGTGTCCAGCCGACGACAAAATCTTCCAGCGGTCGGAGTGGCAGCAAGCGGGTACCGGCAGCCGCCAGGCATGCGCTATCAACCTGAGCGCCGGTGTCCAGCGAAAGCGCGTCATAGGGAATCGTCCCGGAGAGCGCGGTGTGAACAATTCGCCGGTCGGCATCGACACCGATCACGCTATCCTGAACGAAGCGGACACCTGCCGCCTTCGCCAGTGGTTCGAGGGCGGCCGCGCATTGCTCCAGACGGTAGTGGCTGGCCATCCAGCCCGGCAGCATCCCCGAATAAATCTGTCGGCGGTAGGGGGAAATGAGGGTGACCTCCACTCCCGGCCATGGCGCTGCCGCCAGTGACTTCAGAACGTGCAGATGGGCATGGCCGCCACCGGCCAGAATCAGACGTTTCATGCGTCGCCCCGCTCCTTGGCGAACAGCGGGTTTGCAAGCGCGTCAGGAAAGCACGCGATCAGGCGCTCGTAGTCCTCGTAGCGGTCGACATCCCACAGCGGGGCAAATTCGTGCCAGCGCCATTTCAGTTCCGCCAGGCGTAACCGGGTCTGTGCCATGACCTGCGCCGTACTCCAATCGACCTGCCGGAATACCTGCAGCTCAGCCTGGCGCATGCCGATCAGCACATAGCCGCCATCTTCAGCCGGGATGAGCGTTGCGTCATGCTGCTGCAGGCTTTCTGCGGCCTGCTGCAACAGGCCCGGAGTCAGTGCCGGGCAATCGGTGCCGATGACCAGCGTTGCCGGGCTGGGTGACGCGTCAGCGATGGCCGCATGCATCCGTTGCCCGAGGTCGCCTTCGGGTTGCCGGCGCAGTTGCACGCAACCACTAGCCTGGCATAGCGCAAATTCCGGATGGTCGATATCCGGCGCACACCACAAGGTGATGGGGCCAATGTCGGCCGCCACGGCGGTGGCCACGGCACGCTGCAGCAAGCAGCCTTGCAGCGCGGCGGCGCCCTCGGCACCCAGATGGGGAATCAGCCGCGTCTTGGCGAAGCCGGCGATCGGCGCCTTGGCCAGAATCGCCACGCCAACGCGCGGGCAAGGTTCAGTGTTCATGGGGGACATAGCCATACTCTCGCGCCAGATCCTCGGGCCTGGCGCCAAAATGGAATCGTAGCCGCAGCCACCACATCATCAGGATGGTGCGGAACAGGCCCTGTTTCTCCCAGCGCCGACCGGAGGTGGTGACCTTTGCCGTGAGGCAGGCGGGTGGCGCCTGCCGGCGCAGGGTTGCAGAAAAGGCTATGTCTTCCATGAGCGGAATTTCCGGAAAGCCGCCGCATCGTTGAAAAGTCTCTTGCGTTACGAAGATCGCCTGATCGCCGGTAGCAATGCCGGTCAAGCGCGAACGCCAGTTCATCATGAAAGCGACCAGGCCGAGGCCAGCCACCGTGCCGTCGATGCGTACGTCGAAGCGACCCCAGCAACGATCTTGCGCGACGGCGTCAGTGATCAAGCGCAAGGCATCCGGCGGCAGCAGCGTATCGGCATGGAGAAAAAGCAGGATCCCGCCTGTCGCCAGCGCTGCCCCGGCATTCATCTGCCGGCCGCGACCGCGTGCCGCACTGGTGACGCGATCTGCCAGCGTGCTGGCGAGCTGCTTCGTGTTATCGGTGCTGCCGCCATCGACGACGATGACTTCGGCGCCCTGTGCACGAAATGACTGCAGGCCTTCGAGTAGCGGCACGATGCCGCTGGCTTCATCCAGAACCGGAATAATGATTGAGCAGCGTGTTTTCATCTTCATGAGACCGGGCATTCCGTGTCCTCGCCGACAAAACGGAAATCGGCAAATCCCGCGTGCGCTTCTTCGCCGGTATTGTCGGTATCCGAGGCGATCGCCAGACCACGCAATTTGCCATCGAGATTTCCGAATGCCTGCTGGAAATCGGCAAGAACATTTCGCCGTTCGCTGACCCATCTGCCAGCAAACGTCGCCCCCGTGCGGAGTACCAGCATGCGGGCGCGGTCGGTGTAGGCATTGTCCTGCAATGTGCCGACCGGGTGCCGGTTATCCCAGATGTAATTGAGCGCGGCATCCGGCACCTGGTCGCCGTAGATGGTTCGCGCCAGACGGAGCCGGGTGCGAACACCAAAGCCCAATTGCTCGCCCGGCACGGCGAAGGTCAGATAGACGCGGGCCGCATAGTCGTCTCCGGATTTCCTGGTCATGTCGGCAGAAGCCACAGGCGCATCGATTCGCCATAGCCAGCAGAGGATGGGCGTCTTGCGCAGATCGACGACCACTGCTCGCCCGAACAGCGCCATGCTTTTCTTCGCCTTTGCCTCGATGGCAACGACGCCGTCCCATTTACGTAACGCGTATTCGGTGGGCGGCACGCGGCTGTCGAGCTGTTCGATTTTCCAGGGGGCGGGGAGGGGCGCATCGGCATCGCTGAAACGACCGACCCACAGTGCGTCGGCGAGTACGGAAAGGGGAAGCGCCATGCCGATCAGGCACGACAGGTAACAGACGTGTTTTTTTATCAGCGGCATGCCGATCAGCCCCGGCGCCAGGTGTGGAAGCGTTCGACCCAGGCCAGCAGTCGCTGCGGCGCGTGCGCCTTCTTCCAGTTGCCGGCAACGTATTTGTTGGCCTCGGCCAGTGTCGGGTAGATGTGGATGGTGCCCAGTATCTTGTTCAGCCCGATGCCCTGTTTCATGGCCAGCACATACTCGGCAATCAGGTCGCCGGCATGTTCGCCGACGATGGTGACGCCAAGGATCGTGTCCTTGCCTGGCACGGTCAGCACCTTGAGGAAGCCGTGCGCTTCGCTGTCGGCGATGGCCCGGTCGAGGTCGTCAATGCCGTAAGTAGTCACCTCGTAAGGGATACCTTTCTCGCCGGCTTCGATCTCGTTCAGGCCAACGCGGGCCACTTCCGGCTCGATGAAGGTGGCCCACGGAATGACCGAATAGTCGGCCTTGAACTTCTTCAGCGGATCGAACAGCGCATTGACTGCCGCGTACCAGGCCTGATGGGCGGCCGTATGGGTGAACTGGAAAGGCCCGGCGACATCGCCTGCCGCGTAGATGTTGGGGTAGTTGGTTTGCAGGAATTCGTTGGTGTCGACCGTGCGCCCGGTCGGGATGCCCAGTTCTTCCAGCCCGAAACCCGTGAGGTTGGCGGCGCGGCCGACCGCGACCAGCAGGCTGTCGAAGGGAACGCGCACCTCCTGCCCGTCGTGCTCGGCGATCACTGTTTTCTCGCCGTTTTCAATCACGAAGGCCTTGGCCTGATGGCTGACCAGCACATTGATCCCCTCGGCACGAAAGCGCGCCATCACCAGCGCCGAAACCTCGGGGTCTTCGCGCAGCAGAATGCGCGGGGCCTGTTCAAGCTGCGTTACCTTGGCGCCGAGGCGGGCAAAGGCTTGCGTCAGTTCTGATCCAATCGGGCCGCCGCCGAGCACGAGCAGGCGCTGCGGCAGTTCGCTCAGGTTCCAGAGCGTGTCCGAGGTCAGATAGCCGACCGCCTCGATGCCGGCAATCGACGGAACGAAAGGCCGTGCACCAGTGGCGATGACAATGCTGCGCGTGCGCAGCCGCTGCGTGCTGCCATCTGCACGGGTGATGTCGACTTCCCAGGGCGAGACGATTCTTGCACTGCCCTGCACGACATCGACCCCCAGCCCGGTATAGCGCTCGGCTGAGTCATGCGGCTCGATAGTCCGGATGATCGACTGCACGCGTTCCATCACCTCGGCGAACTCGAAACGGGCGCTGGCCGTGGCGATGCCGAATTCCCGTGCGCGGGTGACGTGCGAGAGAAACCTGGCCGAGCGGATCAGCGCCTTCGACGGGACGCAGCCGGTGTTCAGGCAATCGCCGCCGAGCTTGTGCTTTTCCACCAGCGTCACCTTGGCCTTGACTGCCGCCGCGATGTAGGAAGTGACCAGGCCCGCACTGCCGCCACCGATAACCACCAGGTTGCGGTCAAAACGCGCCGGCTTCTTCCAGCGGGCGAATACCTTGTTCATGCGCACGATGTCGACAAGCTTGCGGGCAAGCAGGGGGAAAATGCCGAGCAGGACAAACGAACCGAGCAGCCCCGGCGAAAGGATGCCGGAGAGCGATTCAAGTCGGGCCAACTGGGTGCCGGCGTTCACATAGACCACCGTGCCGGCCAGCATGCCGAGTTGGCTGACCCAGAAGAAGGTGCGCGCCTTCATGGCCGTCAGGCCGAGCAGCAGATTGACCAGGAAGAATGGAAACGCCGGCACCAGCCGCAGCGTGAAGAGATAGAAGCCGCCTTCACGGCGCACGCCTTCGTCAATGGCGGCGAGGCGCTTGCCGAAACGCTGCGCCACCCAGTCGCGCAACAGGAAACGCGAGATCATAAAAGCGAGCGTGGCACCGATGGTCGAGGCGAACGAGACGATTAGCGTTCCCCAGAGCACACCGAAGACTGCGCCGCCGGCAAGCGTGAGCAGGGCCGCTCCCGGAAAGGAGAGCGCGGTGGTGATGACATACAGGACAAAGTAGAGCGCGACACTGAGCAAGGGGTTGGCTGCCCGGAATGCTTCGATCGCTGCCTGCTGCGCCTTGAGCGTCTGCAGGCTGAGGTAGTGGCCGAGGTCGAAGGCAAAAAAAGCGCTGACCAAGGCAGCGAGTACGGCGACCAGGGCGAGTTTTCGGTAGTTCATGTCATCCCTGCTGAGTTGTTATGGGCAGGCCGTAGCAACATGCGGCCTGTGCTCCTTGGTCGTGGGAAGTTGGCACTCCTTATGTCCGGATCGCTTCGGCACCGTACTACGACTCCACCCTCCGCTGAGCTCCTCAGCAGCAGCCACAGTTGTCATCGGCACGCCATGCAGCCTGCGCGGCATTGCCAAAAGGCAGTGCACTACCGCAGCCGGCAAAGATGCCGAAATGACGCGAGGCGTCACCGATGAACTCGAAGTGCGCTGCAAAGCGGCTCTCCGCCAACATGCGGAAGGTGTTGCCGCACACCGGGAAGACTCGACCTGTCTCCATGCGGTGGTGCTTGTCGAGTACAAATTCGTGCGGCTCTTCCGGCAGCGAACCTCGGTAGATGATGGCCTGGCCATGGTCTTCGCAGGCGGGCTCCAGCTCAGCCAGCTTGAACAGCCGGTAGGTGGCCGAAAAGAAGTGCAGCTTGCCGACGCGTGGCGCCAACGCCGGGTCAGTGATCAGCAGTGGCCGATCCTCAACGAGGCGCGGGTCGGCAAAACCGGCGCGCTTGGCCAGATTCTGGAAGTCATTCCAGTAAAGCGCGCCGCCCAGACATTCGCCGTACAGCACGGGGTCATTGCGCACACTTGAAGGAACGCGGCGGTCTGCGTACACGTCGGAAAAATAGAATTCACCGCCCGGCTTCAATAGCCGGAAAACGCCGCTCAGGACAGATTCCTTGTCCGGCGAGAGATTCACCACGCAGTTCGAGACGATGACATCGAAGCTGCCTTCCTCCAGGCCAAGTTCGTGGAGACGCTCGATATAGCCGTGCAGAAAACGGACGTTGTCGTAGCCGAAGGCGTCGCGGTGATAGGCGCGATGCCGCTCGGCAATTTCGAGTTGTTCCTCGGTCATGTCGATACCGATCACCTCGCCGCGTGGGCCGACCAGTTGCGCCAGCGCATAGACATCTCGCCCGGAGCCGCTGCCGAGGTCAAGGACGCGGCATCCTTCAAGGGCCGTCGGGCAGACGAGACCGCAGCCGTAGTAGCGGGACAGTACCTCCGGGTGGATGCGGGAGAGCAGCGGCTTCAACCAGCCAGGAACGCTGGATGCATCGCAGCAGGCCGAGGTCTTGAGGTCGTCGGAGGACTGTAGCTGGCGACCGTAATAATCCTTGACGATTTCATGCATGGTGAGGCTCCTTGATGTTGTCCGTTGCTTTGCTGCCGATCTGCCCGTTTGCCAATGCGCCGCCACAACTGCTGCCCTGGCCGGCGGTGCATCCGTAGCAATGGCCAGCCACCCTGATCGGGCGTTCGCTCAACTCGATGTCGAGCAGATCGGCAATGTGAACGGGCAGTGCCGCAGCGCCGCCGAGAGGCAGGCCAAGCATCTGATTGAAGTCGCAATCGAACACGTGCCCCTGCCAGTTCACCGAGATCAGCGAACGGCACATGACGCTATCGAGATTGGCAGGCTGATAGGCACCCCGGAGGAGCGCCATGTAATCGTCAAATTCATGACGCGAGAGAAGCTGGCTGCCGAAGCGCTTGATCGGCATGTTGGCGAGGACGAACAACTGGTTGAAAACCACGCCATAGCGGGCGGACAACTGTGCCTTGTACGCCGCTTCAAGCTTCTCCTGTCCCGGTGGTAGGGCTGCCCCCTGCGGGTTGTAGACCAGATTGAGGATGAGGCCGCTTCCCGGCAGCCCGTAACCCAGGGCGTTCAGCTTGCGCAGCCCTTGCAGGCTGGCCTGAAAGGTACCGTCGCCCCGCTGGGCATCAACGTTTTCTTCAAGGTAGCAAGGCAGGGAGGCGGTGATATCGACGTGCTGCTCGGCAAGAAAATCGGCCAGCGTTTCGTAACCCGGTTCGCCCAGGATAGTCAGGTTGCAGCGGTCGATGACCTGCAAGCCTGACGCCCGGGCGGCGCTTACCAGGCGGCGAAAATTGGGGTTCATCTCCGGCGCACCACCGGTCAGATCCAGCGTCTGCACCCCCTGGCGCCGAGAAAATTCGAGGAGGTCGGCCATCGTTTCCCAACGCATCTCCTCGGTTCGCTTGGGGCTGGCCGCAACGTGGCAGTGAAAGCACGACTGGTTACAGCGATAGCCGAGATTGGCCTGCAGCGTCTCGATTTTTCTGCGTCGTAGCTGCGGGAATTCCATCTTGACCAGCAGCGGGAAAGTGTCATGCATTGTGTTTCTCCGGATTGAACCTACACCTTAGTCGCTGAAGCTCGCTGTTTCTTACAATAGCTTTTCGCTATTTCCCACATAGGGACAATTTTCTTTGGTAATGATTCCGTGGTGACTAGACTGGTTGCATGGGTCGGCAGGGAGTTTTGCCAGGATAAACCGCCGCAAAAGCCCAGCTTGCCGAAACGAATCAACGCTGACAAGGAGAGAACCATGGAAGAGAAAAAGCTCACTACGGCCGCTGGTTGCCCGGTGGTGGATAACCAGAACACGATGACGGCCGGCCCGCGTGGCCCGGTGTTGATGCAGGACGTCTGGCTGCTGGAAAAGCTGGCGCACTTCGACCGTGAGGTGATCCCCGAGCGGCGGATGCACGCCAAGGGTTCCGGTGCCTACGGTAGCTTCACCGTGACCAACGACATCACCAAATACACCCGCGCAAAAATCTTCTCGCAGGTCGGCAAGAAGACCGAACTCTTCGCCCGTTTCACCACGGTGGCCGGCGAGCGTGGTGCGGCCGATGCCGAGCGCGACATTCGCGGCTTTGCGGTCAAGTTCTACACCGAGGAGGGTAACTGGGACATGGTCGGCAACAACACGCCGGTGTTCTTCCTGCGCGATCCGCTGAAATTCCCCGACCTCAACCATGCGGTGAAGCGCGACCCGCGCACCAACATGCGTTCGGCCAAGAGCAACTGGGATTTCTGGACCTCGCTGCCGGAAGCGCTGCACCAGGTGACCATCGTCATGAGCGAGCGCGGCCTGCCGGCGACCTACCGCCACATGCACGGCTTCGGCTCGCATACCTTCAGCTTCATCAATGCGCAGAACGAGCGCCACTGGGTGAAGTTCCACTTCAGGTCGCAGCAGGGTATAAAAAACCTGACGGATGCCGAAGCCGAGGCCATCGTTGGCAAGGACCGCGAGTCACACCAGCGCGATCTCTACGAATCGATCGAGAAGGGCGACTTCCCGAAGTGGACGCTGATGGTGCAGATCATGCCGGAGAAGGATGCCTCAAAGGTGCCGTACAACCCCTTCGACCTGACCAAGGTCTGGCCGCACAAGGATTACCCGCTGATCGAGGTGGGTGTCATGGAACTCAATCGCAACCCGGAGAACTTCTTCGCCGAAGTCGAACAGTCGGCCTTCAACCCGGCGGCCGTCGTGCCCGGCATCAGCTTTTCGCCGGACAAGATGCTGCAGGCGCGGCTTTTCTCCTACGGTGACGCGCAACGCTACCGGCTCGGCGTGAACCATCACCAGATTCCGGTGAATGCGCCGAAGTGCCCGTTCCACAGCTACCACCGCGACGGCGCCATGCGTGTCGATGGCAACCAGGGCAGCCGCATCGGCTATGAGCCGAACAGCTATGGCCAGTGGCAGGAGCAGCCGGATTTCCGCGAGCCGCCGCTGTCGGTGGAAGGTGCTGCCGACCACTGGAACCACCGTGTTGACGAGGACTACTACTCGCAGCCAGGTGCGCTCTTCCGCCTGATGACGCCGGCGCAGCAGCAGGTACTGTTCGAGAATACGGCCCGTTCGGTGGGCGGTGCGCCGGAGGAAATCCAGCGTCGTCACATCGCCAACTGCACGAAGGCCGATCCGGCCT
>JBAYVG010000084.1:0-12713 GCA_041674785.1 Rhodocyclaceae bacterium
AGGTCGCCATGGCTGGCCTCGGCCGGGTGAACGAAATAGGCCGGCGTGCCCGTGCTGGCAAAGGTCGCCGCGATCTTGCGGGCGATATGGCCGGACTTGCCCATGCCGCTGACGATGACGCGGCCATGACAATTGAGGATGAGCGCCAGCGCGGCGAGAAAATCGCCATCGATGCGACTGGCCAGTGCGGCGACCGCATCGGCTTCGATGCGAAGAACCCGCCGCGCCAGGTCGAGCGCTTTCGGCGAAGGCTGTATTTGGTTCATGGATTCGATGCGGTTATGATTCGTGGGAGTATAGCAGATCGGCCCAGAGCCCCTGATTCCACGCCCTCTTCACGCAATCGAGTCTGATGAACACGCTGCAGCTTTCGCTTCTCCTGTTGGGTGCCTCGGTGCTGGCGGTCATTCTTTTCCGCCGGCTCAACCTGCCGCCGGTGCTCGGCTACCTGCTGGTTGGCACGGCCATCGGCCCGCATGCGCTGAACCTGATGGCTGCGCAGAGCGCCTCGGGCGCTTCGCATCTCGCCGAGTTCGGCGTCGTTTTCCTGATGTTTTCGATCGGCCTCGAATTCTCCCTGACCAAGCTGCATGCCATGAAGCGCATCGTTTTCGGGCTTGGCTTGCTGCAGGTGACAGCCACCCTGGTGCTGACGGCGTTGATCTGTCTGCTCTTCGACATGCACTGGCAGGGCGGCATTGCTCTCGGCGGGGTGCTTGCCATGTCGTCGACGGCAGTGCTGACCAAGCTGCTCAGCGATCGCCTCGAACTGGAGTCAAAGCACGGGCGCGAGGTTATGGGAGTGCTGCTCTTCCAGGATCTGGCGGTGGTGCCGCTGCTGATCCTGATTCCCTCCTTCACCAAGTCGCCGGAGCAGATGGCGATGATGATGGGCGTCGCCGCGCTCAAGGCGGTGGTGGCGCTGTCGCTGGTGCTCTACTTCGGTCAGCGCCTGATGAAGAAGTGGTTCTTCATCGTTGCCCGGGGCAAGTCGGCCGAGCTGTTCATGCTCAACGTATTGTTGATCACGCTCGGGCTGGCTTACCTGACCGAAGTCGCCGGCCTGTCGCTGGCGCTCGGCGCCTTCGTTGCCGGCATGCTGATCTCGGAAACCGAATACCGCTATCAGGTGGAAGAAGACATCAAGCCGTTCCGCGACGTATTGATGGGGCTCTTTTTTGTCACCATCGGCATGCTGCTCGACATGCACCTGGTTCTTGCCAATTTCCTCTTGGTGCTGGCGGTACTGGCAGCGCTGCTGGTATTCAAGTTCATCGTTATTGGGGGTTTGTCCCGGCTGCTCGGGTCCTCGCCGGGAACGGCGATCCGCTCCGGTCTGTGGCTTTGTGCCGGCGGTGAATTCGGTTTTGTTCTGCTTGCCGAGATCAAGCAGTTCAACCTGGTGCCGGCGCTCGCCTCGCAAGCCGTACTGGCGGCACTGGTGCTGTCGATGTTGATTGCGCCACTGATCGTGCAGTACGCCGACCGTATTGCCCTGCGCTTCGCTGCCAGCGAATGGCTGCTGCGTTCGATGGAGCTGACCAATATCTTCGCCCAGTCGATGGGCACCGAGCGCCACGCCATCATTTGCGGCTTCGGCCGCAGCGGGCAGACGCTGGCCCGCTTCATGGCCCAGGAGGGTGTCGGCTACATGGCGCTCGATCTCGATCCCGAGCGGGTGCGCGAAGCGGCGGCAGCCGGTGAAACGGTGGTCTTCGGCGACGCCGCCCGGCGCGACGCGCTGGTGGCTGCTGGTGTCACCCGTGCCAGCGTGCTGGTCATCACCTTTGCCGATACCCGTGCGGCCGAGCGCATCCTGCACCTGGTGCACGAGCTCAAACCCGATCTGCCGGTGGTTGTGCGTACCTACGACGATAGCGACATGGAGCGCCTGCGTCTGGCGGGTGCGGCCGAGGTTGTGCCCGAGTCGCTGGAAGCCAGCATGATGCTGGCTTCACACGCGCTGGTGCTGATCGGCGTGCCGATCAATCGGGTGCTCAAGCGCGTGCGGGAAATGCGCGCCGGCCGCTACCAGTTGCTGCGCGGCTTCTTCCATGGCCAGACCGACCGCGAGGAGGATGTGCATGACAGCGACGCCGTCCGTCTGCACTCGGTGACGCTCGCGGCGGGCGCGCGGGCCATCGGGCTGACGCTGGGGGCGCTGGCGCTGGATGAACTGGGCGTAACCGTCAGCGCTGTCCGCCGGCGCAACATCCGCGCGATCGAGCCATCGGACGACCTGCGCTTCGAGGCCGGCGATGTCGTTGTTCTGCTCGGCCGGCCGGACGGACTGGCGGTGACGGAGGAACGACTGCTGAAAGGCTGAGGCCAGTTTGGCGGATTTTGCAATGTTTTTTACAGCGCCCAGTAACGGCAAGGGCTGCAGCCATTTGGCCATTTGGCGCAATTTGCACGATTCAGGGACCGAAAAGCACAAAGCCCGCCGAAGCGGGCTTTGTGGTGTTTTAACGGTTAGTTAGAGCGCCATACATACCGTATAGGCGGTTGCGTCGTTCCAGCCAGCTGCTGTGCTATCAACGGCAGCCACCGCAGCAGCCTGGTTCCAGGCCTGGTTTGCGATGACGCGAACCGAGCCTGCGTCGGTATCGCCGTCGTCCATCGTCTGGTCCAGTTGCTTGGCGTATTTGCCCAGAATGTTGCTTGAGCACACGATGTAGGTGCCGCTAAGCCCCGTTACCGGTGTGTTTGCCCCGCTAGTGATTCCAATGTGGCCGCCATCAGCATTCAGCGGAACAAATGTCTGTACAGCTGCCGCGTTAGCCGGAGCTGCTGTCGGGCCAGCCGCGAGCCCGGCAAGGCGAACGTGCTGCCAGAATAGGACAGATTCATCTGTCTGGACTGTCGAATTCCATGCTCCTTCAATAACACCATTGCCGACGGTGCCTCCAGTTGTAGCGGCGACAACGGCTACCCCGTTTACGTTTGCGCCCAGATGGGTCGTGGCAACAGCAGAGTCGTCGCCGGGGAGAGACTTGTATTTGTCTTGATAGCCATAAATGAAGAGAGGGATATTGCGGAAGTCTGTGGCGAAATTTTTCACCTTCGCACTATTGATCAGTTCCTGACCCTTCAGCACGCCACCGAGCAGCAGGCCGATGATGACCAGTACAATGGCAATCTCGACGAGCGTGAAACCGGATTGTTGATTTTTCATTTTGCTTACCTGCTAGGGTGATTGTGACGTCTATCCTTCCGCACGATTCGTGCCAGCCAAAACCGCCTGTTATTGCGGGTTATTTCGCTGAATTTGTCGGGGTGCCGACGGTTTGGCGGGCAAGGTGTCGAAATGTCGTCAGTTGTTTTGCTGGAGAGGCGGTTTGCCGATGACCCTGCTTGCCCGTGCCGGAGGTTTCCTTGTCGCGCGGCAGCGCGGGTTGCTCATCCTGCTGCTGGGGCTGCTGCATCTGGCGATGCTGGCCGGTGCGGGTGATCGCCTGGGGTTGGTGTGGTGGCTGGTCGATGTCGGCCTGTTCATGCTCTGGCAGCCTTTTGTGCGCTCCGAGCAGCGGCTGGGGGTGTCGGCGCTCTCCAGCTTTGCACTGCTGCTGCTCGCCGGGGTATCGGGTTATGGCCCGTGGTTACTGCTGCTGTGGGCAACTTTCCTGATTGCGCTGGTCGGCGGGCGCGTGCTCTTTGTCGAGCATCGCGGCACCCGCCTCTTTTACCTGCTGGCCTTTGCCTACCTGCTGGCGGCCATTCTGCTCTATCTGGTTCCGCAAGTTGTGCCCGGCCCCGATACTGAACGGCAGTTGTTGGGGAAGCTGTTCGTCTGGTCGGCGCCGGCCGTCCTGCTGGTGATGGCGCTGCTGCCGATCCGCGACTGGGCGGGGCGGGCGGCTGCCGGGCCGGTGGACTTCGTCTATAGCCTTTTCGTTTTTCTGTTGGTTGCCGTGCTGGTATTGGGCAGCGTGGCCTTCATGGTCATTCGCAAGACGGGCTACGTCGAGTCGCTGCTCAGTACCGTACTGGTCATGGGGGTGATGCTGTTGCTGCTGGGCTGGGCGTGGAATCCACGCCCCGGTTTTGGTGGCGTCGGCGTTTTCTTTTCCCGCTATTTACTGACGGTCGGCCTGCCGTTCGAGCAGTGGCTGCATCGATTGACCGAAGTGGCCGGGCAGGAGCGGGACCCCGGTGTTTTCCTTGATCGGGTGCTGCAGCAGATGATGGAGCTGCCGTGGGTAGTCGGCGGCGAGTGGGCGGCGGGCGGGGAAAGAGAGGAACAAGGGCGCTTCGGCAGCACCGCGCCTTTCTCTCAGGAGTTCTCGATCCTTTCGCTGCGTTTGCAGCTCTACACGCGCCATCGCTTGAGTCCGGCGCTGATCTGGCATTTTCGTTTGCTCATCCAGTTGGTGGCGGAGTACCACATGGCCAAGCTGCGCGAACGCGAGCTGGAACAGATGAGTTACTTGCGTGCTGTGTACGAAACCGGGGCGCGGCTGACGCACGATGTGAAGAATTTGCTGCAGGCGCTCAATAATCTTTGCTATCTGGCGCAGTCGCTGGATGAGAGCCGGGCAGCGGAGATTCAGCCGCTGATGCAACGGCAGTTGCCGGTGATCGTGCAGCGCCTGGAGCAGACGCTGGAAAAGCTGCGTCGCCCGCGCGGCGGTGTTGGGCCGCTGCTCGCAGCCGAAACCTGGTGGAGCGGGCTGCGCCAGCGCTTTGAGCTGCAGGGCGTACGCTTTGAGGCGGATCGCTGTCTTTCCGATGCGACGGTGCCGACGGCGTTGTTCGACAGTGTGGCCGACAACCTGGTGCAGAACGCGCTGGACAAGCGGGCACAGTCGCCGGGGTTGGCGATTGCCGTGCGTCTGCAGGCGGGCGGGGAGTTGCTGTCGGTGAGCGACGATGGGGCACCGCTGCCGGAAGGGCTGGCAGGAGCATTGTTCAATGCCCCGGTGGCATCCGAGAGCGGCCTGGGAATCGGCCTGTACCACGCGGCACGACAGGCGGAAGAACTGGGCTACGAATTGCGGCTGGCAGAAAACCGGGCCGGCGAGGTGCGTTTTGAATTGCGCCGTCAGCCGGTTCAGGCCTGAGCCGGCTGCGATTCTGGCCACTTCCGGCTACATTTCGGGCTGTATTTCCCGGCGGCCGATCATGCGGTAAACGACCATGTTGCCCTTGCCCTTGAGATAGATCGTCTGCGGCTCGTGGAAGTCGTAGCGCCCGTGCAGGCGACGATAGGTGACCTCGTCGACCTGGATCATGCCGGGAACGCCTTCGCTGGTGATCCGGCTGGCAATATTGACCGTGTCGCCCCAGAGGTCGTAGATGAATTTTTTCTTGCCGACGACGCCGGCGACGACCGGCCCGGTGCCGATGCCGATACGGACTTCGAGGTGCATCTGGTTGACGTTGAAGTCGCGGTGCAGCAAGTCGCGCATGTCGAGGGCCATGTCGGCGATGGCGTCGGTGTAATCGGCCATTTCGCTGTTGAGGCCGCCGGCGACCATGTAGGCATCACCGATGGTCTTGATCTTTTCCATGCCATATTTTTCGGCCAGTTCGTCGAAGGACGAGAAAATCCGGTTGAGCATGGCAAATACCTGCTGCGGTGTCAGGCCTTCGGCAACGCGGGTGAAGTTCACGATGTCGACAAACATTACCGAGACATCGGCAAAGCCGTCGGCGATCGTCTGCGAACTGTTCTTTAGCCGTTCGGCGATGGAGCCGGGCAATATATTAAGTAGCAGTTTTTCCGAGCGCTCCTGCTCGATCTGCAACAGGCGGTGCGCTTCGTCCAGCCGCAGGGCCGCCTTTTCCCGCTCCAGGGTGGAAAAGCGCAGTAACAGGTAGACGATCGACGAAACGGCGATGAAGTTGAGAACGAAGAAGAAAACGCTGGTCCGGATGGGGACGCTCTTGGCCGATGCGATGACGCTGTCGGCAAGGTAGTAGTCGAAAAATCCGGAAAGCGCAGTCATGAAGATATAGGCGGCAAACCAGGCGATCGATTCGCGCACGCCGCAGAAGAGGATCGCGCCGATCGGTGCAAGCAGCCCCCACAAGCTGACGCCGCTGGCAGTGATGAAGTTGCCGATGCTCCACTGGGCAACAAAGGGCATGAACAGGAACAGACCCAGCTGCGAATGGCGGAACAGGTCAAAGTTCTTCGTTTTCAGATAGAGCGCAAGGTTGCCGGCAAGCAGCAGCTGAAAGGCAAATGGAACCGTCGTTGAAAACTGCGGGCCGAGCTGCCAGTAGATGAACAGCCAAAGCATGGACATGACACAGACCAGACCGGTGGCCAGCATCAGCAGTGATTTTTTCAGCCGCAACTCTTCCGAGTCGCCAGGTGAAATGCCTGCGCTGCTCAGCGAAGTCAGGAAGCTTTCGTTATGGCTCACAAGGTGCCCGGGGCATAGTACAGGTGCATTCGCGAACTATGGCAGCAGGGGCTTGCGGGGTCAAGCCAATGCCGTTGAGGGGCATGCTTGGTGCATTGCTGGCACCTGCTTGCTTGACGGGGTAGGGGGTGGCGCCTAAGATGCGCCGGTTTTCCCACCTAAAGCCATCTGCAGTGACTCTAGAACAACTCTACGCCCTGATCGACCCGGATATGAAGGCCGTCGATGCCGTCATCCGCCAGCGGTTGCATTCCGATGTCGTGCTGGTGCGCCAGGTTGCCGAATACATTATCCAGAGTGGCGGCAAGCGCTTGCGTCCGGCGCTGGTGCTTCTGGCGGCAGGGGCGCTGGGGTATCGCGGGTCGCATCACCATGAATTGGCGGCAGTGGTCGAGTTCATCCATACCGCAACGCTGTTGCACGACGATGTTGTCGATGAATCCGCGCTGCGTCGTGGCCGCAACACGGCCAATGCGATGTTCGGCAATGCGGCGAGCGTACTGGTCGGGGATTTTCTCTACTCCCGTGCCTTTCAGATGATGGTGGCCGTGGATGATATGCGCGTTATGCGCGTGCTTTCCGATGCGACAAACGTGATCGCCGAGGGGGAGGTGCTGCAGCTGATGAACTGCCACGATGCGGATGTCGATGAGGCCCGCTATCTGCAGGTGATCCGCTACAAGACCGCGAAGCTGTTCGAGGCTGCTGCGCAGCTCGGTGCCATTCTGGGGGGCGGCTCTGCCGAGATCGAGCGTGGTCTGGCGGACTATGGCATGCATCTGGGCACTGCTTTTCAGATCATCGACGATGTGCTCGATTATTCTGGTGCCGAAGCTGAAACGGGCAAGCACCTCGGCGACGATCTTGCTGAAGGCAAGCCAACGTTGCCGCTGATCCATGTCATGCAGCACGGCTCACCGGAACAGGCGGCGCTGGTTCGCAATGCCATCGAGCAGGGTGGGCGCGATGAATTCGCCGCAGTCCTTGCCGTGGTGCGCGGCAGTGGTGCCCTGACCCACGCACGGCGGGTTGCAGAAAGCGAAGCTGCACTGGCTGTTGCAGCAATTTCAGCGCTGCCCGCTTCCCAGTACAAGGATTCATTGCTACAATTGCCGACTTTCGCGGTAGCCCGAAGCTTTTGACAACCGCGAAGCCCTCGGTCGGGGCGTAGCTCAGCCTGGTAGAGTACTGCGTTCGGGACGCAGGAGTCGGAGGTTCGAATCCTCTCGCCCCGACCAACTTAAACCCGCGTAAATCAATCGATTGCGCGGGTTTTTTGTTTTCCGGTTTTGTTGCACCCCGAGCGACTTGCCCTTCTTCTTGCGAGTGGCGAGGGTGCGCGGCGTGTTTTTCCTGCCGCTCCTTTTCAGCTTTTCGCCTGGCCTCTGCTATTCTTGCGCCCATCTCTTCTGGTGCGGCTCATGGGCAAGTTTCTTCTGACTATTTTTCTTGGCATCGCCGTTTGGTGGCTGTGGCGCAAGCTGCAGGCGAGCAAGGCGGATGCTGCTGCGCCAAAGGCTGAACGTCCCCCGGAGTTGATGGCACGCTGTGCGCATTGCGGCGTCAATCAGCCACGTAGCGAATGCGTGGAAGGCGAAGGGCAGGTGGTGTACTGCTCGGAAGCGCATCGGCGTGAGGCGGAGTCGGGCGCCAGGGGCGAGTAGGCAAATGGGGAGCGGCATCGGCCAGGCGGTTGGCGGCAGTTTCTCCGAGACCCATTGGAGCTCCTTCCACTATCTCAATCTCTATCGATTTGTCCTGGCAGCGCTGCTGTTCGTGGCTTCGGTGGGGGTGGCGCCGGAAAATTCATTTTTTCTCGCGGAGTTTTCCCGCCTTCATATTTCGGTAAGCGCCTTTTATCTGCTGGCCACGGGCGTTGCGGTGATGCCGCTGCATCGCTACCGCCAGCATTTCAACCTGCAACTCAGCGCCTATATCCTGCTTGATATTGGTGTCTTCACCGCACTGATGTATGCCGGAGGCGGTGCGCGCAGCGGCTTCGGGGCCCTGTTGCTGGTCTCGCTTGCCGGCGCCGGGCTGGTCGGCCAGGGCCGCCTGGTCCTGTTTTATGCCGCAGTGGCGACGATTGCCGTGTTGGGGGCCGAGGTTTTCTGGGCGCTGCGCTCGGCCTTCGAGCAGGCGGCCTTCATGCAGGCCGGGCTTCTTTCAATTGGTTTCTTTGCGACGGCCATTTCAGCGCGCCTGCTTGCCAAGCGCATATTGGCCAATGAAGAGCTGGCACGGCAGCGGGGTATCGCACTTGCCAACCAGACCCTGGTCAGTCAGCGTGTCATTGAGGAGATGCAGGATGGTGTCCTGCTGGTCAGTCAGGATGCGCGCGTCCTGCAGCACAATCCGCGCGCCGAACGCATGCTGGGCTTGCGTGCGGTCGCCGATGGGCCGTTGTCTACTTACTCGTCCGAGCTCGCCGAAAGCTTTGGCGCCTGGCAATCGGGCGGTGCGGCAGAGCCCGAGCCGTTTGAGATCGCAGCCAGCGGACTGACGCTTCGGGCACGTTTTGTGGTGACCGAGAGCAGTGACGGGGCTGTGCTGGTCTTCCTGGAAGATATGGGGCGTGTACAGGAGCGCGCGCAGCAGCTCAAGCTGGCAGCGCTCGGGCGGTTGACGGCGAATATTGCTCACGAGATCCGTAATCCGCTGTCGGCGATCAGCCATGCCGGCGAGCTGCTTCTTGAAGAGCGCCGCGAGGAAACGCAGGAGCGTCTGGTGCGCATCGTGCGGGATAACACCTTGCGGCTTGATCGTATCGTTCGTGATGTGCTTGAGTTGGGACAGCGCGATCGTGTACACCGCGAGCCCATCGACGTGGTGGCGTTTCTGTCAGTCTTTCTTGAAGAATTCTGCGTCAAGGAAAAACTTGACGGAAAAATCATCCGGACCGAAATTGCCGATGCCGGGCGGATACGCTTTGATCGCTCGCATCTGCATCAGGTGCTCTGGAATATTCTCGGCAACGCACTTAGGCATTCGCGTGGAGAACCGGGAAGTGTCATTCTTCGTGTTTTCCGGGGCGGGAATGCGAATTCGCCCGCACTGGAAATTCATGTGATCGACGATGGCGAGGGGGTTGCTGACGATTTGCGCGAGCACATCTTCGAACCTTTCTTTACCACGCATTCGCGTGGGACCGGGCTTGGGCTCTATATCGCGCGAGAACTATGCGAGGCGAACCGCGCGCGTCTCGAATTGCTCGGCAATGCACCTGGCGCACACTTTTGTATCAAGGGGGAGGTGATCGGTGACAGTCAGTCGTAGTGCACGCAGGCCGCGCGGAGAACTGCTCCGTGTTCTGGTGGTCGATGACGAGGCGGATATTCGCGAGTTGCTTGATCTGACGCTTTCACGCATGGGTCTGGCTGCGGATTGTGCGGCAACGGTCGCCGAGGCGCGGGAATATCTGTCGGCCGAGCAGTATCAGTTATGTCTGACAGACATGCGCCTGCCCGATGGTGAGGGCTTGGCCGTCGTCCGGATGGTCGCTGAGTTGTGCCCGCAGACCCCGGTCGCCGTCATCACGGCCTTCGGCAGTACTGAAAATGCCGTGGCTGCGTTGAAGGCGGGGGCTTTTGACTATCTGGCCAAACCCGTAGCGCTTGATCAGCTGCGCGCCCTCGTCAAATCCGCGCTGGAGTTGCCGGTAGCGACAGGCGATGGAACATGCCAGCAACTGATCGGCGATTCTGCGGCTATCGAGAGTGTCCGCGAGATGATCGAGAAACTGGCCCGCAGCCAGGCACCGATCTATATTTCCGGCGAGTCGGGTAGTGGCAAGGAACTAGCCGCACGCCTGGTGCATGCACAGAGCGCACGAGCGGCGGCAGCCTTCGTTCCGGTGAACTGCGGCGCTATCCCCGAGTCCCTGGTCGAAAGCGAATTCTTTGGCTATCGGAAAGGCGCCTTCACCGGGGCCGACACCGACCGCGATGGCTTTTTTCAGGCAGCCAGCGGTGGCACGCTCTTCCTCGACGAAGTGGCCGACTTGCCGTTGGCAATGCAGGTCAAGCTGCTGCGTGCCATTCAGGAGAAGAAAGTCCGCAAGGTGGGAAGTGCTGCCGAAGAAACAGTCGATGTCCGCATCATTTCGGCAACCCACCGTAACCTGCGGGAGTGTGTTGAGGCAGGGCGCTTTCGTCAGGATCTCTACTACCGCCTGGACGTGATCGAGTTGCGCATGCCAGCGTTGCGGGAACGCTCCGAAGATGTGCCGGTGCTGGTGGCGTCGCTACTCAAGCGTATCGCCGGACCCACGTTGCCGGTTGTCACCGATGCAGCCATAGCGGCGCTTCGCACCTATTCCTTTCCCGGCAATGTACGTGAGCTGGAAAACATTCTTGAGCGGGCGACAGCTCTCTCGGGCAGTGGTGTGATCGATGTCGCCGATCTGCAGCTGACCCCGGAGAACGATTGTGCCGTTGAGTCCGGTCGCGCCGGGGAGACGCTCGATGACACCCTTTGCCGCGTCGAGCGGCAGGCGATTCTGGAGGCGCTGGCAAAAACGGGGGGTAATCGGACGGCTGCGGCGCGTCTTCTCGGCGTTACTTTCCGCTCCTTGCGTTACCGGATCGAGCGTCTGGGCATCGACGAATGAGCGTGGCCTTTGTCGACGAAGCCGGCTGGCTTGTCGGCGCTCGTCATGAGCCATCGCCGAATTCAGATGCCCGCCCAGAGGGTGAGCAGCCGACGCTGCTCGTGTTGCACGCCATCAGTCTGCCGCCGGGCGAGTTCGGCAGCGATGATGTACTTGCTCTGTTTGCCAACAAGCTTGATCCTGCGCGGCATCCGTATTTTTCTACCATCCACTCCCTGAGAGTGTCAGCCCATTTTTTCATTCGCCGTGACGGTGAAGTTATTCAACTGGTGTCGTGCAACGCCCGTGCGTGGCACGCCGGGCTTTCTTGCTGGAAGGGGCGCGAGCGTTGCAATGATTTCTCTATCGGGATCGAGCTCGAAGGTTGCGATGAAAGGCCGTTCGAGCTGGAACAGTATGCGGCGCTGGAAAATCTCGCGAGTGCATTGCTGCAACGTTATCCCTTGACCCACATCGCTGGCCATAGCGACATTGCTCCCGGCCGGAAGACCGATCCCGGGCCGCACTTCGCGTGGGAACGCATCGCGGCATTGCCGCTGCGCCGCGCCTGAATCCGCACGACGTCCATCAGCGTTTTTTCAGCATCGCCAGCTATGTCATCGGCAAATGACGCGTAATTGCAACGGTGTCGACGTGGGGTTGACATTCGCAAGAAAAAATTCTTGCATCAAAAACAATCAACTACTAGAATTAGTTCAAATTTGCAAGGGAAGCACAACATCTAGTAGGTTCCCCGCAAACAGCCGCCTGGTGCGGATTTCGAAGGTGAGGCTTCGGGTCTCCCCTTCCTGGATAAAAGAGAGCGATGAAACTGAAGCGATATAGGTGTCGCACAAAGTACCGAGGCCTGCCGACGCAACGTCGAGCCAACGCCGCTTCTTCTCCTCTTGGTTTTCCTTTTTCCGGCTTCCCCCTCTTTTCCCGTTCCTGTGCATTGTCGAGTGTCCGCGCACTAGCGCGGCATACCGATACGTCACGCGCAAACGGCGTTTCCAGAATTGCGGCATGTGCCGCTGTCGTATTCGATTGTTCCGCTTCTGCGGCGGTGATCGGATGGTCCGGGCTTGTGCAGACGGATTGCGTTGTTCGTTGTGATCTAACGTCAAACATCTTTCCTTGAGTGGATAGAAGGAGGTAACCATGGCAACAAGCGCGAAGAAACCCGCCGCCAAACCGGCTGCGAAAAAAGCTGCACCCAAGGCCGCTGCGAAACCTGCAGTGAAAAAAGCTGCCCCTAAGGCGGCTGCCAAACCTGCTGTAAAGAAGGTGGCTCCGAAGGCTGCTGCCAAACCCGCTGTGAAAAAGGCTGCTCCGAAAGCTGCTGCCAAGCCCGCAGTGAAGAAAGCTGCTCCGAAGAAGGTTGCTGCCAAACCTGCTGCGAAGAAAGCCGCTCCGAAGAAGGTTGCTGCCAAGCCCGCAGTGAAGAAAGCTGCTCCGAAGAAGGTTGCTGCCAAGCCCGCAGTGAAGAAAGCTGCTCCGAAGAAGGTTGCTGCCAAACCTGCTGCGAAGAAGGCTGCTCCGAAGAAGGTTGCTGCCAAGCCCGCAGTGAAGAAGGCTGCTCCGAAGAAGGTTGCTGCCAAACCCGCTGCGAAGAAAGCTGCTCCGAAGGCCGCTGCCAAACCCGCTGCGAAGAAGGCTGCTCCGAAGGCTGCTGCCAAACCCGCTGCGAAGAAGGCTGCTCCGAAGGCTGCTGCCAAACCCGCTGCGAAGAAGGCTGCTCCGAAGGCTGCTGC
>JBAYVG010000085.1:0-12631 GCA_041674785.1 Rhodocyclaceae bacterium
AGGACCGTGAAACGAAACCGCGCCGATGATAGTGCACTTCCCGTGTGCGAAAGTAGGTCACCGCCAGGCTCCCCCATAAAAACGCCCCCGAAGCTAATGCTCCGGGGGCGTTTCCATTCATACTCAACAATCCTAATGCCCAGAGAAAGCACTAATTCAGTGCAAACGGCCCGGCATTGTGCAGGGGGGTGACCGTTGATGGCTCAGCCGACGTGTCAGCTTGCGGTGAATGCCAGTAGGTCCTGCGTGAAACGTTCTCGTTGCCATTGATGTGGTGAATGATCCGTCCCGGCGTAGATATGAAGAAATGCACCCGGAATGCAGTCCCGCACGTAATGTGCGGTAGCACTACGGTAAAAATTGCTTTCACCCCCGTAGATCAGCAATGCAGGTATATCGATCGTCTCCAGAACCTCGCGATAATCTGCTTCCGTCAGGCTTTGCCAGCAGGCAATCAGCGGACGGGCATCCAGTTGCTGTAGCCAAGCACGCGATTTTCCCCAGCCTTTCGCATTCTCCAGGTACTTTGTCCGCGCACGGGTATTCAGACCCAACGCACCGAGCCGTAATACAGCTTCGGCAAAATTCTGCTCCAATTCAGTGACGAAACTGCTTGCGCGAAAGGTGTCAAATTCGCCGTAAATGCCGTGCTCCCATTGATCATCGGTAAGCAGTTTCGGCGATTGGTCTATGAAGCACGTTTTGCTCAGGCGCTTGCAGCCATTGTCCTGAATATATTGCCAGATTGTCAGGGCGCCCATGGAATGCCCGACGACGCACGCCTTGTCGATGTCATAGTGATCCAATAGATTCGCAAGATCCTGTGCCATCCGTGCAACCGTTGGCAGTGTCGAGGTCAGCAGTCTGTGTCCGCCATGGCCTCTGGCGTCCCATCGGTAAACGGTGTGGTGCTTGCTCAATTCCACTAGAAACGGAAACCACTCCTGATGGCTGGCTGTCCAACCGTGGAGAAGTATGAGCGGAGGGCCTTCGCCGGAGATCCTGACGTGCAGCTTTTCTCCGTCATCGGTAAAAAAGTGGCTCATTATGTTTCGTATAGCGGAAAAACGCGCAGCTTGTCACAAGGCCGGGCCAAGAGCAACTATAATCGCCTCCTTCTTTCTGGAAGTGCGATGAAGTCAGAGATTTTTCATTACGCCCATGGCGTCAGCGCGATTGACTCGGGCTACGTCCGCCATCTGCACGCGGCCATTCATTTTGTCGTTGAGCAGGGCCGTGTGGCGATTGTCGATACAGGGACAAACGACTCTCTACCTCAGGTACAGGCAGCGCTTCAGGCCATGGATCTGGCTGAAGACAGCGTCGACTTCGTCATACTCACCCATATCCACCTGGACCATGCTGGCGGGGCCGGCGCATTCATGCGCGCTTTTCCGAACGCCCGCCTTGTCGTGCATCCGCGCGGCGCCCGGCACATGGCAGACCCAAGCAAGCTGGTAGCGGGAGCTGCCGCCGTCTATGGTGCCTCGGAAGTGCGCCGCCTCTATGGCAACATCCTGCCCATCGATGCGGGCCGAATCATCGAGGCCCCGCACGAAACGCGCATTCACCTTGGCGCCCGTGAACTTCTATGTCTGGATACACCGGGACACGCACGGCACCATATCAGCATTGTTGATCGGGGAAGCAACGCCATCTTTACCGGTGACACCTTCGGCCTCTCCTACCGGGAACTGGATACGGACGGCCGTCAGTTCGTTTTCCCGACGACGACACCGGTTCAGTTCGATCCCGAGGCAATGCATCAGTCGATCAACCTCCTGATGTCTTTTGCTCCGCGCGTTATGTATATCACGCACTTCAGCGAACTGCGCGATGTCGAGAGGCACGCAGAAACCCTGCATCGACTGGTCGATGCCCATGTTGCGATCGCTCGCCGCGAAGCGCGCCCGGGCCCGGATCGACATGCCCGCATACGTGCAAATCTGGCGCATTTGCTGGTCAACGAAGCCGAGCAATTTGGTTGCCGGCTGGGGCCGGCCGAGGTGCTCAAGCTGTGGGAAAAGGATATCGAGCTGAATGCCCAAGGGCTCGATGTTTGGCTCGATACGCTTTAACGCAGCAGACGCCGGCGCCAGAACAGCGCCAGCATTAGCAGAGCGACAGTGGTCATTGCCGCCAGCGCCATCCAGAATCCTGTCGGGGAATCGAGCAGCGGCATGCTACGGAAGTTCATGCCGAAAACTCCCGTTACCAGTGCTGCCGGCATGAACATCGTCGTGACGACCGTCAGCGCCCGAACCTCCATATTTACCCGATTGCTGACACTGTTCAGATAGATATCGAGCAACCCCGTCAGCAACTCACGCAAGTCGTCCAGCTGCTCGAGCAAATGCACGGTGTGATCATAGATATCGCGCAGGTAAAGCCGCGTCTCGTTACCGAAAAAATCTGACTGATTGCGCTGCAGCGTACTCATGACCTCCTGTAACGGCCAGATCAGGCGGCGCAAATGCGAAAGCTGGCGCTTCAGCGCATGGGCTTTCTGCAGGGCGCCGCGCTTGGGAACCCCCAAAATTTCTTCCTCCAGATCATCGCACTGGTCGCTCAGTCTTTCGATGATGCGGAAATAGCTATCAACCAGCGTGTCGAGCAAGGCATAAGCCAGATAATCGCAGCCCTGCTTGCGCATCGGACTCTTTTCAGCGCGCAGGCGTTGCCGGATGGGCTCGAAGGTACCAGTCTTGCGTTCCTGAAATGTCAGGATGAAATCGTGGCCGATGACGATGCTGATCTGGTCGGTTGCGAGATCCGTTCGTGGCCGCGACGGATCATAAATCTGTGCCACGACGTACAGATAATCCGCATAGGCATCGATTTTCGGTCGCTGGTCCGTATTGAGAATGTCTTCCAGTACCAGCGGGTGCAGATCGAAACGCTTGCCTATTGCTGACAAAAGCGACGCATCATGCAGGCCGTAGATGTTAAGCCAGCGTACCGGAAAGCAGCTTTCGTCAGAATCCAGTACCGAAATGTCAGTGAGATCCCGCTCAATCAAATCATTGGCGCCGCCGTATCCGGTCAGTGTCAAGGTGGGTGATTTCGTCTTGACTTCGCCGATGTGGACCAGTGCGCCAGGAGGCAAGCCAGATTTTTTTGAGCGCAGCTTTTTTTGCTGTGGCATCACGACTGCTCCGAAAGGTGTCGAAGGGCTGCCGACGCAGCAAACAAGCCGAAACTGGCAGTAATGCACACTGACGAACCAAAACCGGCACAATTAAGACCGCCAGAAGCTGGTGGCGAATATACCTGCGAACCAGAGGGCAAGCCGCAGGTCGATTCATTCTGCGGAGTGCGCAAGGGTTCTGTCGAGAAAACCGCCGTCACGCCAAATTTCTTTTTCGGATCCCGTGGGAACGCGTGGGTTTTCCGCAACTGCGAGCGAACTCTCGCCAGCAACGGATCCTGAACGGTTCGCGCCAGATCGCCGACTTCGATTTTCGTCGGATCAGTCTTGCCGCCCGCTCCGCCGGCGACCACGATAGGCAGGTTGTTATCACGACACCAGGCGATCATCGCTACTTTCGCCTTGACCTGATCTATGGCATCGACTACCAGATCGAAGTCACCGCCCAACATTGAGGCGACATTCTCCGGTGTAACGAAATCCTCGATTTCTGCCAAGTCGCACCCAGGGTTGATGCCACGAATGCGCTCAGCCATAGCCGTTACTTTCGCCTGGCCAAAATTGGTTTCCAACGCGTGAATTTGCCGGTTGGTATTGGATTCCGCGATATTGTCGAGATCAATCAGCGTAAGCGCGCCGATACCGCTACGGGCCAGCGCCTCCGCTACCCAGGAGCCAACGCCGCCGATGCCGACGACACAAACCCGTGCCTGCTGAAAGGCTGCCAGAGCAGCCGTGCCATAAAGCCGGCCGATGCCGCCGAAGCGGCGGTCGAAATCAGTGTTCATGGGCGATCAGGTGCCGGGTTGCCATCAGAAAAAACAACCTTCAGCCCTCAATCGTCCGGCGGATGACACTATTGAACGGACCGATCCACTCAGGGGCAAACTGGTTGTCGCAAGCATTCACTTCGGCGATGGCCCGCAGCACAGAGCGGTTCTTACCGCGATGAATGTGCTTGAGCATCACAGCTTCAAAGGCGTCGACGATTGCCAGAATCTTTGCGCCATCGCAGATGGCATCACCGGCAAGGCCCGCAGGATAGCCGCCACCATCCGGCATTTCATGGTGTTGCGAAATGATCCTGGCTGCTTCTTCCCAGCCTTCCATGCGCTGCACAAGTCCTGCGGCATAGCCCGGGTGGCTGCGTAGCGACAACTTTTCTTCGTCGGTCATGCGGCCAACTTTCAGCCAGACCGATTCCGGAAGAAGCATCATGCCGATGTCGTGGAGATAAACAGCCGTCTCCAGCTGAACCTGATCCACCTTCTTGCCACCGGCCTGGTTGGTTTCCAGCGCCAGGCGCAGGATACGATTGGTTCGCCCCTTGAACAAAGGCGAGCGTGCCTCTGACTGCAGGGCGATAGCGCGGAAAAAGCGGAGGTCATCGGCAACCTGCAGATTTTTTCGGGAACTGGATACGCCTTTCCCCTTTGGCAGGGAACTGCTTGCTGCCGCCTTGAAGCCTGTGACCGATTCGATCAATGCCGAAGCTGCAGCATCAATGCCTTCCGGCATCGAGCGGGACATTTTTTCCAGCCCCTGGACAAGCGGGAGCAAGCGCAAACTGTCGAGCGAACGGTGACCGATCAGTGCATCGGTTGCCAGCTCCAGCCGGTCGGTGGCGAGCAGGATGGCTTCAGCGGCCAGGTCGGAAAAAACCACTTCACCTGCGCGCAGGCGAGAGAGCAAACCCTCGATCGGATGGGCAATGGCTACGGCGAAATCCACCTTGCACATTGCCGCATCACCCTTGATGTTGTGTACGGCGCGGAACAGGTCGGCGACAACTTCGCGATCACCCGGAACATCCTTCAATCGCGAAACATCACGCTCTATTTTCAGCACGTGATCGATCAGCGCGTCAAAGAAGGTCTGCAGCCCTTCTGCGTCCTCGATGGTCGGCGAGATGAGCGAACGGATATCCATGGAACACCCCTTTGAATCCAATGTTCCAAGTTTAGCCGAAGCAGAGGTTGGTGGGCGTCCGATACGCGTTGCCCACCAACGAAACCTGCTTTATTGCGTTTTTCGCTGGACGACGAAGCCGCGCTGCGCATCCTCGCGATAAGCGTAATCAACGGCACCGTTGCGCACGATACCCATGACCAGCATGTTTCCGGTCAGGGCGTCGTGGTCGGATTTCGAGAACGGGTGGTTGTAGGTCGTGATGACGCCCGCCACCTGGCGATTCAGATTTTCCAGTGCAGCCTTGATCTTCGCCGGTTCAGCGCTCTGAGCCTGGTGCAGCGCGTAAAACAGCAGCAGGGCCGCGTCATAGCCCTGTGCGGCTGCCATCGGTGCGGGAATCACTGCCGTATTGAATTTCTGTTGATAGGCCGTGATGAACGCATTACGACGCTGGAAGCTCGCCTGCTGCACGAAACTGACCGCAACCAGTGCTCCCTCGCCGGCCGGGCCGGCCGCATCGATGAAATTGCGCCAGCAGAGGGGCCAGCTGCCCATCAGTTGCACGTTCCACTTCTGTTTCTCGATGCTTTTCGCCAGCACTGCCGCTTCCGGGCCGACCGTATAGCTGATCACCACGTCGGCGCCAGCCGCCTTGGCGGCTTTGACTTCCTCCGAGAGATCCTTGACGCCCACCGGGAAACGCTGCACCGAGACCGGCTTGAGTCCGCCTTCGGCCAGGGCCTTCTCGACATCGTTTTTTCCGGCCTCGCCGTAGCCGGTTGTGTCGGCAAACAGCGCCACCTTCTTGAAACCACGCTTCATCGCATCGGCGACGATGAAAGGTGCCTGCACCTCATCGCGCGGCGACACCCGGAAAATCCAGTTTTCCGGAGCACCGGCAAATTTTTTCGTGAGCGGGGTTCCGGTCGATACCGGCACGATCAGCGGTACCTTCGCGTTCTGGAAGATGTCGATCGTTGCCAGGCCGACGCCGGTGTTGCACACCCCCAGCGCAGCAACCACCTTGTCCTTATGCACCATCTCCTCGACCACTTTTTTGGCGAATTCCGGGTTCGCCTGGTCGTCACGTTCCACCAGTTCGATCTTCTTGCCATTCACGCCGCCCGCCATGCCGTTGATTTCTTCAATGGCCAGGCGAATACCGTTACGGGCTGAAATTCCCATGTCCGCCGAGCCGCCGGTGAACGGGCAGTAGACTCCGACCTTGATGGTTTCCTCCACCGCCTGTGCGGCAGCGGCGCTGGTCAGCCCAACTGCCGTGATTGTGGCCATGGCCAGCAAATTGATGCACGAACGATTCATTTCTGTCTCCTCATTATAGTTGTCAGGTCACCGGATTCTATGGCAACAACCGTGACTTTGCCAGCGGTCTTGCCAAGTCCTCTCCAGCGCCCCGCGGCCAGTCAAAAAATGCGCACGGATGGCTGTTCCTGCCCGGTCTCGGCTAAACTTCACTCCTTTTTCGACCGAGGAGACCCCCATGTCCGTTACAACTACCGCCAGCGGCCTGGTTATCGAGGAACTTGAGCTGGGCACTGGTGCCGAGGCCAAGCCAGGCTTGCTCGTTGTCGTGCACTACACCGGCTGGCTCACCGATGGCACCAAATTCGACTCCAGCCACGATCGTAACGATCCCTTCGTCTTCCCTTTGGCGCAGCGCTACGTTATCGCCGGTTGGGATGAGGGCGTCGAAGGCATGCGCGTCGGTGGCAAGCGTAAACTGACGATTCCGCCCGAGCTGGGCTATGGCGCCCGTGGCGCTGGTGGCGTCATTCCACCCAATGCCACGCTGGTCTTTGAAGTAGCGCTGATCGACGTCAAGGAATGAGCGACCAGCCTTCCAAGCCGGGGGCGCGTCCTCCGGCGCGGCGCATACCGGGGCCGGGCCTCGCGGCCAAGAAACCCCGTAGCGTCCCGCGCGCAGGTTCCCAGGCGGCGGCTACACCGGCCGCGCCGGCCGAAGGCGTACGCATCTCCAAGCTGATGGCCGAGCGCGGCCTTTGTTCGCGTCGCGAAGCCGATACCTACATTGAGCGAGGCTGGGTTTTTGTTGACGGTCAGCGCATCAGCGAACTGGGTACCCGGGCCCTACCGGAAGCCAAGATCACGCTTGCCCCCGAGGCGCGCGCGCGCCAGGAAGAACGGATCACCCTGCTGCTCAACAAGCCCATCGGCTACGTTTCCGGCCAGCCTGAACCGGGGTTCCAGCCGGCTGTATCGCTGGTCGGTCCGGATACCCAATGGCGTCAGGGCGGTGGCCCCGCCTTCAAGCCCTCGCATCTCAAGGGCCTCGCCCCAGCCGGCCGTCTCGACATTGACTCCACCGGCTTGCTGGTGCTGACGCAGGATGGGCGTATCGCCCGCCAACTAATCGGCGATGACTCCTCGGTGGAAAAGGAATACCTCGTGCGGGTCGAAGGCGACCTCGTCGAGAATGGCCTAAAACTCCTCAACCATGGGCTTTCCCTCGACGGCAAAAAGCTCCGCCCGGCCAAGGTCGAATGGCTGAACGAAGACCAGCTCCGCTTTATCCTGCAGGAAGGACGCAAGCGCCAGATCCGCCGCATGTGCGAACTGGTCGGCCTGCGTGTTGTTGGGCTCAAACGTGTCCGCATCGGTCGCTTGCGCCTTGGCGAATTGCCGCTCGGCCAGTGGCGCTACCTGCGCGAAGACGAGCGATTCTGACCGGCTGCAACAAGTTGTAAGGCTTTGTTTCGCTTGCCCCACAAGGGCTGCCGACAGGTTTATCTTGGGCACACCTCAACTCGATCCAGCAGGTGTGCATCATGAAAAAAACCAGACTGATTTTCCCGCTTCTTCTTGCCGGGCTTCTCTGCTCCACAGCTGCGCGTGCAGATGCCTTTGGCACCGCCATCGGCGGCGGGGTCGGTGCAGTTGCCGGGGCCGTCATCGGCGATTCGATGGGTGGGCGCAACGGGGCCATTATCGGTAGCGGTGTCGGTGGCGCTGTTGGCGCAGTCGTCGGCCAGTCGATCTCGCAACCGACCTACCGGAGCAGCTATGGCGGTGGCTACGCCCCTGCCTATACCTATCGTGAAGTCCATTACTACGGCCATGCGGATCATCGCCACCCCGGGCGCGGCCATGCCCGGGGCCACTACAAACACCACCACCATTCCCACTACCGCGGGCACGCACATCGCTAGGGCTAAGGCTTGATTTCCAGCGTTGGCCGGCCCACAATGAATTTCGCGCCGGCTGGCGTGCCCCATGGAGATTGCCTATGAAGAGATGGATATCCGCTGCATTGGCCGTAATGTTCTCTGTCGCCAGTTTCAATGCACTGGCGTGTTCGGGCGAAAAGGCCAAGGACGGCAAGGGTGAAATGAGCACCCCGGCCAAGCCCAAGGTCTGAAGGATCAATTTGTCCGATCCCACTAGACGCGGCGCAGGATGCGCCGCGTTTTTCTTATCGAGTTTCTTCTATGCCGCCACTGACACGCAGAATACTGTTGATTGATGACGACCCGATCGTTCGCGCGGCGGCCGCCATGGTGCTGCGAGACGAAGGGTTCGTCCTGCTGGAAGCCGAAAGTGGCGCCCAGGGCATAGAAATGGCATTGCGTTCGCCGCCCGATCTGGTTCTGTGCGACCTGCTGATGCCCGGGGTCGATGGCTTCGGTGTGCTGGCGCGCCTGCGTGCGGAACCGGCCACGGCTGGCGTCCCTTTCGTGTTTCTCACAGCCAGTACTGACAAGGAAGATTCGCGCGTCGGTTTCGGGCTGGGAGCCAACGAGTACCTGCATAAGCCGATTGACGGCGACGCACTGGTTGCCGTCATCGAAAGACACTTCAGCTAGCAGCCTTCGGACTTGAAGAGTCGAAGTGAAAGATGCGGAAATATGGGCCGGCCCCCCGCATTTTGCAGCCGATTTCCTTTAAGCCCGACAGGCTGCCAGGGTCTGCGGACATTCATTTGACGGTGTCCACAGGCCCTTGATGTCGAGGGCTGCACAGGTCGCTCTCGGCGCTCCTCAGCGACGCACAGTCCACCTACTCGCAGCTGGCCTTGCAAGCGGCGGCGTCGGTCTTGCAAGCCTCCGCATTTTCGATCCGGCATTCGGCATGGGTGCGGTAGGTGAAGGTCACGCCTTCATCATAGCTGCAGGCCAGACGGGTCATTTTCCCCTGCTTCGAAACGGCGATCGCCGAAGGCTTGCGCTCCTTGAAGCGCTCTCCCGGAAGGTCGCAGGATATGTAGGCCTGGAAATCCGTACCCGGCATTTCCCAGAGCACGATGTTCTTCAACTTCCGGTAACTCGCATAGCTGGTACAGACTTCCGCGCCCTTGCCGTAGATCCGGGCGTTGTCGCTGCAGTAACCGTTAAAGGTAAAAAGCAGTTCCTCTTCCGTCGGGCAGCTGCCCGCCTGTACAGCTTTAGCCAGCTCAGGGCAGGAAACGCTGGTGGCGGCCAGTGAGGTAGTCGTAGCCGTGCTCAGCAGCAGGGCAAGAACAAGTGCAGATACAGGTGCTTTCATGAACAGCCTCTCCATAGTGTCGCCTTGCGCATCGACGGCGCTCGTGCGGGTTGTTTCGTGCATTTTATCGTTTTGGCAAAAACAGTTCCGGGTCGACCGACGAGCCGCCGACAACCACCACCCAGTGCAGGTGGGGTCCGGTTGCCCGGCCCGACACGCCACTGGCCCCGAGTGGTTCGCCCTTCTTCAGGGCCTGCCCCGGCGTCACATCAATGCGCGAGAGATGTGCGTACAGGGTCAGTACGCCTTGACCGTGATCGACAACCACGGTTCCGCCGGTGAAATAGAAGTCCTCCACCGCCAAAACCGTACCCGACGAAGCAGCGCGCACCGTCTGCCCCGTGCCGACGGCCACGTCGAGTCCGGAATGCGGGGAGCGAGGTTCCCCGTTGAGTTCCCGCCGCACACCAAAACGGGCTGAAAGACGGCCCTTGGCAGGCAGCACGAAATCCGTATCCGGCAGCACTTTCGGCGAGAAATGCCGCTTCATGGCCGCGATGCGTTGCTGCTCCGCCACGATGCGCTCCTCCAGTTCCGGAGGCGGTTGCACCATACGTTGATCGGGAATGCGCAGACGCTGTGTCGGGTAGTTTTTCGGGCGGACCTCGAAGGGTAGCGGCTGCTCCTTGCCTGCATCCACCCCGTCACCGATGACCACCTGATGCCGCCCAGCGGCCGTGTCAAGCGGCAGGCCGACCAGCGCGAACCAATAATGTCCCTGCCGCACAACCGGCTGTGGAATATCGTTGAAGCGGACGGCGGGTGCAGCGGCCCCATCCGTATCGCTGCCAACCTTGATGACGGCAACCCCTCCTGGAACCGGCGTGTGCATGGGCATCGCCAGAACGTGACCGGCCGCCAGCAGCAGGCCAACGACGATGCCGCCCAGCTGTTGTAATGGCCGGCTACGCTTGATCGGGCGGCAGAGCGTGTTCAGGGGAGGCATGGCAGCCGGGTTCCTTCAATTTCATGGATGCTCATTGTGTCCTCAAAGCGGTCGCGCTGGCCGTGCAAGGCCAGCTTCTGGTAACGTGATCGTCGGTTCCGCCATCGCTGACAAACGGCAAGGCAGAGAATCTTACAGCACAGGCGCCTGTCGCCGGCCTGCTGCAGACAGGGAGAAAAATGGCAGATGAACTGATTCGCGGGGCCGGGCTGAATTTTCGTTTCGACCCTGAAGCCAAGGCACTGATTGCCTCTGTCGAACCCATGTTGGCGTCGGCGCCGGTCGACGAAAGCTGGCTGCGTGCACACCTTGTTGCTTTGGGCTACGACAAGCTGCGTTATCTCCCCCCGGCCGCGATGATCCTGCTCGCCAAATACAATGCGGGTGCGCCGGTTGCCGCCTTGCGTCTGGCCGAATGTGTCGACGCCACACTCGAACTGACGATCAGCACCGATGGCCTTTCTGCACTCCTCACGATCGTACCGGCACAGGGCGGTACGCCCGTCAGCAAGGAAGATATCCTCCGCGAACTGGCGACCCTGGGCGTGCTCGACGGTGTCGACCTGGTTGCAATCAACCAGGCCATCGCCGATGGCGCCGCCGACAGCCTCGTTGTCGCGCACGGTCGCTCGCCGGTGCATGGTGAAGACGGGTGGCTAGAAAAATTGCTGCCCGAGGTGCGAGACCGTGCGCCGAGAATGGATGAAAGCGGCCGCATCGACTATCGCGATCTCGGCGAGATCTTCGTGGTCCACCCGGGTGACCGGCTGATGCTGCGGCATCCAGCCAGCGATGGCGTTCCCGGCCTCTCGCTGCTCGGTCAGCCGATCCCCGCCCGGCCGGGCAAGGACATCATGTACGCGCCCAACCTTACCGGTGTCTCCTGCGCCCCTGAAAACCCGAATCTCCTGCTGGCAGCAATGGCCGGGCAGCCGGTACAAGTCGCCAACGGAATGATCGTCGAGCCCGTGTTTTCCGTTACCACCGTCAATACCGCCAGCGGCAATATCGACTTTGATGGCAGCGTGGTCATCAAGGACGATATCGCCGCCGGCATGACCGTCCGTGCCAGCGGGGATATCGAAGTCGGCGGCATGGTCGAGGCCGCAACGCTCGAAGCTGGCGGCAGCATCGTCATCAAGGGCGGGGTCGTCGGCAGTCTGGGGCGCCCCGACGCCCACGAACAGACGATCCGCTGCGCAGGATCGTTCAGCGCCGCCTACCTCCAGCAGGCAAAAATCGAAGCCGGTGACAGCATCTTCATCGACGATACCGCCATGCAGTGCGAACTCATCGCCGTCAATCACATCCTCGTCGGCAACAAACGGCGTGGCCACATCATCGGCGGCCGCGCGCAGGCAACCCTGTCGATCAAGGGCAAGGTGCTCGGCTCGCCCAATCGCGTTACCACCCGCTTTGAGATCGGTGTTGATCCCACGCTGCACAAGCAGGCGCTGGAGATTGCCAAGAACCGCGATGACCGCGAAAACCAGCTGCTCGAGATCAGCAAACTGCTCGATTTTGCATCCCACCACCCGGAGCGCATCAAGCCCGGCATGGTCGAGAAGGCACGCGCCAGCGCCCACGCCCTGAACGACGACATAGCCGCCATGCGTGCGGAAGAGCAGGCTCTGGAAAGAAAGATCGAACTGTCTCAGCAGTCCCGCGTCATCGCCGAGGAGGCGATTTACGAAGGGGTTGAAGTGTATCTGGGCAAACAGCGCTACCGTGTCGCCGGCGAACACGGCCCGGCGGCCGTTGCCATGGGCAAGGGCGGTCTGGGGCTACGGGCCATCGACGAGCCAGCCGCCTGACGCCGTCCTCTACTCGGTTCGCAACGCCTCTACCGGGTCGAGCAGCGCGGCCCGCCGTGCCGGCAACACCCCGGCCAGGAGGCCGATGACAATCGCCACCCCTTCTGCCAGCAGCACAAAGCTGAGCGGCGTGTGCACCGGTAGCGCCGGTACAGCCAGGTGAATCAACTGCGCCAGCCCGACGCCGAGCAGCAGCCCCATCAGCCCCCCCAGCGCCGACAGCGCCACCGCTTCACCGAGAAATAATCCGAGAATCGTCCGTCGCGGCGCACCCAGCGCCACCAGCAGGCC